>NZ_LGHK01000091.1 GCF_001908235.1 Bradyrhizobium sp. NAS96.2
CAGTCGTTTCCCTCATAAAGTTGCTGGCTGATGCAGCAACATTCCTCGATCGGGAAGAACAAAAGCTGTTCTTCTTCAAGGACGGCAAGGTTGAGGTTCCCATTCGCTATAGTGCAGCCAATCTAAAGTTCGTCAAAACTGCTGCAATTGATAAGCTTGTGAAGCAATTCGATGACCCTCTGCATCGCGCTCAAAAGCTGACGATGCTGGGCGATGCGATAGCAACGCTCGTCAGGCCGCAATCCGAACCTGTGCGCTTCGAGCGCATACTGCTCAACCTGGATCATCTCGCCAGCAGTCTCGACGACAGCTATCGCCTGTTCGTGTCGAGCTTTTCTTATGACAAGATCAGAACCGATATTGAAAACGCGAACCTAGATTTCTTGACACGGATTCATAAGACCTTTGTGGACGTGCAGGGACAGCTACTGGGCATACCAATTGCTACCATCGTCGTCGCATCCCAGATGAAAACTGCACCGGCCTGCGGAGTCGAAGCTTGGACTAACCTTGCCGTTCTGGCAGGTGCTTGGATTTTTGTAGTTTTTCTATGCGCTTCGATCGTAAATCAGTTCTTCACACTGAACGCCATCAGTAGCGAGATTCAGCGTCAAAAGAAAAGGCTAGAAAGCGACTTCGCTGCAATCAGCTCAAAGTTCATTGGAACGTTCACATCCCTGTCCGATCGAATATTCTGGTATCGGCTTGTATTTGTGGTCATCGGCTCCGTTGGAGTCGCGGGCGCGGTGTTCGCTACCTTCGCTTTCCGTTCTTTGACAGCGGTGAAGATGGCCGGCTGCATCTGGTGATAGGCAAATAAGATTGCGCGCCCCAAAAACCTTGACGAAGTTCCTTTCAAGGTTGAGCGCCTTGCGATGGGACATTGTAAATAGCCGTCCAATCGCAATGTTGCCTTGGTCGTCGATCCGGCGTATCGGGCAATCGCGTCTTCTATCATTGACGATAGTGGTGCCGTTCCTCGGCTCGCTGCTCCTGTTCAATCAACACGTCGTCGAGCTTCTAACACTGTCGCCAGACCTTATCCGTCGCTGGTTAAATCTACCGATGAATGGCGCGGAGGAAGTCGCTAGGCAAATCACGCTGTCTCGCCTCTACTATGTATATTTCGGGCTTACATCTCTTGGCTTTGGGTCGGCTCTTTTCGCGTTATTCTGCCCTTTGATCGTGAAAAGCTATGCATCTGCCATCGAATGCGTACAGGCCGAAAGCTCGCTAGTAACTCGCTCGCGTGTTGCTTTGCTGCTGTCAGAAGTATCTCGTCGCTATATAGATGCACTGGGCTTCGACGAGTACGACGACATGGCTCCGCGCGGAATAATCACGCGGATGAGTGAGCCAGACGATTTCATAAATCTGTGTTCAGTCGCCATGCTTGAGATTTTTTCGGATTTGCCTCCCGAGCACTTTGAAAAACCTCCGGAGCCAACGGTATCGCTCGAAGCGGACGGCTCGCCTACGCCTATAGAAATAGACCCTAATGATGAGCCATTCTACGACAAGCGCGGAAGACCCGACTCCTATATGATAGCTAAGGCGCTGACTTCTGGGTTTCGCCGTCTTCAATGGTTCACAAGTGCATTCCAGACACAGGCGGCATCCGAAGCGCATCGCAATGACATGTTACTGATGCACTATATGGCGCTGGACAACGCGAGGCCGCGCCTGCGCGTGCTGGTGGCCTTCTTCTACGGAGCCGGATTCGCGTTGCTTTCTATCCCCACGCTGATGACGTTTGCGCAATTGGCTTGGCACTTGATCGTGCGTTGATATCGAGATTATCCGACCTCTGCAGATTCCCGATTTTAGCTACACAGTTCGTACTTTCGCGACGACATTTCGTTCGTCAGTCTGATCGGCATGCCAACAACTACGAACGATCGCGCCAACCGCGAACCCAACTGGCCGCGTGCCTTGTCCAAATTAAGGGCTAAAGCGCAGATCCCGTGCCAATAGACAATACCAGTGACACCAGGCTGAGCGCCTTAGAAATCCTATAGATTTCGGTTCCGGCAGCATAGGCACCGAAGCCGAAGAGACACGCCCAGCAAATGCCCCCAATCACGTTGAAAGAAAAAGCGACCCGCGGCCATGCCATTTGCGCCAGCAAGCGAAGCCGCAAACATTCGTAGGACCGCGATAAAGCGACCAAAAAATACGACGGCGCTCCCATACCGAAAAAACAGATAGCGACCGATCAGCAATCAATTTCATCGAGACGAATATACCGTCCGTACTCGCGAAGAAGCGGCATTCCGAAGCGACGCCCGACCGTGTATCCGATCCCGTCTCCGACGATCGCACCTGCAGCGGCCGCGGCTACAACGACGGCGATACCGATCTGATTGGTGGCGGCGGCCAGAAGAGCCGTAGCAACTAGATCGTCTCTCCGGGAAGCGACACTCCGGCGCTTTCCAGCGCAACAACGACGGAAGTGATCCAAGGTCCATGGCTTTGGATCAAACGAATCAAAGAACTTGAGAAAGAGGCAAGGTCCATTTTCCAAGGTCCATTTTCTAAGACTGCTTGCTACGCATTTTCTATGCTTTCCAAGCGCGGAGATCGCGTTGACGGGCATGGATTTTCAAGAGATGCCGCCCCACAGCATGTGCGTCGGTTTGCCTTAAGCCGATGACTTCCGGTCTGCCTCTCTACTCGCACCCGCCCGCCAGCTTGCCATGTCGCAGAAGGGGCAACAAGCAGCAAGCAGACCACAGGAGCCGGTTCGCACCGACAAGATGCTGCGGCCGGTTGCCGTTGCCCTAATCACGGGGGATTCCCGTTCGATTCTTTCCTAAAATTCGCTTGGATCAGGTAGAGGCGTCAGCAGCTGGAGAAGAGTTTCTCGCTCTTCGAAGATGCTGAAGATATTCCAAATGGCTGGGCAATGTGCGGAGTAACTCGCCCGTGCGATCCCGCACTTCTTGAAATGCCGCGAGGGCAGCGCTTACGTTAGAGTGCCGCAGAGTAGGCAGACTGCGGACGGGCCGATAGTTCAACCCAAGCAGCATTACAGAATAGGAGTAGAATTCAAAGCCATGGTAGCACGGGTTGATACTCCTTTCGTTCGGAAGCCTTTTTTTCCAAAGCTGGAGACGTTGGTCTACAGAAGGAGGGACCGAGATCTCCTTTGTCGCCTGCCAATATGGCGTGTCGACCCTGTCAGAAGCGCGATAATGAAGGACGAGAAAGTCGCGCACCCCGTCGATGCAATCGGCCATGATCCTATTGTAGTCGGCCACTACGTCAGGGTCCGTCGTGGGACCTGAATAATGACGCAGGAGCTCCTCAATGCCGAGCTGAATGAAGAAAAGTCCAGTCGATTCTAGTGGCTCAACGAAACCGGATGACAAACCGATTGCGACGCAGTTCTTGACCCAAGAACTGCGGCAACGGCCGATTCGCATCCTGATGTGATTCGCGATGCAATCTTTTGCGCGCGGACCTATGTGCGCGCGAAGCTCAAATTCAGCTTGTTCGGACGAGATGAATTGACTGCAATAGACGTAACCGGTACCGACGCGCTTGTAGAGAGGAATGTTCCAGGCCCAACCGGACTGTAGCGCAGTAGCTGATGTAAAGGGCTCGATATCCGATCTGTCGGCTTGGTAGGGGACCTGCAGCGCTACCGCGCGGTCGTTCAGCAAGACGTCCTGGAACGAAAGGAACGGTTCTTTGAGCGCTTGATTAATGAGCAGACCGCGAAAGCCGGTACAATCTACATATAGCGATCCCTTCACTGTCCCATTTCTGCGGGTCCTAAGACACTCGATCGAACCTTCCGTCGAGAGAAGCACGTCTTCGACATCGTCTTTTATGCACCGAACGCCAAGCGCCGTCGCATAATTCCTGAGAAAGCTCGCGAGCAGACTGGCTTCAAAATGATACCCGTAAGGGTACTGGAGCCGGTGATCGGATAGGAATACATTTGGCGGCACCTTGTTAGCAGAATTGAAGGTGGCTTTGACCTTGTCATCGAAGACTTCGCCGTTCAGGTATCTTGGGGATCTGTTGTTCTCACATAGAGAGGAGGTGCTAAAGCAGGCGGTATCGAATGGTGTCTCATTAGGCTTTAGGTGCAACCACCATTCGCCAAGATTGCTTCCGTCTACGACCTGATAGCGTTGGAACGGATGATAGAAATACCCGCCGCCAGCAGTCCAATTGCTGAATTTGATTGCGAGCTTATACGTAGCGTTGCATTGTGGCATCCATTCGGATTCATCAAGGCCAAGATAATCAAAAAACAATCTGATTGTGCTGAAGCTGGCTTCGCCAACCCCAATGGTGCCAACATTAGCAGACTCGATAAGCACGATATCGACGCCACTCAACGCTTTTTTGAGATAGGCCGCAGTCATCCATCCTGCCGACCCGCCTCCCAAAATCACAATAGACTCACCGGTCATCTTGGCCCCCCATTTCCCATTCATGAAACGTTAGTCGTTTATTGGAGTTGTCCAGCGTGCGGATCCGGGTGGCACTCGAAGGCAATCGCTGTGTCCGATGATGCCCATATGCTAAGGGCGGAAGCACACCGCGGGCGCCTATGACAGCTAGGAGCGAGCAGCCGGCAAATCTATCCGGTCTGTTGGCGTCGCCAGGTCGATATTGCAATCCGAACTCTTGACATGTGACGTACCCCGACGTTCGTTCGCCACGGTTGCCATGCGTCCGTCATCGCGATCAAGTGCCAAGGCTGGTAGTTGACCCGACGCAGCGCTTGCCTGTCGATCGGCTCATGGCGGTCGCGCACAGCTCGTCGATTTCTATAGGATGCCTCTCAGGGATGGACTTGCCGACGAGGGAAAGTCGCGGCGCTGGTCTCGATCGATAGGGAAGTCGGCTGGTTGGCATGCGAGCAGCCGGCTGGCACCTTGGCTCGGTCATCTGATGGTGTCGCGGTCGGAGACCGCCCGCCCGCTGCTGACGCCCGGTGAGATGATGCAGCTCCCGCCATCGGATGAGATCGTCATGATGTCGGGTCTCCATCCGATCCGCGCCAAGAAGGCGCGCTATTACGAGGATAAACGTTTCCGGGAGCGCATTCTGGCGCCGCCGGTGCTGACCAAATCCAATAACAACCGGCCGGACGATTGGAGTTCACGGCCGCTCCCGACGCGCCCACGGCCCCGCTGGCCTCGGTCGACGATCAGACCGACGTGGAGGATCCGAAGACCGCCGACCGCCGGCGGCGACCGGAACTGGTTCGCGACACCGTGGAGAAGAAGGAACCACTCGAGAACGAGTTCGCGCCTGACCTTGCCGGCGAGCTCGATGAAGATACCCCACGGATCAGGCGCATGAGCGACCTGATGCAGGGCGTGGCGCGCCAGGCATTGCTTGATCCCGACGACGAACTCGGATTGTGAGGCAGGCATGACCGCACCGAAGAAGAAAGCCCAGATGTCGGTCTATCTCGATCCGGACGTCATGAAGACGCTCTCAGCCCATGCTGCCCGGCGCGAGCAGCCGATGTCGCTCATCGCCGAAGCCGCGATCGCTTCCTTCCTGTCGCCGGATGCCGACGAGCGGCGGGAGGCCGCCATCGCCAAGCGACTCGACCAAGTCGATCGCCGCATCCGCGCGGCTCGAACGCGCCATAGGGATCTCGATCGAGACCTTGGCGTTGTTCATCCGGTTCTGGCTCACGACGACACCGCCGCTCCCCGAACCGGCTGCAAAGGCGGCGCGGGCGCAGGCTGCAGCTCGGTACGATAATTTCGTCGCGACGCTCGGGCGGCGGCTCAGTCAAGGACCGAAGCTGCGGCAGGAGATCCCGGAGGATATTCAGGAGAGCGAATCGACGTGAGGATAGCCATCGTTCGATGGTCGCTTCTCAACTCGGCGACAACCTAATCGCACGAGCAAATGTGGCTGAGACAGCTAACTGTTCAGATTTCGCAAAGGCCGCCAGGTCGCAATTCAGCCGAGACTAGCAGCTCAAGT
This sequence comes from Bradyrhizobium sp. NAS96.2, assembly GCF_001908235.1. GTDB lineage: Bacteria > Pseudomonadota > Alphaproteobacteria > Rhizobiales > Xanthobacteraceae > Bradyrhizobium. The sequence goes on from NZ_LGHK01000091.1 coordinate 5,968, forward strand.
ACGGACTCTGCTCGCCATTTCGTCGACGAGCGTGCTAGCCGCCAGATTGCGATGCTGAACGAACGCCAGCACTCCATGCGTATGGAAGTGTGTCGCCATTCAACTCATGTGCACCGATTGCGCGGAGCTTGAAGATCGCGGGGTTGTGGGAAGCGATAGTACGTGCGTTGCGCCAGTGCCGGTCGATCGCGAGCTTCTCCGAGCTGAGAGAGGCGCCGCCGACCTCGAAAAGCGTAGTCACAGCATCGAGAACAAGCTTGATGACGACTACCTGCGCCTGCGCTGCCGCAAGTTCGGAAGCGTCGAGCTGCTGAGGGTCTTGGTGGCGACCGTCAAGGGTCCGCGCGAGCTCGTCGACCGCGGCGAGGACCGTCGCTCGTGCACCGAATGCCGCGCTGAACAGCTGCCCGATGACCTGCTGCACAAGGGGATCATTCCGTGGCAGATCAGCGACAGCGTGGGAAAAGGTGCGGGTTCGCGCTTTAATCCATTCGGTGGTATCGATAGCGGCGCGTGCTGCGATTCCTGCGAGGGTCGCGAGCAGGATCAACTGAACGTGGGCGGTTCCGAAGACGCGGCCCTCCGTTCCGTAGCCCGGACCGAGAATGCGGTCCGGAATGACCGTTACATCCTTGAACTCAGCCGTGCCGCTCGCCGTCAGTCTCTGCCCGAAGCCATCCCAGTCGTCCTGAACTTCGACGCCGGACTGGTTGGTGTCGACAAGAACCGTGACTCGTTTGCCATCCCGGTCGGCCGCCACGATCAGATGATCGGCATAGAGGGTGCCCGTCGTGTAATACTTTGTGCCATTGAGCCGCAGCGCGGCTCCCTCCGACGTCACGGCAGTCCGATAGCGATCGACCGCGCCAACGCCTGGTTCAGTCACTGCGACGCCGAACAGTGCGCCGTTTGCGATTGTCCTGAGCCACCGCGCCTTGACCGTCTCATCCTTGTTCAGCCGCAAGTCCTCGACCAGGTTGAAGTGAGCTCTCAACGCCTGGGGCAGGTTGGAATCGGCGGCCGCAAGCCCGATAAGCAAGTCGAAGGTCTGGCGGAGCGTCGCGCCGAGTCCCCCGAACTCGACCGGCACACGCAAGGCCCCGAAGCCTGCCTCTTTCAACAGTCTGATCTCGTCAAATGGCAGCGTGCGGTTTCGTTCGCGCGCCACCGCACCCGCCGCGATCATCTCGAAGATCGGAGCGAATCGCGTTTGCAGTTCGTCATCGCTCTTCGTGGGGCTCGCAATGTGAATGGTCATCGTTCCGCTTTCGCTCGTCCTGATATCAATCTTGTGGTTTTGAAGAATAGTCTGCTCTCGGCTGAGAGCCAGGCTGTATTTGCGCAGGATCGAAGACGAACGTTCGGAGTAGCGCGTCGTGCGAAGAAAATTCTGCCGCGCGTTGTGATGCATGAATGCGCGATGGCGTCATGCGCTCTTCGTCGAACGGAGGCTGAGATGAGCGCGACGAGAGTCAATTCGAAAGGAGTGTTCTCCGAATCGACCCTCGATGCGGCGGATCGTATCGAGAATCGAGCGCATCGAAGCGAGTTGTTGTCGCGATGTGCATCGAGCGCGCCGCATGACAGCGCTCGTTGACGAGAAATGGGAGTGGGTCAAGAGAGAGTTTCTCATGTAGCAAATGGCTGCGGCGAAACATGCACATCGCAAAACGCCGATAAACGCGATGGACCATCGATCGCTTGTTGTGGCGAGATACCTTCGAAGGAAACAATTGCATCGCAATGAGCGACGCAGCGGAGAGGTGTGCATGACGCGACAGATCCGGTTCAACGCGTTCGACATGAATTGTGTCGGCCATCAGTCTCCCGGTGTTTGGGCACACCCGCGGGATCGCTCCTACAAGTACAAGGACCTCGACTATTGGCAGGATCTTGGGCGAACGCTGGAACGCGGGATCTTTGACGGCATCTTCATTGCTGATGTCATCGGCTATTATGACGTTTACAAGAACTCTCTGTTTCATGCGCTCGAGCAGGCGGCGCAAATCCCGGTCAACGATCCCCTGCAGCTGGTGGCGCCAATCGCGCTTGCAACCGAGCATCTTGGCATCGGCATCACCGCGTCGACGTCATTCGAGCATCCCTACACCTTCGCGCGCAGGCTCTCCACTGCGGATCACCACAGCAAGGGGCGTGTTGGCTGGAACATCGTGACTTCGTATCTGGAGAGCGGGGCGAAGAATATCGGTCAGGGCGGGCTGCGCCGCCACGACAATCGATACGAAGTAGCGAACGAATATGTCGAAGTCCTCTACAAGCTGCTCGAAGGAAGTTGGGAGGAGGGGGCTGTCCTGCGCGATGCGGGGAAGCGGATATTCACCGATCCGTCGAAGGTTCACGAGATCGGGCACAAGGGAAAATACTTCGACGTGCCGGGCTATCATCTTTGCGAGCCGTCGCCTCAGCGGACGCCGGTGCTCTACCAGGCGGGCGCGTCGGGCGCCGGCAAGGCCTTTGCGGCCGGGCACGCCGAATGCGTCTTTGTCGCCGCGCCGATCAAGCCGGTCCTGAAATCCTACGTCGCCGATGTGAGGCGGCGGGCGGCTGAAGCCGGCCGCGATCCGCGCAAGATTCTGACCTACAATCTGGTCACGGTGATTGTCGACGAAACCGACGCAAAGGCGGAGGCGAAGTTCGGGGAGTATCAGCAATACGCCTCCTATGACGGCGCGCTGGTGTTCATGTCGGGTTGGAGCGGCATCGATTTCGGGCAGTATGCGCCGACCGATCTGGTCAAGAAGGTCGAGACCAATGCAATCGTATCAGTCGTCGATCATCTCGCCAGCGGCAGCAAGTCCTGGACCATCGAGGAACTGGCGCGCTGGGGCGGCATTGGCGGCCTCGGTCCGGTGTTTGTCGGCTCGCCGTCGACGATTGCCGACATCCTGCAGGCGTGGGTGGAGGAGACCGACGTCGACGGCTTCAACCTCGCCTATGCGGTGACGCCGGAGACCTTCGAAGACGTCGTCACCTTACTGGTGCCGGAGCTGCAGAAGCGAGGCGTGTACCCGACGGGCTACCGTCCGGGCACGCTGCGCGAGAAGCTGTTCGGCGACGGGCCGTATCTGCCGTCGAGCCACCCCGCCGCGGCCTATCGTGACATTGAGGCGATCAAGCGCAGTGCCGCCGAGGTGGCCGCCGCGGCGGGGCGACAACCGGTAGAGGCCTGAGGCGCGATGTCCGGACCGATCCTGCAACTCCGCGACGTGTCCTTATCGTTTCGTGGCATCAAGGCGCTCAATGCGCTGAGCTTCGAGGTCGCGTGTGGCGAGATCTGCGCGCTGATCGGTCCGAACGGCGCCGGCAAGAGCTCGCTACTCAACATCATCAACGGGGTGTATCGAGCCGACAGCGGCAGCGTCACGTTCAATGGCGAACAATTCATCCGGATCCGCCCGGCGCATGCTGCGCATCTGGGCGTGGGCCGGACTTTCCAGCATAACGCGCTGTTTCGTCACTTAAGCGTTCTCGACAATGTGCTGGCCGGATTGATCCGGCATTCCCGCACGACGCTCGTCGAGCACGCCTTCGGTATAGGCCGGGATCGGCGCGAGACCCGCGAATTCAACCGCTGGGCGGACGAGATCATCGGGTTCTTGGACCTGACCGGGCATCGCGACACGGTGGTGGGGACGCTTCCCTATGGCGTTCAGAAGCGGGTCGATCTCGCGCGCGCGCTGGTCGGCCGCCCGAGCCTATTGCTCTTGGACGAGCCAATGGCGGGCATGAACCAGGACGAGAAGTCCGAGATGAGCCGCCTGATCCTGGGAACCAATGCGAGGCTCGGCACCACCATCGTGCTGATCGAGCACGACATGAGTGTCGTGATGGGGCTCTCTCATCACGTCGTCGTGCTCGACTATGGCCGCAAGGTCGGCGACGGCTCTCCGGAGCAGGTGCGCAAGAACCCGGACGTGATCGCTGCCTATCTCGGCACGGCGCACTGAGGTCCAGATGAGCTTCTTCATCGAAACGCTGGTCGGCGGCCTCCTCGCTGGCGTCATGTACTCGCTGGTCGTGATCGGGTTCGTGCTGGTCTTCAAGGCCTCCGGCGTTTTCAACTTCGCGCAAGGCTCGATGGTGCTGTGCGCGGCACTCACCTTCGTGACGTTGCGCGACAAGGGAATTGATTTCTGGCTGGCGGCGCTGATCACGCTGGCGGTGATGGTCCTGATTGCGATCGCTGTTGAGCGCGTCGTCTTGCGGCCGCTGGTCAATCGCCCGCAGATCACCCTGTTCATGGCGACGCTCGGAGTGTCCTTTGTGATCGAGGGCCTCGCACAGATCGTGATGGGTGCGAGCGTGCACGAGCTCGATCTCGGCATCGTCGATACACCGATCGAGATCGGCGGGGTTCAGGTCAGCCAATTCGACCTCGTCGCGGCGGGAACCGCCGGCATTCTTGTGGTCGCGCTCTCGATCTTCTTCAACCGGACCCGCGTTGGAATCGCGTTGCGAGCGATCGCCGACGATCCACAGGCCGCACTCTCGATCGGGATCCGGCTGCAGACGCTGTGGCAGATCGTGTGGGGCGTCGCCGGCTTTGTCTCGCTGGTCGCAGGTCTGCTGTGGGGCGCCCGTCAGGGGGTTCAGTTCGCGCTGACACTGGTGGTGCTCAAGGCGCTGCCGGTGCTGATCATCGGCGGGTTTACCTCGATCACGGGCGCGATCGTCGGCGGGCTGATCGTCGGCGCCGGCGATAGCCTCGCCGAAATCTACCTCGGAAGCCTCTTGGGCGGCAGTGTCTCGACCTGGTTTTCCTATGTGCTGGCGGTCGCCTTTCTCCTGGTTCGGCCGGCTGGCCTGTTCGGCGAAGCGCCGATCGAAAGGATTTGATGCATGTCGGCGATCGGCACGGAAACCATCGAAGGGTTTGGCCCATCTGGCGTGACCGCGCAAAGCACACGCGACCGGCTCCGGGCCGGTTCGGTCGGGGTGCTACTCGCTGCGCTAGCCAGCATTCCGCTGGTAGCGAACGACTACTGGCTCAATGCCGTTCTGATCCCGTTCCTGATCATGTCGCTCACGGCGCTGGGGCTGAACCTGCTGATGGGCTATGCCGGGCAGGCCTCGCTCGGCAGCGGCGGGTTCATGTCGGTCGGCGCGTATGCGACCTACAATCTGCTGCTGCGGCTGCCGGAGCTGCCGCTGCCGGTCAGCCTGCTGCTCGGGGGCATCATTTCCGGGCTGGTGGGGGTCGTCGCGGGGCTGCCGAGCCTGCGGATCAAGGGCTTCTATCTCGTCGCATCGACTCTGGCGACCCAGTTCCTGCTCGAATGGCTGTTCAATCAATATGGCTGGTTCTCGAACTACTCGACCTCGAGCTCGATCTCGGCGCCGCGGCTGGCGTTCCTCGGCCATGATCTCTCGAGCCCTGCCGGTCGCTATCTCCTGACCCTCGCCACCGTCGTGGTCGTGACGGCCGTTGCGGCGCGGCTGGTTCGCAGCCAGACCGGCCGGACCTGGATGGCGATCCGCGACATGGACACCGCGGCTTCGGTGATCGGCATTCCTGTATCCGCCGGAAAGCTGAAGGCGTTCTTCGTGAGCTCGCTGGTGATCGGGATTGCCGGCGCGCTCTGGGCCTTTGCCTATCTTGGCACCGTCGATGCACGCAGCTTCAACCTGGATCGTTCGTTCCAGATCATGTTCGCGATCATCATCGGCGGCATGGGCAGCATCCGTGGCAATTTTCTCGGCGCCGCATTCATGATCTTCCTGCCGATCCAGCTCGATCATCTCGGGAGCGGGGTGTTCGGTGGTGCGGTCGATCCGGGACAGCTCGAGAACTTTCAGAAGGCGCTGTTCGGTGCGTTGATCGTCTGGTTCCTGATCAAGGAGCCGCGGGGCCTTGCAGCACTGCTGTCGCGTGCGTGGACGCAGCTGGTCTCGCGGATCAACCGTTAGCAAACGACGAAACTTGTCGTGCGTGGGTGTGAACCGCGCGCACGATCGAACCTGAATTCTGCAGTCAAATGGAGGGTAAGCAGATGTCTTTGTGGAACCAGAAGCGGATCGTGAGCAAGGCGATCGGGCTGGCCGCGCTCGCTTTGTCGGCGGCCGTCGGTACCAGCGTCTCGGCGGACGAGGCGAAAACGCAATACTTCCCGCTCGCGACCTTCCGGGTCGGTGCCTACGCGTCGAGCGGCATCCCGGTCTGGGCCGGCGAGATCGACTATTTCCGCTACATCAACGAGGTCGAGGGTGGCATCAATGGGATCAAGCTCGTCTGGGACGAGTGCGAGACCAATTGGGAGGTCGAGAAGGGCGTCGAGTGCTATGAACGGGTGAAGGCCGGCAAGAACGGATCGCCGGTTCCGATCTTCCTGCCGCACGGTGATCCGATCTCGAAGGCGCTGACCGAGAAGTCGGTAGCCGACAAGATTCCGCTGGTCACGATCGCTTATGGCCGTACCGAGGCAATCGACGGGCGCGTCTTCCCCTACAGCTTCCCCGTCGTTTTCAGCTTCTGGAGCGAAGCCTCGTCGGCGGTCAATTTCATCGCGGAGAAGGTCGGCGGCAAGGACAAGCTGAAGGGTCTCAAGATCGCGACCGTCTACCACGATTCACCCTACGGCAAGGAAACCCAGGTCCCGCTCGCCCACCTCGCCAAGACCTACGGTTTCGAGGACATTCAGATCCCGGTGCCGCATCCCGGCAACGAACAATCGGCGCAATGGGCCAAGATCCGCCAGCTCAAACCCGACTGGGTGTTCCTGCGCGGCTGGGGCGTGATGACGCCGGTCGCAATCAAGACTGCCGCCAAAGTGGGCTTCCCGGTTGATCACATCATCGGCGGCATCTGGTCAGGCTCCGAAGAGGACGTCCGCCCGGCCGGCGCGGTCGGCAAGGGCTATCTGGCGATTACGCCATTCCCCGCAGGCGCCAATTTCGAGATCCATCAGAAGCTCAAGAAGTACATCCTCGACAAGGGGCTGAGCGACCTCAAGGATCCCAAGAGCTTCGGTTCGGTCTACTACAATTCCGGCGTCGACGAGGCGATCGTCGCGGTCGAGGCGATCCGGACCGCGCAGGCACACTTCGGTGTGCGGCCGATCAATGGCGAGGAGGCGCAGTGGGGGCTCGAGCATCTCGACCTCTCCGAGAAGCGTCTCGCGGAAATCGGCGCCACGGGCCTGCAGCAGCCGCTGAAGCTTTCGGCCAAGGACCACGAGGGCGGCGGTGCCGGCAAGGTGCTGCAGTGGGACGGCGAAAAGTGGAACGTGGTGTCGAACGGCTGGGTGAAGTCCGATCGCGACCTGTTGTTGCCGCTGATCTATGAGCGCGCCGCGGCCTACGCCCGGGAAAAGGGCATCACGCCGCGCGACGCGACCAACTGACGTCGCCTGAGGGATCGCTATGACCACGTCTTCGTTTCTCGAGGTTGACAACATCGAGGTCCTCTACGGTCAGGCGATCCTGGCCCTGCGCGGCGTGTCGCTCAGGGTCGAGCAGGGATCGATCGTTGCCCTTCTCGGCGCCAACGGCGCCGGGAAGACCACGACCCTCAAGGCAATCTCCAACCTGCTTGGCTCCGAGCGCGGTCACTTGAGCCGTGGCGCGATCACGTGGCGCGGCGAGGTGACCAGCCGGCTCGACCCGGCCGATCTCGTTGCCAGGGGCGTGGTCCAGGTTCTCGAAGGCCGCCATGTCTTTCCCCAGCTCACGGTCGAGGAGAATCTGCTCAGCGGCGGGCTCGTGCGTCGGCCGAGCCGTCGCGCGCTCGCCGACGATCTTGAGCGTGTTTACACCTGGTTTCCGCGGCTCAAGCAGCGCCGAAGCGCGCGTTGCGGCCTGACCTCGGGCGGTGAGCAGCAGATGGTCGCGATCGGGCGCGCGCTGATGACGCACCCGACCCTCGTGCTGCTCGACGAACCTTCGATGGGCCTCGCCCCGATCATCGTGGAGGAGATCTTCCGCATCATCCGCGATCTCAACAGGAACGAGGGTGTCAGCTTTCTGCTTGCCGAGCAGAACGCGCATCTCGTCCTTCAGTTTGCCGATCACGGCTACGTCCTCGAGAACGGCAGGGTCGCTGCGTCGGGCACGGCGGCCGAACTCGCCGGACGGGACGACGTCGCGGAATTTTATCTCGGCGCCGCGACGGCCGGAGTGGCGGCGGCGTCCCGTCAAATCTCGGTCGTCTGAGCAGGAGCACCACGCCATGGCCATTCGTTTCGGATATTGGATGCCGCTCGGCAGCGGCGGTTTCGTCATCAGCAACGTTCCCCAGCGGACAGATTGGACGCTCGACTACAACGCCTCGCTCGCGCGCGAGGCCGAAGAGCTCGGCTTCGAATATGGCCTTGCGCCGGCGCGCTTCATCGCGAGCCATGGCTGGCAGTTGCAGCAGGAAGCCATCACCTGCACGGCCGTGCTCTCCGCGCAGACCAAGAGGTTGAAACTCATCAGCGCGATTCACACCGGCTTCTGGCATCCGGCGATGATCGCGAAGGTGGGCGCCACCATCGACGTCTATTCCAAGGGGCGGTTTGCCATCAACATCCTGACCGGCTGGTTCAAGGAGGAGTTTCGCGCGTTCGGCGAGCCCTGGCTGGAGCATGATGAACGCTATCGCCGCTCGGAAGAGTTCATCCAGGTGCTCAAGGGCCTCTGGACGCAGGACCGTTTCACCTTCAAGGGCGATTTCTACAGCATCAATGACGCCTGGCTGAAACCGAGGCCGATCTCGCAGCCCTATCCGGAGATCTTCCAGGGCGGCAATTCCAAGGCCGCGCGCCGGATGGCCGCGAAATATTCGGACTGGTACTTCCTCAATGGCACGACGGTCGAGGGTGCCAAGCAGCAGATCGACGAAGTCCGCGCGCTCGCCAAGACTGAAGGGCGGACCGTCAAGTTCGGGCTCAACGGCTTCATCATCCAGCGGCCGACCGAGCGGGAAGCGCTGGAGCAGCTCGAAGCGATCGTCGCGGGCGCCGACCCCGAGATCGTGCAGGCCTTCGCCGAACAGGTGAAGCAGGCCGGCGCATCGACTGCTGACAGAATCGGGATGTGGGCGGATTCGAGCCATGCCAATCTGGTCCAGCCCAACGACGGCTTCAAGACTCGCTTGTTCGGTCCTCCCGAGCTGATTGCGGAGCGCATCCGCGCCTATGAGGCCGTTGGCATCGACATGATCCTTTGCGCTTTTCTGAACTTTACCGACGAGTTGCCGGCGTTCGGTCGCGAGGTGATTCCGCTCTTGAATACGACCAAAGCTAATAACGTTCACGAGCCTGAACTGGTTTGAGTTAGCTAGGCTGAGATGTAGAAAAGAAGTGAGCTGCGGTCGCAGAGCAATCCAAAACAAAGCGCACGCAATGGGATATGAGCAGCGTGCGCATCGCTATTTTCGCGACTCGCTCAAGTCATTGGAAATGACGACGCATCATCTTAGCGCGTCAACGGACACGCCTCGTTGCAACGACCAGATTAGGCTGAAGCTATCACTATCCATCCTCATCGTCGAAGAGGTAGCCAAGGTCGGAGCGGTGAAGCTCGGATCGGTAGTCGCGGCCCTCTCCGATATCGCTCATCGCCGAAGCCGCGATCGCCTCTGCACGCTGCCATAAGATTCGATCCATCCATCGAGCGCCTCCTTCGGCGGCGGACCAGCATGCATCGCTGATAGCCCCCCAATTGAAAATTGCAATGTGCAGAGGGGTGTATCCAGTGAAACTAGGTCGTTCGCCGTCTGATCTGGCCGGTGGTATCTCTGTGCCGAAAAACTTGCCTACAAGATCAGCGAGAACGAAATCGCCGTCGAGCTTTTACTGTTCGCCGGGCGGGACGGCAACTAACGACCCCGGAGCGAACATGCGGCGTCTTCGTGCTCGACGCCACGCGGACGCTGGTTAAGCGTTTGGCGGAAAGACAACGGCCAGAGGTGCTGCACCTCGACAACATCGTCGCCGATCGCCGGGGCTTGCGGAACCGACTAGTCTTTTCCGTTCCGATTGAATCGGAACGAAGCTCTAGATTCTTGTTTTGACGCGTTCTCTTCACGCGAACCGGTATCCACTTCGCTCGAAACGCTCTTGTCCAATCGTCCGGTCGAGGGCACCGACGAATCGCCGCAGGCAAAAGGATGTGCCAATAGCGATCGCCGTGCCCGGTCGCCGTTCTCGGCCGAGAGGTATGGCCGCAACCGGCGAGCCTTCGCCCTTGGATTAGCGAGACTGACCACCTTGCCCTCCCGAGAGGCTCAATTCTCAAGGGTGCGAGCAAGGAGTATCGCGGAGAAGGACTGCACCGCACCTACCTGGATTGGTGGCAGCCGAATCCAGCCCATTGGTCTATGCTGGTCCTTCAGGACTTGCAGATTTACTTGCAGATTTAGGAGAGATTAGGAGAGACGAGAATGGCTAAACGCGCACGCATTCGCTACGTCAACAAGACGGACAGAAAGAACCCTCACGAAAGAATCACACATGTTGGGGGAACTAACC
>NZ_LGHK01000092.1 GCF_001908235.1 Bradyrhizobium sp. NAS96.2
TCGCGATCGGCGCCGCGGTCGGTGCCGGCGTGGTGGCCGGCGCCATCATCGGCGGGAGCATCGCCGACCTGCGCGGCCAGCGGCAGGAAGTGGTCGAAGACGGCCGCACGATCTACACCGAGCCGGACCGCGTCATCATCCGCGACCCCAGCGGCCAGGCCTATGTGCGCGGCGACGACGTCTATCGTTTCCGCTACGGCGCGCGTGACATCCGCACCGAAACGATCGGCGGCGAAACCCGCACCATCGTGGTCCGTCCTGACGGCAGCGAGATCATCACCGTGGTCGGTGCCGACGGTCAGATGCTGCGCCGAATCCGCAGGGATCCCGGCGGGCGCGAGCTCGTCATCATCGACAACAGCTATCGCGATCCGCGCGCGGTCGGCGGCTTCTATGTCGACGTGCCGCCGCCGGTGGTCAACATTCCCTATGATCGCTATATCGTCGACGCTCAGGAGGCGTCGCCCGACGTGATCTACGAGACCATGGAGGCACCGCCGGTGCAGCGGATCGAGCGGCGCTACTCGCTCGAAGAGATCCGCTACAGCCCCAATGTCCGCATGCAGATGCCGAGCATCGACCTCAACACGATCAACTTCGATTCGGGATCGTGGACCATCCCGCCGGACCAGGCGGCGAGGCTGCAGGTGATCGCCGACGGCCTCAACCGGGCCATCCAGCGCAATCCGCGCGAGGTGTTCCTGATCGAAGGCCATACCGATGCGACCGGCAACGACACCGACAATCTGTCGCTGTCCGACCGCCGCGCGCAATCTGCCGCCGAATTGCTGACGCAGCAGTTCGGCGTGCCGGCCGAGAACCTGACCTCGCAGGGTTACGGCTCGCAATATCTGAAGGAGCAGACCGACGGACCGAGCCGCATCAACCGGCGCGTCACCGTCCGCCGCATCACCCCGCTGCTCAACGGCGGAACCGCCTCCGCCGCGCCGCCGCGCTGAGCCGGCGCGACATCACACGACGAAATGGCCGGGAGCGATCCCGGCCATTTTTGTTTGGTGAAGTCTTGTAGCACGCGTCAGCAGGCCAAGCTTACCAGCCCCGTCATTGCGAGGAGCGTTAGCGACGAAGCAATCCATTTCTCCGCTTGCGGCGCGATGGATTGCTTCGCTTCGCTCGCAATGACGGCGCGGCTACTGCCTTTGATCACCGCGCCATCTGCTGCGGATCGTAGAAGAAGCGTTCCTCGACCAGCTCCTCGCCGCGCCAGGTCTGCCAGGCGACCTCCTCCATGCTGCGGACCTTGCCGTCCTTGCCGGTGAACTCGAACCGCCAGCAGATCGCCGAATGATCGCCGTCGAGCAGCAGCGGCCCGAGCCGCGTCGTCTTCACGCCGGAGACCGCGGCCAGCACCGCCGCCTCGCGCGCCGCCAGCGCCTCGCGGCCGACGCGCCATTCGCCGTCATTCTCCTGGGTACGGGCATCGGCCGTATAGAAGTTCCTGATCGCGCCGACATGGTCGTTGGCTTCGACCGTGTCAGCGAAGGCTTGCAGCGTCTTGAGCGAGGGCATCGGGCAATCTCCATTTACCGACTGATGGTCGGTATTTATCGACTGATAGTCGGTAAGTCAACTGGCGTCGCCGTGGAACCTGGGTTAGAGATGCGTGATCCGGAAAAGTGTGAAGCGGTTTTCCGAAAGATCACGCTCAAAAAATAACGAACCATGGCAACCCAGGCCGAACGGCGCGAGAAAACCAGAGCTTCGATCGTCAAGGCGGCGCGGCGCATCTTTGGCGAGCGCGGCTTTGCGGCCGCGACGATGGACGACATCGCAAGCGGCGCGCGGGTCGCAAAGGGCGCGGTCTATCATCACTTCGCGACCAAGGAGGCGGTGTTCGAGGCGGTGTTCGAGCAGGTGTCGATCGACCTCGTTGCCGATCTCGACCGCATCTCGCGCGCCGAGAACGATCCGCTCGCCGCGATGGCAGCGGGCACCCAGGGCTATTTCGCGGCGTGCTCGAAAGGCCCGACCGGCCAAATCATCTTGCGCGATGGTCCGGCCGTGCTCGGCTGGGAGCGCTGGCGCGAGATCGACGCCAAGCATTTCGGCGGCAAATTTCCGCGCGCGCTGGCGGCCGCGATGGAGGCCGGCGTGATCGCGAATCAGCCGATCGAGCCGCTGGCGCGGCTGTTGCTGGGTGCGGTGACGGAGGCTGCCGTCGCAGTGTCGGCTGGGCCTGACATCGGCAAGACCGGCACGGATTACGCGCGGGCGTTTCGCTCGCTGCTCGATGCGCTCAGGGTGAAGTAAACTTGCACTGGCAAGCTAAGCTCGCTTAGGCCCCGTCACCCTGTGAGGAGCGCGCCTGCGCGCGTCTCGAAGGGTCGACGGCCACCAGCCGGGCCGCGCATCCTTCGAGGCTCGCCCAGCGGCGCAAGTGCGCCGCAAGCGCTCGCACCTCAGGATGACGGAGATGGACCGATTGGCTTGCCCGGGACGACACTGAGTTTGTGTCGACCCGCTTGCCGCCTCAGTCCTTGTCGTTCTCGAGCTGGAAGATCTGCGAGCCTTCGCCGCTCGAGATGAGGCCGGTCTTGTTGTAGAGGCCGAGCTTGGCGCGGGTATCGGCGATATCGAGGTTGCGCATCGTCAGCTGGCCGATGCGGTCGGCCGGCGTGAAGGCGGCGTCCTCGACCTTCTCCATGCTGAGCCGCTCCGGCGCATAGGTCAGGTTCGGGCTCTCGGTGTTTGATATCGAGTAGTCGTTGCCGCGGCGCAGCTCGAGCGTGACCTCGCCGGTGACGGCGCGCGCCACCCAGCGCTGTGCGGTCTCGCGCAGCATCAGGGCCTGCGAATCGAACCAGCGACCCTGATAGAGCAGCCGGCCGAGCCGCATGCCGCTGATGCGGTACTGCTCGATCGTATCCTCGTTATGGATGCCGGTGACGAGGCGCTCATAGGCGATGTGCAGCAGCGCCATGCCGGGCGCTTCATAGATGCCGCGGCTCTTGGCCTCGATGATGCGGTTCTCGATCTGGTCGCTCATGCCGAGGCCATGGCGGCCGCCGATCGCATTGGCTTCCAGGAACAGCGCGACCGGATCGGCAAATGTCTTGCCGTTCAGCGCGACCGGCTGGCCCTCCTCGAAGCGCACCACGACCTTCTCGGCCTTGACGTCGCAATCGGCGCGCCAGAACGGCACGCCCATGATCGGATTGACGATGGTGATGCCGCTCGCAAGGCTCTCGAGATCCTTCGCCTCATGCGTCGCACCGAGCAGGTTGCTGTCGGTCGAATAGGCCTTCTCCGCGCTCATCTTGTAGGCGAAGCCCTGCGCGGTCATGAACGCCGACATCTCGGCACGGCCGCCGAGCTCGTCGATGAACTGCTGGTCGAGCCAAGGCTTGTAAATGCGCAGGCTCGGGTTGGTCAGCAGGCCGTAGCGATAGAAGCGCTCGATGTCGTTGCCCTTGAAGGTCGAACCGTCGCCCCAGATGTTGACGCCGTCCTCCTGCATGGCCGCGACCAGCATCGTGCCGGTCACCGCGCGGCCGAGCGGCGTGGTGTTGAAATAGGTGATGCCGCCGGTCGAGATGTGGAACGCGCCGGACTGGATCGCGGCGATGCCCTCATGGACCAGCTGGGTGCGGCAATCGACCAGGCGGGCCTTCTCGGCGCCGAAATCCATCGCCTTGCGCGGGATCGCGTCGTAATCGGCCTCGTCGGGCTGGCCGAGATTGGCGGTGTAGGCAAAGACCTTGGCGCCCTTCAGCTTCATCCAGAGCAGCGCCGCTGAGGTGTCGAGCCCGCCCGAGAACGCGATGCCGACTTTCTCGCCGGTGGGCAGGCTTTTCAGAATCGTGCTCATGGGACGGTCCAATCGGTCGAAATGGATGAGGTTCTGGGGTCGCGAATATCAAATTTCGGAAGGCGGGGCACGCCTTTAATCGGGCTTCGGGCTGGCCGGCTGCGCCTCACCGCCCCGGCGCCAGCGCTGCATCCACCGGTAGCCGGGCATCGCAAGGCGCGTCAGCGCGGCATCGACCTGGGCGTCGGTCAGCCGGGTCGCGGCCCAGCGGTAGATCAGCGCGTAAAACAGCCAGACGGTGAAGAACGACACCAGGCCTGCGATCGCGACATCAGTGAAGAAATGGCCGCCAAAGGCCATTCGAAGCCCGCTGGTGACGATGCCGAACACGGTGGCCCCCGCAAACGCCAGCGGCCGCCAGGCGGGCGGCGTCAGCGCCGCCGGCGCAAAGGTCCAGAATGCGGTGGCGCCCTCTCCGGAGAAGAACGAGCAGTTGCGCGGGCAGCCGCCGCGCGGGTCCCACCACGGCTTGAATTGCAGATCGCCGCCGAACTGCGTCACGAACACCGGCCGCGGCCGGCCCCAATAATTCTTGAAGGTGAAGTTGGTGAGCACGCCGGCCGACAGCAGCATCGTGGTGAGCAGGAACACCGCGGCGCGGCCGGACATCAGCATTGGCCGATCCGGCCGGATGAACTTCCAGACGATGGTCACGATCGCCGGCAGCACCAGCGCCCAAGCGATCCACATCGCCGCATCGCGCGCGAACTGCGCCACCGCGTCCAGCTTCAGCGGGAAGGTTTTCTCTGCGGCATCGTAGAACTGCGCCGCCAGCTTCAGGTCGAGCTCCGGATAGAGCCCGAACAGGATGCCGACGATGAGCGCCAGCGCCAGCGCGATGAAAAGTCCGGTCCGGTTCATGGCGCGCGGTTTAGCCGAGGCGGCGGGGCATGGGAAGTGACAGGTCTTCTTTACCCTCCCCTGGAGGGGGAGGGTCGCTCACGTTGAGCGGAGCGAAACGTGAGCGGGGTGGGGTGAGGGTCTCTCCACGTTTGCACTGCCCGAGTGGAGAGATCACCCCACCTCGGTTCGCATTCCGCTGCGCTTCATGCAAACCGATCCTCCCGCTCCAGGGGAGGATGGGAGTCGTGGTCACGGCCGCGGCGATTGCGACGGTAATGGCGGAGGCGGCGGCAAGGGGCGCGGCGGCTCGCGCCAGGCGCCGGCGGTGCGGCCGGCGATCAGCCAGTAGACCAGGCCCGCGACGATGCCGGCGCCGGTCATGATCTCCATGTGCCGGCGCACGATGCCGTGGAACTGCATCGTGTCGGGATCGAACGGGATCAGGCCGAGATAGCAGGCCGCGCCGACGATGGCGCCGCCGACGGCATAGGCCAGCACGCTCCGGATGAAGAACGCCTCGGTGATCAGCACCACGATCAGCGCGGGCAGTAGCGCAAAGCCTGAGATGAAGATGAAACCGAAGCCGAGCACGATATCGATCGCGCTCTGGTCGATCTGCCCGCCGAAATCGCTGATCTCGGGATACAGCACGGCGAAGACCACGATGATCCCTGCCACGAAGCAGGCCATCAGGAAGCCGAACGCGACGACGAACAGGCGGCCGATCAAGGCCATGCTACGGGCTCCCCGTCATTGCGAGCGGAGCGAAGCAATCCATTTCTCGGCTCGCGGAGATATGGATTGCTTCGTCGCTCCGCTCCTCGCAATGACGGATTGCATGGAGAGTGGCACTTCTCAATCCGTCATCGCCATCGCGCGCAGCGCCTGGCGCTCGCGGGCGGAGAGCTTTTCGGTCTCCGACTTGAGCTGGCCGCAGGCGGCGAGGATGTCGCGGCCGCGCGGCGTGCGCACCGGCGAAGAATAGCCGGCGTTGAAGATGTATTCGGAGAACTTTTCGATCTGCTCCCAGTCCGAGCATTCATAGGCGGTGCCTGGCCACGGATTGAACGGGATCAGATTGATCTTGGCCGGAATGCCCTTGAGCAGCTTCACCAAAAGCTTGGCGTCATCGAGCGAATCGTTGACGCCCTTGAGCATCACATATTCGAAGGTGATGCGCCGCGCGTTCGACGCGCCGGGATAATCACGGCAGGCCTGCAGCAATTCCTTGATCGGATATTTGCGGTTCAGCGGCACCAGCTCGTTGCGCAATTCGTCGCGCACCGCATGCAGCGAGATCGCGAGCATCACGCCGATCTCGTCGCCGGTGCGCTGGATGTTCGGCACCACGCCCGAGGTCGACAACGTGATGCGACGGCGGGAGATGCCGATGCCCTCGTTGTCCGCGACGATGAGCAGCGCATCGCGCACCGCGTCGAAATTGTAGAGCGGCTCGCCCATCCCCATCATCACGATGTTGGTGACGCGCCGCGTGCCGTCCTCGCGGTCGGCCCAGTCGTTGAGCCGGTCGCGCGCCACCATCACCTGCCCGACGATCTCCCCGGCGGTGAGGTTGCGCACCAGCCGCTGCGTGCCGGTGTGGCAGAACGAACAGTTCAGCGTGCAGCCGACCTGCGAGGAAACACACAGCGTGCCGCGGTCGGTCTCGGGGATGTAGACGCACTCGACCTCGTGCGCCCTCTCGACCTTGTCGCCGCTCGGCAGCCGCAGCAGCCATTTGCGCGTACCGTCATTGGAGATCTGCTCGGCGACCACCTCGGGACGGTCGACGGTAAAATGCTTCTCGAGCTCGGCGCGCATGTCCTTCGAGACGTTGGTCATCTCGGCAAAGCTCTTGGCGCCGCGGAAATACATCCAGTTCCAGAGCTGCTGGGTGCGCATCCTGCGCTGGCCGGCCTGCACGCCGATCTCGCCCAGGCGATCTGATATCTCGGCGCGCGACAGCCCGATCAGCGACGGCTTGGCCGGCGGCACATAAGTCTCGAGCGGAACCTTCTCGACCAGCGCGCTGGCGCCGGACACGGCATTGGGGGTCACGGTGTCGGTCATGAAACCTCAAATAGGCCTTCCAGCCGGTGCTGGAAAGCCACCAAATACCTCGATTTACGTCAGTCAGCCGGTCTTTGCGCTCTAGCGCCGGCAGTCCTGCCCCAGCCGGTCGAGCGCCTGCGCCAGGCCCTTCAGCGAGAAGCTGTCGATCGTCTCGGTACCTTTCGCCGAGACGGCTTTTACCGTCAGATCGGCCGATTTGCGCATGGCTTCCACCATCCGCTCCTCCTCGGCCGCGTTCTTGATCCAGAGGCCGTCGCCCTGCGTGTACATCGCATAGGTACCGCCGCCGACCTGCAGCGTCGATTCCGAGCCCGGCTTCACGGTGTAGCCGATCATGATCGAGACTTCGTTGACGACCTTCTCGGCCGGACGGGTCGAGATGAAGGCATAGGCCGGATCGCGCGGCCGGTTCGGCGGGTTGGTCTTCGACGACGCCGGCTTGGCGAGCGCAAAGCACACCTTCTTGCCGTTGGGCGAGGCGGTGTAGGCGCCCCAGGTACCGAATTGGCCGATCAGCGTCGGTTCCGCGCCGCCGGCCGCAGCCGCAGCAGCCGACGGCGCCGGCTTGGCCGCTTCCTTGGCCGCGTCTTTCTTGGGCGCAGCCTGCGTCGGTGCGAGGGTGATGGTCCCGCACAGGACACAAACCGCCAGTGATGTCAGAATCTGCCGCACGGCCAACTGGTTCCCCCATCATTGTGACTGCAAGATGGCCCGGCGATTCCCCCTCTGCCCGGCTCGGATGGATAACCGGGAAACGCTTTTTTGGGAAGGCAGTTAGGCCCGGACGCGCGTCAGCCAAAAGCCGCACGCGCGTTGTCACACTCAGTGCTTGATGTCGCCGATCATCCTTGATCATCCCCTGATTATCCTTTGGCACGCGCCGCGCGCTGGCTTTCCCATTGCGCATCGGTCCATTGCAGCAGGTCCTCGGCACCGGAACTGCGCAAATGCGAGCCGCCGTCCTGCACCACCATCTCGCCGTTGATGTAGCCGGCCTGATCCGAGATCAGGAAGGTCGCGAGATTGGCGAGCTCCGAATGCTCGCCGGCGCGGCCGAGCGGATTGCGATGCGACCAGGCCTCGCCGCGCCCTTCGGGACGCAACTGTCCGGTGGCACCTGGCGTCGGGAACGCGCCGGGCGCGATCGCCACGGTGCGGATGCCCTTCGGGCCCCATTCGACGGCAAGGCTCCTGGTCATCGCCAGTACCGCGGTCTTGGCCATCGACGACGGCACCGTGAAGGCGCGGCCGGTGATGGTCGAGGTCGAGAGGATCGAGAGCACCACGCCCTTGTGCTTGCCTTCGATCCAACGGCGGCCGGCGGCGAGCGTGCAATACATCGCGCCATGCAGCGTCGGCGCGAGGATCGCGTCCGCGGCACGGAATGACAAATGTTCGCTCTGCGCAATAAAGGTTGCGGCAGCATTGTTGACGAGTACGTCGACCGGCGCGTCCTGCCACACCTGATCCATCATCGCTTCGACCGCGGCGCCATCGCGGATATCGCAGCGCGCGGTCGAGACCTTGGCGCCGAGCTCGCTGCGGAATTTTGCGGCGGTTTCCTCCAGCAGCCCCTCACGCCGCCCGCAGATGATCAATTCGGCGCCGAGTTCGGCGAAGCGTCGGCCCATCGCCGCGCCAAGGCCGGAGCCGCCGCCGGTGATCAGGATACGCTTTTTCGCTAGCAGGCCTTTTTCAAACATAGTTTGATCCCTCCGCTTTGTATTGTCGCTCCGCCGCAAATCCGGCATGAAGCTTGTAGTCCAAGATCTTGCAGCTCTTTCTGCGTCCGAAACTCAGGTGTGTCCATGAAAGCCATCCTCTGCTCGCAATACTGTCAACCCGACGATCTCGTGCTGGCAGACGTGCCCGATCCAGTGGCCGGACCTGGCGAGGCCGTGATCGGGATCAAGGCGGCGGCGCTGAATTTCTTCGACATCCTGATGATCCAGGGCAAGTACCAGATCAAGCCGCCGTTCCCGTTCTCGCCGGCCGCGGAAGTCGCCGGTGTGATCGAGAGCGTCGGCGCTGGTGTCACCGATCTCAGGGTTGGTGATCGCGTCGTGGCTTCATGCGGTCACAACGGCGCGCGCGACAAGATCGCGCTGCCGGCGAATACGATCGTGAAGATTCCCGACAATCTCGATTACGATCGCGCCGCAGGGATCATCATCATCTACGGCACCGCGCTGCATGCGCTGGAAGATCGCGCGAGCCCGAAGCCGGGCGAAACGCTCGCGGTGTTGGGTGCCGCCGGCGGCACCGGCCTTGCCGCGTGCGAGCTCGGCAAGCTGATGGGCCTGAAGGTGATCGCCTGCGCATCGTCGGACGAGAAGCTCGCCTTCGCCAAGCAGCACGGCGCCGAGCTGACGTTGAACTACGCCAAGGAAGATCTCAAAGAGGGCCTGCGCAAGCTGACCGACGGCAAGGGCGCCGACATCGTGTTCGATCCGGTCGGCGGCGCCTATGCCGAGGCCGCGTTGCGCTCGACCGCGTGGGAAGGCCGCTTCCTGGTGATCGGCTTTGCCGCCGGCGACATTCCGAAGATCCCGCTCAACCTCGCGCTGCTGAAGGGCTGCGATATCCGCGGCGTATTCTGGGGCGCGTGGGCGCGGCAGAATCCTGAGAAGAACCGCAAGAACCTCGAGAAGCTCGTGCAGTGGACCGCGGAAGGCAAGATCTCCTCGCATGTCGACCGCACCTTCCCGCTGTCGCAGACCGCTGAAGCGCTGAAGGTGCTTGCCGGCCGCAAGGCGATGGGCAAGGTGATCCTGCATCCGGGAAGCTGAGCTGCCTAACCTCCCCTTGAAAAGGGGAGGTCGCTTTGCTCGCCAGAGCAAAGCGGGTGGGGATCTGCTCTCTCCGCTTGGCGTCGCCCGTGGCTTGACCCCCATCCCGACCTTCCCCCTTTCAGGGGGAAGGAGATAGAGAGACCTTCAGCTAGGCTACGCTATGCTGCATCCTCCGGCACACCGCGCTTCAGCGCCGCGCGCGCGGCTTCGCGGTGGTCCGGCGTGATGTGGCTGGCCACCATGCGGATCGCGGTGGCGAGCACCGCGGCATCGTCAGTGAAGCCGAGCACCGGCAGCATGTCCGGGATGAAATCGAACGGCAGGATGAAGTAAGCGATAGCGCCGAGCAGCGCGGCCTGGACATGGCGCGGGGTCTGCCGGTCGAAGGCGCAATAATAGGCGGCCAGCAGGTCCTCGGCGAAGGGCAGGCGCGCCACCACTTTCTTGAACTTGATCCAGAAACGGCGGCGCACGCTTTCGGGGTCCTGCGCCAGCCGGTCGGCAGGCCCAAATCCCACACCATAGTCGGTCGTTGCCATCACCAGGGTTCCTCGACGCCGCGACAGTTCGGCGGCGGACGAAGCGAATCTGGGGATGTTACGTGGCTACCGCAAGGATGGGCTTTGTCCCTCGCCCACCGTCATTGCGAGGAGCGATAGCGACGAAGCAATCCATGTCCCCGCTTGCTGAGCGATGGATTGCTTCGCTTCGCTCGCAATGACGTGGATGAAGCAGTGCGCGGCCAGTTCCTTCACCCCCGGGCAGCCGGGTCAATTGACCCCAAGCTGCCTTGCGATCGCGTTCATGGCCTTGGCGAGGTCGATATCGCGCTTGGTCACCCCGCCGACGTCGTGGGTCGCCAGCACGACCTCGACCGTCTTGTAGACGTTCTTCCATTCCGGGTGATGATCACACTTCTCGGCGACCAAAGCGGCGCGCGCCATGAAGCCGAACGCCTCGTTGAAGTCCTTGAACACGAAGGTCTTTGCGATCGCCTCGCGACCGGCCAGCTCGGTCCAGCCGGCCAGTTCCCACAACGCGGCCTTCCGTGCTTCCGCTGACAGCTTTTCGACCATGGTAACCCTCCCGTTTGCCGCCGACCTTAGCCTAACAATCGGCCTCCGGGTGGGATCCATGCCGAAATTAAGGCCGAAGTCGCGTCCTATCGCCGCTGGTAACCATGACGCAGATGTAACATCTGTCCGTTCAGTAATTTGCTACAAACAAAGGATGTATCCCCGTTGGTAGTTTGCGAAATTGAGCCCAGACGGTTGTTTGCGAGATCGATGATCCAAGGCCGATGACAGACGGCTCCGCCAGCATATCGCCCAAGCCGTTGCGCTCCGCCAAGCGCCGGCTGATGTTCGTTTTGATCGCAGGCGCGCTCGCCATCGTCGGCGCGCTGATCGCCGGCTACTATTTCGCGGTGCGTCCGGTGACGCTCAAGATCGCGGTCGGCCCTGCGAACAGCGATGACCTCAAGGTCGTGCAGGCGCTGGCGCAGGCCTTCAACAACCAGCAGCACACCCAGGTCAAACTGAGACCAGTGCAGACCGACGGCGCCACCGCCAGCGCGCAGACGCTGGCCGACGGCAAGGCTGACCTCGCCATCATCCGCGGCGACCTCGAGGTGCCGAAGAATGCGCAGGCGGTCGCGACCTTGCGCAAGAACGTGGTGGTGATGTGGGTTCCGCCCGCAAAGGGCAAGGTTCGCAAATCCGCCAAGATCACCAAGATCGCGCAGCTCAGTGGCCGCAAGATCGGCGTCGTCGGCCGCACCCCGGCCAATGTCAACCTGCTGAAGCTGATCCTGACGCAATACGGCGTCGACCCGATGAAGGTCGAGATCGTGCAATTCCCGGCCAATGAGGCGCCGGAGGCGATCAAGAACCTCAAGGCCGACGCCTATCTCGCCGTCGGTCCGGCCAACAGCAAGCTCACGATCGACGCGATCACGGCATCGACCAAGGACGGCGGTGAACCGACCTTCCTCGCGATCGACGCGTCCGAGGCGATCGCGCAAAACCATCCGGCCTATGAGGCGGCGGAAATCCCCGCCGGCTCGCTCGGCTCGGCCGACCGCCCCGATGACGAGGTGAAGACGATCAGCTTCTCCCATCACATTGTCGCACGAAAAGGCCTGTCGGACGCGACCGTCGCAGCCTTCACCCGGCAGTTGTTCGCGATCCGGCAGTCGCTCAAGAACGACTTCCCGCTCGCCGCCAAGATCGAGACGCCCGACACCGACAAGGACGCCACCATCCCGGTGCATCCCGGCGCCGCCGCCTTCGTCGACGGCGAAGAGAAGACCTTCCTCGATCGCTACAGCGATTACATCTGGTGGAGCCTGATGGCGTTCTCGGCGATGGGCTCGGCCGGTGCGTGGTTCGCCGGCTATCTCAAGCAGGACGAGCGCAACACCAACACCTCGCAGCGCGAACGCCTGCTCGAGATGCTGAAGACCGCGCGGCAGAGCGATTCCACCGAGGAGCTCGACCAGCTGCAGGCGGAGGCCGACGACATCCTGCGCCACACGCTGGACTGCTTTGAGCATGGCGCGATCGAGGAAGGCACGCTGACCGCGTTCAACATCGCGCTCGAGCAGTTCCACAACGCGGTCGCCGACCGCAAGGCGCTGCTGCTGAGCATGCCGCAGAATCTGCAGCGGGCTGCGACGCAGTTCAGGGCGGCGGGCACGGCGTAACTTTGTTACTCGCGTCCGGTTCTTGAGCGTCGTTCCTGGAATGACGGCGCCGACGACCGGTGGCGCAAACAGACGAAAAAGCGTGACTGGTGCTGGTTGCAGGGTCTAGTAGACGGCATGTTGCTTAACACTTTCACTGGTGTAGCGTTGGGCGTCGCAATGTGCGTGGCGCTAGGCTTTTACGCTTTAATGCAAGACCGCCTGAGACGCAGGCTCAATATAACTGTGTCTTCCCCCTCATCATGGCTAAATGCCTTTAAGGTTTTCTCAGTGCGAGAATTCTATCTCGGTCTCGCAGCGTTCGCTGTGATGCTGATCATCTGCGGCATCGCCGCCTACTTGAACTAGCCAAACGAGGGGAAGATTTCTCCCTCACGTCCCCAAAAGCGGTCACCCGCCGCGCCTGACCACGCTCCCTGTAATCCGGCCGTCATGGAATTTTCCTACCTCTTTGCAGGCCCGCGGCGCATTGTCGCTGTGACCTTAAGGAGGCCCCCATGACGATCCGGTTCTCGCGAAACCTCACCCGCCGACGCTTTCTTTCCACCACGGCTGCGGCCGGCGTCGGCGTGATCGCGATGCCGTATCTGTCGCGCGCCGCCGATCGCCCTGTGATCACCCATGGGGTGCAGTCCGGCGATGTCGGCGTCGACGGCGGCGTGGTGTGGGCGCGCGCGGACCGGCCGTCGCAGATGATGGTCGAGGTCGCGACCACGGAATCGTTCAAGGACGCCCGTGCGCTGCCGCCGATCACGGCACTGCCGGAGAGCGACTTCACGGCAAAAATGCTGCTGGAGAACCTGCCGTCCGGCCAGGACATCTTCTATCGCGTCCGCTTCCGCGACCTCGCCCATATCGACATTGCCGGCGAGCCTGTGGTCGGCCGCTTCCGCACCGCGCCGGGCGATCGCCGCGACGTCTCCTTCGTGTGGGGCGGCGACGTCGCCGGCCAGGGCTGGGGCATCAACCCCGACGACGGCGGCATGATGACCTTCGCCGCGATGAAGAAGCACAATCCGGATTTCCTGCTGCATTCCGGCGACACCATCTACGCCGACGGCGTGATCCCGTCCGAGGTGAAGCTCCCCGACGGCAAGATCTGGAAGAACATCACGATCCCGGAGAAGGCCAAGGTCGCCGAGACGCTCGACGAATACCGCGCCGCGCACAAATACAATTTCCTCGACTCGAATTTGCGCGCCTTCAATGCCGAGGTGCCGATCTTCGTGCAGTGGGACGACCACGAGGTGACCAACAACTGGTCGCTGTCGAAGCAGCTGCCGGCGACCTACAAGGAGCGCGACATCACCGTGCTCGCGGCGCGCGCGGCCAAGGCCTTCCACGAGATGTATCCGATGCGCGAGAGCATCGTCGAGCCGGGCCGGGTCTATCGCACGCTGAGCTACGGCCCGCATCTCGACGTATTCATGCTCGACGAGCGCAGCTATCGCGGCCCGAACGGGGCGAACCTGCAAGAAAAATATGGCCCCGACGCCTATTTCATCGGGCCGGACCAGATGGCCTGGCTGAAGCGTGCGCTGCTCAACTCGCGCGCCACCTGGAAGGTGATCGCCTCCGACATGCCGCTGTCGCTGATCGTCTATGACGATGCCGCCAACAAGAAAGGCTCGGAAGCGTTCGCCCAGGGTGACGGCCCGGCGCGCGGCCGCGAGCTCGAGATCGCCGACATTCTGCGCTTCATCAAGACCGCCGGAATCGTCAACACGGTGTGGCTGACCGCCGACGTGCATTATGCGGCGGCGCACTACTACAACCCGAACAAGGCCCAGTTCCAGGAGTTCGATCCGTTCTGGGAATTCGTCTCCGGCCCGCTGCATGCCGGCACGTTCGGTCCGAACGAGCTCGACAACACGTTCGGGCCCGAGGTGAAGTTCGTCAAGGCGCCGGGCGATGCCAACCAGAACCTGCCGCCGTCGGCCGGCATGCAGTTCTTCGGCCACGTCAAGATCGACGGCAAGAGCGGCCAGATGACGGTGAGCCTGCGCGATCGCGTCGACGCCGAACTGTGGGCGATCACGCTCGATCCGAAGCCGGTGTAAACCGGCCGCCGAAGCGAGGGAACCAGACGCCCTGTCGGCGATGCCATTGTCCGAAAGGCAAGGGCATCGCGATTGGCGGGGGATGGACGCGACCTGCCTCTTCCGGTACCGATATCAGAGCCGTTATGCTGGGGGCCCGGAGGGGCGGAGCATGAGGCGCTGCGAGTTCTTTCGCGTGCTCGGTGGCATCGTCGCGAGGTTTCGGCCTCGCCGCTTGATTGTTGTCACGATCGCCGTGTTCGCGCTGCTGCCGATCGAAGCCAGCGATGCCGGCTGGCTGCCTGATTTCTTCAAGACCTCGTCCAAGCACGCCAAATCGCCAAAGCGCGCGAAGTCGGCAAGGTCGGCCAAACTGGCACGGCACCGCGCGCCGGCAAAGCACCGCGCCACACGGCTTGCCGCCCTCGGGCCGGTCGCGCTGCCGCCTTCCGTTCTCAAGCCGACCGCAGGCAAATGCGATCCCGCGACATTCCGGATCGTTCTCGATGTCGGACATACCGCGGAATCGGAAGGCGCGATGAGCGCCCGCAACGTCGCCGAGTTCGCCTTCAACCTGCGCCTTGCCCGGCAGATCGATGAGACCTTGAAGGCCGAAGGTTTTGCCGAAACCAGGCTGCTGCTGAGCGAAGGCAAGGCAAGACCCAGCCTGTTCAGGCGCGTCGCCGCCGCCAACAATCTGCACGCGGATCTCCTGCTGTCGATCCACCACGACTCCGTGCCCAACAAGATGCTCGAGGACTGGGAATTCGAGGGCAAGAAGAGCCATTTCAGCGACCGCTTCAGCGGCTACTCCGTGTTCGTCTCCCGGGAGAATCCGGACTTCGGGACGAGCCTCCGGTTTGCCGAACTGGTCGCGAAGGAAATGAAGGCGCAGGGGCTGCAATATGCCGCGCAATACAGCCTGCCCATCATGGGTAGCAACCAGCACCCGCTGCTGAACAAGGAGACCGGCGTCTACAGCTATGATGAGCTGATCGTGCTGCGGAAGACCGCGATGCCCGCGGTCCTGCTGGAGGCCGGCTCGATCATCAACCGCGACGAAGAACTCGCTATGGACTCGCCCGCGCGTCGCAACAGCATCGCCAGCGGCATTGCGGTCGCCGTGAAGGAATTCTGCAATCCGCGCTGGGCCCTGCTCGGTCCGCTCTGACGGCCGAACGATCGGCACTTCCTCGCTCAGCCCGGTTTGCCCGCCTTGAGCTCGCTGAGCTTGGTCAGCGCCTGTTCGAACTTGGCGTTGAACAGCCACATCGCATCGAGGATTTCGCGGAAGGTCACGGATGATTTGGCCCGGTCGGCGCGGCCGAACGCGAAGACGCTGTTGTTGCGCAGATACCCCATGATCCTGGGATCGGAAATCCTGTAGCCGACGAGGTTGCCTGACTTCAGCGCGGCCCGCGTTGGCGTCGGAATGATCTGGATCAGTTCGAACAGCTTCATTTGATCGATCGGATCGGGCAATGCCTGAGCGATCGCCGGGACCTGCGGGAAGATATCCGCGTGCGCGTTCATGAGGGCGTTGCGCACCGCGGTCCAGTGGTTGAACCTGTGATCGAGATTGCCGGCCCGGGCCTCTTCCTTGTCGTCGCGACGACTCAGCGCAGGATCGAGGGCTGCGATCGATCCCTTGATGGCGGCCCACTTCTTTCGACCGTTGCGATCTTCGGACGGGCCGGTCTGCAGGCTCCCCTTGTAGGTGTTCGATCGCGCATTTCCCGCATTCTGCTTGCCGTTCGTCTCGGCAAAGAACAGGCCGAGGCTGATACGGCCCGCGGTGGCGGCGGCAACGGGATCGAGCCCCTTGGCGCGCGCGATCACCGTCGCCAGGTCGACCACGTCCTTGAATGGCGTATCGGAGCTTTGCGCGTCGGCGGGAGGCGCCTCCATGACGTCGAACAGCTTCCTGTACTCGTCGAGCAGCGGCTCATTGTCGGCGTCGAAATAGGCCGGAGGGATTCCGGATCTGCCGGGTTTGCCGATCCTGGATGGAAGCGCATCGGTGAGATCCTTGTATGCGCTCATCATTTCGACCCGGGCGAGGTAGAGCGCCTGACCCGGCAGGTCGGGCAGCGGCTGCCTGGAATCGATCTGCGCGCGTCGCTGGCGCAGGATCGAGACGAAGTTCTTCAGCGCATTGTCGTAGGCCTCGAGCGCGGCGGCTTGCTCGCTCGTGACGGCGGTCGGCTCGGCGATGGCTGGAGGCGTCGCAACCGGTGCGAGGAGCAGCCCGAGAGAGAGCGCTGCTGCGCGCGCAGCGGCAGATTTTGTAATCGCCATCCTGATTGCCATGACAGCTTCCCGGGGCCTGTGCGCCGCCGAATCCGATATTCTGGATCGTAGACTGCGTGGCCGCAGCCCGGCAATCCGTCAAAGCTCGTTTCTCAGCGCAGCTTCGAGCGTCTCGCTCGAACACGGCTTGGTCAGCCGCGGCTTGTCGGCGAGCGATTCCGGCAGCCTGATGTCCGCGCCGTAACCCGTGACGAATGCGAAAGGCACTTTCAGCGCATCGAGCCGCTCGGCGATCGCGAACGTCTTCTCGCCCCTGACGAGGCCGACGTCGAGCAGCGCGAAATCCGGCGCGCGTTCGGCGATCAGTTCGAGCGCACGGGCGACGTTCGCGGCGGTGCGCACCGTTCGGGCGCCGAAGCCGAGGATGGTGTCCTCGAAATAGAGCGAGATGATCGGATCGTCCTCGACGACCAGGACATCACCGGGCATGCCGGCATTGGGGGCGGATTCCATGACGCGGTGTCCATTTCCTCGATGATGGATGAGAGACCGGATCAGTCCGGCCGGATGGCCCGCGACCGGCGCCCGAAAGCACGCCGGCTGTTCCCGAGATGAAACCCACCACATCGCGAGCCGCCGCGTCTGTTCACTAGTGAACATAAAAGCTGGAACATTTTCAGTATGGTCCGCGTTGGGTTTTCAGGATTTTCCAATGATTGCCAAACGGACCGATTTGGCCGGGACGAGCGACCGGCCATTCAACAATCTCTTGCGCCGGCTGAATGCCGCCGATTACGAGCTGATCGCGCCGCATCTTGCGGTGGTCGATGCTGACGCCAGCGACTTGCTCTACAATCCCGGCGACGACGTCCAGATCGTGCATTTCCCATGCGGGCCGAGCCTTGCGTCCTACATGGTGGCCAATGAGGACGGGCGCGATGTCGAGACCATTCTGGTCGGCCGCGAGGGCGCCGTCGGCGGCATCGTCAGCCAGGGATTCCTGCCGGCCTATACCCGCATCACCGTCAAGTTCGGCGGCCCGTTCGTGCGGCTGCCGATCAGCAAGCTCGACGCCGCCAAGCTGAAGTCGATCTCGGTGCGCAACATCTTCGCGCGCTATGCCGACTGCATGCTGGCGCAGATTTTCCAGTCGACCGCCTGCAATGCAATCCACTCGATCGAGCAGCGCGCCGCAAAATGGATCATCTCGGCGATGGAGCGCACCAACGGCAATGGCGTGGTGCCGCTCACGCATGAGCAACTCTCGACCTTGCTCGGCGTCGGCCGCAGCTACACCAGCCGGGTGATCCAGAACTTCAAGGCGGAGGGCGTGCTGGACACCCGCCGCGGCGCGATCGTGATCCGCGACCCGGACAAGCTCCGGCTGCGCTCCTGCATGTGCAACGAGGCGGTGAAGGATCACTTCGAGGAAGTGCTGCGCGGGGTCTATCCAAGCGAGGACAACCCGGCGAACTAGCGGGCTCCAAGCCGCTATCGCGGGCCGCGAAAATCACGCTACACTCGCCTCATGAGCGGGGCTGAACTTCACGCCATCTTCGACGTCGCAGCATGGGGCGCAGCCGCGGTCGCCATGTGGTGGCTGTCACGCGTGCGCGGGCTGCAATTCCCGCGGCAATCCTTCGAGCTGCCCTACATCGCCGCGTTGGTGTTCGGCGCCGGCATCGGCGCCTACATCTTCGGCACGCTGAACCTGTGGTTCTCGGGCTTGACCGGCATCGCCCGCTCGGTCGAGGGCGCGCTTGCCGGCGGCATCGTCGCGATCGAGCTCTACAAATGGCGGCACGGCATCTCGCTGCGCACGGGGGCACGGTTCGCGCTGCCGCTCGCGATCGGCGTCGCGGTCGGCCGGCTTGGCTGCTATTTCGCGGGGCTCGAGGATTTCACCTACGGCACGCCGACCGCGCTGCCCTGGGGCCATGATTTCGGCGACGGCGTCCTGCGCCATCCGGTGCAGCTCTATGAAAGCCTGGCGATGGCGGCATTCGCGGTCTTTTACGTCTGGGCCGTATTGAACCGCAACGCCGCTGTCATCACCAATGGATTCTACCTCGTGCTGTTCTACTACGGCCTGCAACGCATCGTCTGGGAGTTCATCAAGCCCTACGGCGCGCTGATCGGCCCGTTCTCACTGTTCCACCTGCTGTCGCTGTTTGTCATGGTCTATGCCGCCGTCATGCTGGCGACGGCGCCGAATGTGAGTGTGAAGCATGAACGCGCCGCTGCGTAAGTCCCGCCCCTACATCTTCTGGGGCCAGACCCAGTCGCTCTGTGAGACCTGCCTCACCCTGGTGCCGACCAAGATCCAGATATCAGGCAACGAGGTCTGGTACGAGAAGCGCTGCAAGCAGCACGGCGTGCAGTCGACGTTGGTCTCCACCGATTCGGCCTACTGGCGGCTGTGCAAGGATTTCATCAAGCCCGGCGACCGCCCGCTCGCCTTCCAGCGCCACACCGAATTCGGCTGCCCCTATGATTGCGGGCTTTGCCCGGACCACGAGCAGCACTCCTGCCTGGCGCTGATCGAGATCACCGAGCACTGCAACCTGACCTGCCCGGTGTGCTTTGCGGATTCCTCGCCGGCGCGCACGAGCTTCACGCCGCTGGCCAAGATCGAGAAGATGCTGGACGCGCTGGTGGCGAGCGAGGGCGAGCCTGACCTCGTGCAGATCTCCGGCGGCGAGCCGACACTGCATCCGGATTTCTTCGCGATCCTGGATGCGGTGCGCGCCCGGCCGATCCGCCATGTCATGATCAACACCAACGGCCTCAGGATCGCGCGCGAGCCCGACTTCGTGGCGAAGCTCGCCGAGAACAAGCGCGGGCTGGAGGTCTACCTGCAATTCGATTCGCTGAAGCGCGAGGCGCTGGTCAATCTGCGCGGCGCCGATTTGCGCAAGATCCGCCAGCAGGCGTTGGAGAATCTCGAACACTACGGCGTCTCGACCACGCTGGTCGCCACCATCAAGCGCGGCGTCAACGATGCCGAGATCGGCGACATCGTCCGCCATGCGCTGACCTGGACATGCGTCCGCGGCGTCACGTTGCAGCCGGTGCAGGACGCCGGACGTAACGAGAACTTCGACAAAAATACCGACCGCATCATGCTGTCGGAGATTCGCCAGCACGTGATCGAGACGGGAGTGTTCGGCGACAAGGACATGATCCCGCTGCCGTGCAATCCCGAAAGCATCTCGATCGGCTACGGCCTGCGCAACGGCGAGAAGGTGCTGCCACTGACGTCGCTGATCCCGCAGGAGCAGCTGGTCGCCGTGATGCCGAACACGATCAGCCCCGAGAAATATCCGGTGTTGCGGGAGAAATTCGTCGATTTGTTTTCGCTGTCGTCGGGGCCGCTGAACACAAGCGAGCGCGTCTGCGAATTGCTGTGCTGCCTGCCGAGCTTCGAGGTGCCGGAAGGCCTGACCTACGAGAACGTATTCCGCGTCACCATCGTGCAGTTTCTCGATCGGTTCAATTTCTGCGTCGGCAACGTCAAGCGCAGCTGCATCCACTTCATCACCGAAAGCGGCGCGATCATCCCGTTCGACACCTACAATCTGTTCTATCGCGACGGCAAGATCGACGGCATCCGCGCCGCGATGGCCGGGCAGACCTATCGCGAGGCACGGCAGAGCGTAGAGGTGCCGCGATGAGCGACGAGAGCCGCCCGATCAATCCGGATGGATCTCCGCCTTCGCTGCCTCCGCCGCTCCCGCCGCAACGCGGCGGCTGCGCGACCGCCTTCATGGCGCTGTTCGGGGTGCTCCTGCTGCTGCCCGGGCTCTGCGCCCTGCTGTTCGGGTTCGGCGTCCTGAGCGAGTCGAAAACCGATCCCTCCATCCTCTTCCTGATCCTGCTCGGGCTCGCGGTCTGTTTTGCCGGCGTGATGCTGATCCGCGCCGCGATCAAGGGGAGCTAGGTTCAGGGCGCCATGAGCAATTCCGACCCGCCCCCGCCGACAGAGCCTCCTTACAAATACGTCCCCCCGCCGTCGCCGCCACCAAACGGCTGCGCCACCCCCTTCATGCTGATCGTAGGAATGATCTTGCTGATCCCGGGCGTTCTGTGCGCCATCATCAGCGCCAAGATAGGAGCAGGCCCCGGCGGAAACCCCATCACCGTACTCGCTGCGCTGGTGGCGCTTGCCGGACTTGGACTGATGGTGTTCGCCGTTACTCGGAAGTAACCCCTGATTGGACCGAAAAGCCCATCAAAACCCGCCGCCGGAACCAAAATCAGCCACCCAAACCGCCAATAAACCGTTGTTTTTTGGCGTTTTCTGACTATATTGCGCCGCAACGCACGAGGGGCCCGGTCCGCTGACCGGGCTTCCTTTTTGGGGTGATGCGTCCCCGTCAAATTTCTTGGGTATGAGCGTGATCCGGGCCCCTGATGGGCCACGCGAGCGAGCGGCCGGCCAAACTGGTCCGGCGAGATCGCGCATCTGACCATTGCACGACCAGAAGAAGAGCCATGAACCTTCGCAACGTCGCCATCATCGCCCACGTCGACCACGGCAAGACCACCCTCGTCGACCGCCTGCTGCAGCAATCCGGCACCTTCCGTGAGAACCAGAAGGTCACCGAACGCGCCATGGACTCCAACGACCTGGAGCGCGAGCGCGGCATCACCATCCTGGCCAAGGCCGCCTCGGTGCAGTGGAAGGACATCCGCGTCAACATCGTCGACACCCCCGGCCACGCCGATTTCGGCGGTGAGGTCGAGCGTATCCTCAACATGGTTGACGGCGCGCTGGTGCTGGTCGACGCCGCCGAGGGTCCGCTTCCGCAAACCAAATTCGTGGTGTCGAAGGCGCTCAAGATCGGCCTGAAGCCGATCGTCGTGATCAACAAGGTCGACCGCCCCGACGCGCGCCCGACCGAAGTCATCAACGAGGTGTTCGACCTGTTCGCGGCGCTCGACGCCAGCGAGGAGCAGCTCGACTTCCCGATTTTGTATGGATCAGCCAAGCAGGGCTGGATGGCGGAGAGCCCGGAAGGTCCGAAGGACCTCGGCATGCAGCCGCTGTTCGACCTGATCGTGCGCCATGTCGAGCCGCCGAAGGTCGAGGAAGGCCCGTTCCGGATGATCGGCACCATCCTCGAGGCCAATCCCTATCTCGGCCGCATCATCACCGGCCGCATCTCCTCCGGCTCGATCAAGCCGAACCAGCAGGTCAAGGTGCTCGGCGCCGACGGCAAGCTGATCGAGAGCGGCCGCCTGACCAAGATCCTCGCCTTCCGCGGCCTCGAGCGCACCCCGCTCGAAGAGGCCGAGGCCGGCGACATCGTGGCGATCGCGGGCCTGACCAAGGGCACCGTCGCCGACACCTTCTGCGACCCCTCGGTCGAGACGCCGCTGCCGGCGCAGCCGATCGATCCGCCGACGGTGTCGATGTCGTTCATCGTCAACAACTCGCCGCTCGCCGGCACCGAAGGCGACAAGGTGACCTCGCGCATGATCCGCGACCGCCTGATGCGCGAGGCCGAGGGCAACGTCGCGCTGCGCGTCGTCGAGGCCGCCGACAAGGATTCGATGGAAGTCTCCGGCCGCGGCGAATTGCAGCTCGCGATCCTAATCGAGACCATGCGCCGCGAGGGTTTTGAGCTCTCGGTGTCACGCCCGCGCGTCGTGCTGCAGAAGGACGAGGCGACCGGCGGCTGGCAGGAGCCGATCGAGGAGGTCGTGATCGACGTCGACGAGGAGCATTCCGGCGTCGTCGTGCAGAAGATGAGCGAGCGCAAGGCCGAGATGATCGAGATGCGGCCGTCCGGCGGCAACCGCCTGCGGCTGGTGTTCTACGCGCCGACCCGCGGCCTGATCGGCTACCAGGGCGAACTGCTCACCGACACCCGCGGCACCGCGATCATGAACCGCATCTTCCACGGCTATGCCGCCTACAAGGGCGAGATCCAGGGCCGCCGCAACGGCGTCTTGATCTCCAACGATCAGGGCGAAGCGGTGGCCTACGCGATGTTCAAGCTGGAAGACCGCGGCCCGATGATGATCGAGCCGGGCTGGAAGGTCTACAAGGGCATGATCGTCGGCGAGCACACCCGCGACAATGACCTCGAGATCAACGTGCTGAAGGGCAAGCAGCTCACCAACATCCGCACCACCTCGAAGGACGAAGCGGTGCGCCTGACGCCGCCGATCCGGATGACCCTGGAAAAGGCGCTCGCCTATATCGAGGACGACGAGCTCGTCGAGGTGACGCCGAAGTCGATCCGGCTGCGCAAGAAGCATCTCGACCCGAACGACCGCAAGCGCGCCGAAAAGGCCAAGGAAGCGGTGGCGTAAGCCTGTCTGTCATGCCTGGCACCGGGTCGGCGCGAAGCGCCGCCCGATGATAAAAATTTCCGGGGCATCCAGTACGCCGCGGCCGATCGGTTCAATCACAACTGTCTCTGGAATACTGGATCACCCGCTTTCGCGGGTGATGACAGTTATGCGCGGGGCGGCTTCAGGCCCGGCGGCGAACATGCTAGAGCCGGGGCATGAGTTCGCTTCCCTCCACGGTCGGTGTTGCCATCATCGGCGCCGGCGCCGCAGGCCTCGGCGCCGCGCATGCGCTGAAGGGCACCGGCCTCTCCACCATCGTCCTGGAAGCCCGCGACCGGCTCGGCGGCCGCGCTCACACGATCCAGGCCGCGCCTGACGTGGTGTTCGACGTCGGCTGCGGCTGGTTGCACTCGGCCGACCAGAACAGCTTTGTCGGCATCGCCAAGCAACTCGGCTTCGAACTCAACCAGGACCTGCCGCCGTGGCGCGAGCGCGCCTATGGCAAGGCATTCCCGCAGTCCGACCGCGATGCATTCATGCTCGCGCTCGACGAGTTCTACGATCGCCTCGAGGAGGCGGCGCGCGGCGGCAAGGACGGCTCAGCCGATCGTTACCTCGAGCCCGGCAACCGCTGGAACCCGATGATCGATGCGATCTCGACCTATGTGAATGGCTGCGAGCTCGACCAGCTCTCGATTCTCGACTTCGACGCCTATGAGGACAGCAACGTCAATTGGCGGGTGCGGCGCGGCTATGGCGCGCTGGTCGCAGCCTACGGCGAACAGGTATCGGTCGCGCTGAAGTGCGAGGTCCGGCTGATCGATCATTCCGGCAAGCGCCTGCGCATCGAGACCTCGCGCGGCACGCTGGAGGCGGACAAGGTGATCGTCACCGTGCCGACCAATTTGATCGCCATTGAGGCGATCCGCTTCTCGCCGGCGCTTCCGGAAAAACTCGATGCCGCGCGCGGCCTGCCGCTCGGCCTCGCCGACAAGGTGACGCTGGCGCTCGCCGAGCCCGAGGCGCTGCCTAAGGAAGGCAATCTGCGCGGCGCCACCATGCGCACCGAGATGGGCACCTATCACATCCGCCCGTTCGGCCAGCCCTGCATCGAGGGCTTCTTCGGCGGCCGCTTTGCGCAAGCGCTCGAAGATGCCGGCGACGGCGCCATCGCCGCGCACAGCATCGACGAGATCGTCTCCTTCCTCGGCAACGATTTCCGCCGCAAGCTGCAGCCGCTCAGCGAATCCCGCTGGGCCCACGACCCGTTCGCCCGCGGCTCCTACTCGCACGCGCTGCCCGGCCATGCCGGCAAGCGCGCCGTGCTGGCGGCCCCGGTCGACGGCCGGCTGTTCTTCGCCGGCGAAGCGACGTCACCGCATTTCTTTTCGACGGCCCATGGCGCGCGGGACTCGGGGGAGCGGGCGGCGAAGGAAGTCGTGTCCGCGCTGCCGCGCAAATAGCCCGATCGTCATTGCGAGGAGCGATAGCGACGAAGCAATCCATGCTGCCACAAGCGGAGAGATGGATTGCTTCGCTTCGCTCGCAATGACGGCAGAAACTACTCCAGCACCCGCGCTCGCATATCAGCATCGGGCACGAAACACGTCTCGTACTTCCCGAAAATCTTGTAGCGGTTGCGTGCGATGAGGCTATAGACGGCGTCGCGCAGCGGTCTTGGCACCGCGAACAGCGCGCTTGTCCAGCCCCAGCCGGGGAGATGGCTCAACACCGTCAGCGCGGCATCCGACTTCACCCAGGCGATGCCGCCATGGACAACGGCGTTGGTGTCGGGATCCTCGGGATCGATGCCGAAGGTCTTCGCCAGCCGCGTGCCGTAGTCGGATTGGATAGGGGTGAAGCGGAAGCGCCCTCGGAATCGCGCGCAACGACAAAGCGGACCCAGCGCGAGCAGAAGATGCAGACGCCGTCGTAGAGAATCACGTCGTCGT
Organism: Bradyrhizobium sp. NAS96.2; assembly: GCF_001908235.1. Classification (GTDB taxonomy): domain Bacteria; phylum Pseudomonadota; class Alphaproteobacteria; order Rhizobiales; family Xanthobacteraceae; genus Bradyrhizobium. The sequence continues at coordinate 24,786 of NZ_LGHK01000092.1, forward strand.
CGGGCCATGCAGTCATCGGTTATCCAATGTCAGCAGCGCGACCAGCATCAGCACGATCGCTGGCCCGGTCTTGACCAGCGCGCCGAGCGGCTCGATCCAGAGATCGGGCGTCAGGACCGCCGATGCCGCCATATAGCCGAGCGAGGCGACGATGCCGGCGACAAGGCCGAACGCCGCGGTGCGGCGGATCGCGATCAGCACGCCGATGCTCATGTCCATCAGGCTGGTCAGTACCGTCACCGGCCCGACCAGAGCAGGCGGGAAGTGATGCTCGCTCAGGATGCCGGCGGCGGCATCATAGGAGATGACCAGCGCGATGAAACCGGAAGCAACCCAGAATAGCACGAGGCTTGCGAAGATCAGCGCCTTGATCAGGAACAGTCGCGCAAACCATTTGTCCTGGATGGTCGCGGGTCGGCCGCCGACCGCCTGCGCGATCGTCTTCGGCACGATGCCGGTCGCTGCCATCCAGGCCGTGGGATCGCCGGTGACGCCACGGCGCAGCTCGGCAATCGCATTGGAGCGCATCGGCGGCATCCAGCCGAGGCGGCTCGTGAGATCGCCGAGACGGGCGCCAAGATCAATCAGGAACGATGGGGACGCGATGCGAAAATGTTTCGCCGTGCCGAATGACCAGCGGAATTGGGCGATGACGCCGCCGAGCGAGACCGGCTGCTTCTGCATCAGGTCCCATGTCACCGAGCGCACCGCATCATCGGCGGCATCGCGCGCCGCGAGCCAGGCGATGGTGGCGGCGATATCCTCGACCGCAACCGGCTGGAACGGCGTTGCCGCCTCGTCGGCCGGCAAATCCACCGGCAGCGCCGCCAGCGCGCGCAGCATGGCGCTGCCGCCATAGGCCGATGGCGCAATCACAAAACCGGGGCGCAGGATCGCGTAGGCGATGCCGGACTCAGCGATCAGCCGTTCGGCCTCGCGCTTGGTGGTGCTGAAGGCCGTGCGATCCTCGCAGGCTATGCCGGGAATCGAAATGTGCACCAGACGGATGGCGCGGTCGCTGTCGCGGATCGCCTGCAGCAGTCGCGCCACGAAGTCGCGATGCACCGCGCTTGTGTCGCTGCCCGGACCATCCTGCAACACGCCGAGGCAGTTCACGACGACATCGGCCTCATGCGTGCGAAGCAGCTGCGTCAGGTCAGCGACATCCATCGCTATCACGGGCAGCTCGAGATCGGCTGCGCTCATCTTTTGTGCAGCCGTGAAATGCCGCGCGATCCCGATCGCGCGAAAGCCGCGAGCCCTGAGATCGTCGGTGACATAGCGTCCGATCAGGCCCGACGCGCCGAGCACGAGGATATTGTGTGATGCGCCGTCACTCATGAATACGGATCATGCTCTAGAATGGTTTCGCGATCATCAGCCAGAGGATGATCATCACCGAGCCGAAGCCGGGAATCCCGAACAGAAACCAGCGGCGAAACAGCGCATGGTAGCGCGGCGGGAGCGGCAGACCCTTGTCGGCCGCCGCCTGTGCGAGGTCGCGCATCTCCATCTGCATGAAGACGACGGGAACCCAGAACACGCCGGCCAGCGCGTAGAGCGCCAGCGACAGCAAGAGCCAACGCTCGGTCAGGCTGGTTGCCGACAACAACATCAGCAGTCCGCCGCTGACCGGCTGCAACAGCACGGCGCTCAGCGTGAAGATCATGTCCGCGATCACCACCGTCGCCGCCGTGCGTGCGATGAACGCCGCATCCTGCGTGCGATGCGCCGCCAGCATGAAGAAGGCGATGCCGGTCCCGGTGCCGAGGATCACGATGGCGCCGAGCACATGCAGATATTTGATCAGGAAATAGAGCGTCATCGCAGTCCGCTCGCGATCGGGCCGGTTTCGGCGCGCACAAATACCGCCGCTGCCATAGGCCGTGCGCGCGCAAAAATCCACTGCGGCGGCGCATGCGGAGTACCCACGTCGCGTTTGGATCGCACGCCAAATCCTGGCGGCGAATCAGCCCCGAATGAGCTTTTTCCAAGCAACGGCACTGTCATACTGCGCGCGCGATTCATGCTTTGCACAGGGCCGGACCAGCAATCGGTCGCTTGAACCCGGCAAGTGTCCTTTTTCGGAACAAGTTTTCATGACACTGATGCAAAAAACCCACACGTTAACCGATAATTAACGATGGACCTTGAAGGCGGCCCTCCGACTTGCTTTGATTAGATGCATGAGCACAACGCTAATCGAGGTCCGGCCAGCCAAAGCTGCAGACGCAGCCTCGGTGGCGTCTACCCATGACGAAGCCTGGCGCTCGGCGTATCAGGGAATCATCCCCGGCGCCGAACTCGAAAAGCTGATCAATCGCCGCGGCCCGCAATGGTGGGACAGCGCCATCCGCAAGGGCAGCCGCGTCAGCGTGCTGGTGTTCGGTGACAGGATCGCGGGCTACGCCAATTATGGCCGCAACCGCGCCCGCAGCCTGCATTTCGAAGGCGAGATCTACGAGCTCTATCTGCGGCCGGAATTCCAGGGCCTTGGCTTCGGCCGGCGCCTGTTCGCCGCAGCCCGCCGCGACCTGATGCAGAGCGGCCTGAAGAGCATGGTGATCTGGGCGCTCTCCGACAACGAGCCGGCGACCGAGTTTTACCGTGCGCTGGGCGGCCGGATGGTGGCGCGCTCCTCGGAGCGGTTCGGGCCGAAGTCGCTCGACAAGGTCGCTTTCGCCTGGGCCAACTGAAAATCCTGCTTCTCTCGCAGCTGCAGCAAGGCTAAACCAGCCGGAGCGCTGCGCGCGACGGCCAGCCCGGCCCCACGGCCGGGCCCGAAGTCGTTTTGCGGTCTGGCGGCGCCAACCAAAAAATCACATCGTCCTCAACTTCCAAAAGGCCACGCGGAGCAATCCATGCGTATCGACGCCATATCGATCGGAAAAAATCCGCCCCACGACGTCAACGTCATCATCGAGGTTGCCGTCGGCGGCGAGCCCATCAAGTACGAGATGGACAAGGAGGCCGGCACGCTCGTGGTGGACCGCTTCCTCTACACGCCGATGCGCTATCCCGGCAATTACGGCTTCATCCCGCACACGCTGTCGGGCGACGGCGATCCCTGCGACGTGCTGATCGTCAACACCCGCGCGATCGTGCCGGGCGCCGTGATGAGCGTGCGCGTGGTCGGCGTGCTCCTGATGGAGGACGAGGCCGGCGGTGACGAGAAGATCATCGCGGTGCCGTCATCGAAGCTGACCCAGCGCTACGACAAGGTGCAGAACTACAGCGACCTGCCCGACATCACGCTGCAGCAGATCCAGCACTTCTTCGAGCACTACAAGGATCTCGAGAAGGGCAAATGGGTGAAGGTGCTGCGCTGGGGCGACGCCGACGAGGCCCGCAAGCTGATCCTCGAAGGCATCGAGCGCGCGAAGAAGAAGTGACGGCGTAGCCGATACGGCGCCCTCTCCCGTCATTGCGAGGAGCGTAGCGACGAAGCAATCCATGCTTCCACAAGCGGAGAGATGGATTGCTTCGCTCCGCTCGCAATGACGGCGGAAGTACTTTTCGCTATCTCACACCGCCGGCGCGGCGAGGCCGGCAATCGCGCAGGCGGCGCGCAGCGTGTTGACCAGCAGGCAAGCCACCGTCATCTGCCCGACGCCGCCGGGCACCGGCGTGATCGCGCCGGCGACATCAAGCGCTTCCTGGAATGCGACGTCGCCGACCAGCTTCGGCTTGCCGCCGGGCACCGGAATGCGGTTGATACCGACATCGATCACGGTCGCGCCTGGCTTGATCCAGTCGCCACGCACCATCTCCGGACGGCCGACCGCGGCATAGACCAGGTCGGCCTGGGCGCAGAGCTTTGCCAGATCGCGCGAGCGCGAATGGGCGATCGTCACCGTCGCGTTCTCGTTCAGCAGCAATTGCACCAGCGGACGGCCGACCAGATTGGAGCGGCCGATCACGATCGCGTTCATGCCCTCGATCGAGGCGTGCACGCTCTTGGTCAGGATGATGCAGCCGAGCGGCGTGCAGGGCGACAGCGCGGCCAGGCCGCCGGCGAGCCGGCCGGCATTGTTCGGGTGCAAGCCGTCGACGTCCTTGGCCGGGTCGATGGCGTTGATGATGGTCTCGGTGTGCAGCGATTTCGGCAGCGGCAGCTGCACCAGGATGCCGTGCACCAGCGGATCGCGGTTGAGCCGCGCGATCAGCGCCAGCAGATCGGCCTGCGACACGTCCTCCGGCAGCTTGTGTTCGAACGAGGCCATGCCGGCGGCCTGGGTCTGGGTGTGCTTGCTGCGGACATAGACTTCGCTGGCCGGATCGTGGCCGACCAGCACCACGGCGAGCCCCGGCGTGAGCGAATGGTCGCGCTTGACGCGGGCGACCTCGGCGGCGACGCGGGCGCGAAGTTCGGCGGCGATGGCTTTTCCGTCAATGATGCGGGCGGTCATGTCAGTCCTTCGTCTTTTGGTTCGGCCCGGCCGCCGTCAGCTTCCGCAATGTCTCGCCAAGGCTCTTCGGGTCGCCGTCGACCGCCACCTGCTTCAGCCGCGAGGTGGCGCCGGACAGCAGCTTCACCCTGGCCTTGGGCACGCCGAGCGCCTTGGCCAGCAACTCGGTCACCGCGCGGTTGGCCTCGCCGCCTTCCGCAACGGCGCGCACCCGCACCTTCACCACCGAGCGGCCGTTGGCCAGCGTTTCGATCCCGTCGATGTCGTCGCGGCCGCCGCGCGGCGTCACGCGCAAGGCGATGCTGATGCCCTCGGTGGAGTAGCGCCAAGGCTCCATCAAAAAGGATCCATTAGCGGAGGCCCATCGCGAGGGGTCAGATCACGTTGGGATAGATGTAATAGGCAATCACCCGCTGGAGGAACATGATGATCAGGATCACGATGATCGGCGAGATATCAAGGCCGCCCAGATTGGGCATCACGTTGCGAATCGGCCGCAGCACCGGCTCGGTGATCCGGTAGAGGAACTCGGCCACCGCCGAGACGAATTGGTTGCGCGTGTTGACCACATTGAAGGCGACCAGCCAGGACAGGATCGCGGAGGCGATCAAGAGCCAGACATAGAGGTCGAGGACGATGATGACGATGTCGAGAACAGCGCGCATATGTTGGGAGCTCGCGGGTGGGACGACCAATTGAAGCGCAACGAGACCGGACTGAGCCGCCATCGCGCGTTTGAGCAGGATCTTCTCGGAAAACCGCTACGCGCTTTTCGCTAACGCGGCCCGCCGGGTCCGGATCATGCTCTAAATATCGGTTCGGCCCCCCGCAAACAAGGGAAGTTCCCGGCGGGACGGGCCGAAAACCGCTGTTTCAGCGTTCTTGACTTGGCCTTGGGCGGGACTGTAAATGGCGCCCGACTGACGGCCGGGACACTCAGCAACACCCGGCCGCGATGGGGCCATAGCTCAGCTGGGAGAGCGCGTCGTTCGCAATGACGAGGTCGGCGGTTCGATCCCGCCTGGCTCCACCAGCCTTCGCTCGCTTCGCGAGCTACGGCTCGGCAAGCCCGGAAAGTCCATCGTAGCGAAGTGAGCGAAGGCTGCCTCGCCATAGCCCGAAGGGCGACGGCGGGCTGGGCGCCACAATCCACCTCTCGCGAGCTTCGGCTCGGCAAGCCCGGATAGTCCATCGCAGCGAAGTGAGCGAAAGCTGCCCGGCGTAGCCGGTAGGGCGAAGTCGGGCTCCTGCCGCAAACTCCGCCCCAATTCGCCTCACGTCCCCGTAAACCGCGGCGGCCGCTTCTCCACAAAGCTCGCGACGCCTTCCCGGAAATCATTGCCCTTCAGCGCGATCTGCATCTCGCGGTTGGCGTCGATGGTGGCTTCGGCGAGGGTCTGGAACGGCACGTCGTAGACTTGGCGCTTGATCACCGCGATCGCGCTCGGGGAGACGAAATCGGCGAGGTCGCGGGCATAGGCGTAGGTTTCCTCGCGCAGCTTCTCCGGCCGCGACAGCCGGTTGACGAGGCCGATGCGCAGCGCCTCGGCGGCCGACACCCGACGCGCCGACATCAAGAGATCGAGCGCGTTGGCATGGCCGACGATGCGCGGCAGCATCCAGCTGATGCCGTGCTCGGCGATCAGGCCGCGCCGCGCGAAGGCTGTCGTGAACACCGCACTGTCGGCCGCGAAGCGCAAATCGCAATACAGCGCGTGGACCAGGCCGATGCCGGCGGTGGCGCCGTTGAGCATCGCGATCACGGGCTTCTTGATGGCGGGGTAGTAGGCATAGCGCGTCTGCCAGTCGGCGCGGCGGTTCATGTCGAACGGAATGCTCTCGCCGCGCCTGACCTCGTTGGGATCGATCCCCTTCAGCGCGTCCATGTCGGCGCCGGCGCAGAAGCCGCGGCCCGCGCCGGTCAAGATGATGACGCGAACATCGTCGTCGTTCGATGCAGCCTCCATCGCGTGGCGCACGTCGCGCTCCATGATCGCGGTCCACGCATTCATGCGGTCGGGGCGATTGAGCGTGATGGTCGCGATCCGGTCGCTGACCTCATAGAGGATGTGCTGGTAGCTCACGGCGATCTCCCTGTGCCTTGTTGTTATTGATCCGCGCGGCGATGCGAGCCGCGCGCGGCAGCCGACAGTAGCACATCCATCAGAATGAAAAGGTGGCGCGAAATTCCGCGCGGCGGCTATTCGGCGGCCTGCAGCAGCACCGGCTGCGGCACACGCGCGGTCCAGCCATCGATGAAATGCTTCAGCCACGCCCGCTCAGCGGCATCGTGCACGGCGCGTTCGGCGAAGTGCAGATGACGCGGTTGCGCACCCGGGGAATCCATTCGCGCGCAACCGCGCGCGGTCCAGCGATGCATCATCGCGTAGGTCACGTCGGGATGGAATTGCAGGCCGAAGGCATTGCCGAACTGGAACGCCTGCACCGGAAAATCATTGCCCTCTGCAAGCAGGTCCGCGCCGTCGGGCAGTTGAAATCCCTCGCCATGCCAGTGATAGACGCGCGCCGGCCAGTCCGGGCACAGCGCGCGCCCTGCCGCCGTCGGCCTGACCGGGTAATAACCGACCTCGACACGGCCTTCCGGATGCGGCGCGACGCGCGCGCCGAGTTGCCGCGCCAGCATCTGTGCACCGAGGCAGATGCCCAGGAACGGACGCTGCTCGCGCAACGGAATTGCGATCCAGTCGATCTCGCGCCGGACGTAGTCGTCGGGATCATTGGCGCTCATCGGGCCGCCGCAGATCACCGCGCCGGCATGCGTCTCGAGCGTGTCGGGCAGTGCGTCGCCGAAGCGCGGACGGCGGATGTCGAGAGGGTAGCCCAGCGCGCGCAGGGCGTTGCCGATCCGGCCGGGAGTCGAGGTCTCCTGATGCAGCACGATCAGCACCGGCCGCTGCGAAACCTGATCCAAGATCTGATCTACCGGCGTGACCGCGGCCGGCCTTCGGTTTGCGAAGGGCACCACGACACGGGTTTGGTCAGACCGGAACGACATTGCCTCTGCTTGAAGGTTTGGCCTCTGCTTAAGGATTCGGCACGTAAGGTGCGATCATAGCTAAGTGGTCGTTAACATCGTGTGAGTTTGCGCACACACCCAGGCGAAGCAAATTGCGGGCCAGAAACAACGACGATCAATGGGCGCGTTGCGGGGAGAAGCGAGCAGCTGCTAGCGCTTGCGGAGCTGGAAGCCGCCGACAGCCGTCAGGATGAAGGAGCGCGGAAACAGCCGCAGCAGGAACGGCACGACCTTGATGAAGGCGCCTGGCAACACGGCCCGCTTGTTGGCCATCAGGCCGCGATAGGCCTGGCGGGCGACCTCGGCAGGCGCGACGTTGAGGATCGCGGAATCGAAGCCAGGCGCGAAGCCGGCGCGGTCCTGAAACTCGGAGGGCACCGGACCCGGGCAAACCACGGTAACTCGCACGCCCTTCGGCGCCAGCTCACAGCGCATCGCCTCGGAGAACGAGAGCACATAGGCCTTGCTGGCATAGTAGACGGCCATGCCGGGGCCGGGCAGGAAGCCGGCGATCGAGCCGAGATTGAGGATGCCGCCGCGGTTGCGGATCAGCTGATCGGCAAAACGCAGCGTCAGGTCGGTCAGCGCGCGGATGTTGACGTTGATGATGTTGAGCTGCTCGGCACGGTCGCGCTCGATGGCGAGGCCAAACAGGCCGAAGCCGGCATTGTTGACGAGATATTCGACCTCGACCCCGGCCTCGGTCAGGGCCTGCACGATCCGGTCGCCCGCATCGCTCTGCTGGAGGTCACAGGGGATCACGATCGGGGCCGCGCCGCCCTTGGCCCCAAGCTCGTCGGCGAGCGCCTTCAGGCGGTCGGCGCGCCGCGCCACCAGCGCCAGACGGTGACCATTCGATGCAAACACGCGCGCCAGTTCGGTGCCTATGCCCGCCGATGCCCCGGTTATCAGCGTCACACGCTCAGCCACGTTTCAATCTCTTACTGCAAATTCTAGTGAGGTCCCCAACAAGGCGACGAGAGCATAGGCATGCGGTGGGACGCAAGCCGCGTATGGGGTTGTGGACAGCTACCGGGACGTCGGTTTCGGGACGAAACGACCAATTTTCAGTCGGATCGCCCCCAATCGCGGCGGACATTAAAGTTTCGTCATCCGTGATGCCGGCGACGATGCTCCTGCTTGCGCGGCCAACCGTGTCAGATTGCCGCGTCTGCCGTGCCCCAGGGGCCCTTCGGCAGCTCCGCCTGCTTCTCGGCAACCCGGTGCTTGAGGTCGATGCGGTCGCGCGAGGAAATGCCGAGCAGATCGGCAGCGCGCCAGACCACATTGTCCTCGAACTCGCTGACCTGGCCGTCGGCATAGACCAGCTCCCACATCATCTCGACGATGCGCAGCCGTCCCTCCTCATTCACCGAGCGCATGATCACACTGGTAAAGTGATAGAGATCCACGGCCTCGCCTTCGACGCGCATCGCGGATGCGATCAGCTTGTCGGCGGTGCCGGGATCGAGCTGGAAGCGGCTCTCGATCAGGCTGTGCAGCTTGCGCGTCTCGGCGGGCGTCGGCTCGCCATCCAGCGAGACGACATGCACCAACAGCGCGGTCGCCGCCAGGCGATAGTCGCCATCATCGAAAGCGCGGTCGGTCTTTGCATCGGGGGAGACGATATCGGCAATGAATTGGCGGAGTCCGTCGAGCATCGCTCTCTCTATGGGATGAAGCTGAAATCTATATGGCGTGGAAACAGAACCGGCGCAATCCGCGCGGGTTCCCGCTGCGGCATTACGTTTCAGCAAGCATTACGCTTCAGCAATGTGACTACGGTATCTCGTACACCACGAGCTTGTCGGCAATGCCGCGCAGTGCCGCTTCCTTCTGGATCGGCTTGATCGCCGCGCGATCGAGGATGCCGGCCACTTCAGCCGATTCCATCACCGGCTGGGTCAGATGAATTTCCTGTGACGTCGACAGGCTCTGCACCCGCGCTGCGATATTCACGGTCTGGCCGAAATAGTCCTGCCGCTCGTTCAGCGTCACCGCGAGGCACGGCCCTTCGTGGATGCCGATCTTGACGACCAGATCCTCCTTGCCGCGCTCGGCGTTGAGATCTTTCATCGCGGCCCGCATGCGCAAGCCCGCCGACAATGCATGCTCGGGCCGGATGAAGGTCGCCATCACGGCGTCGCCAATCGTCTTCACGACAGCGCCGCGCTCGGAGGCGATGATTTCGAGCAGCGCGTGGAAATGCGCGCGTACCAGATCGAACGCGGCGAGATCGCCGACCCGCTCATAGAGCGCGGTCGAGCCCTTGAGATCGGTGAACAGGAAGGTCAGCGCGGTGATCTTCAGCCGCTGGTCGACGGTGAGATTGTCGGCCTTGAACACATCGCGGAAGGTCTGGTTCGACAGCATCCGCTTCGCGGTGAGGATCGGCTTGCGCTTGCCGAGCAATTTGTGCAGCGGATCGCCGGCGATCCACACCGAGGGCAGCACGCGAACGTCGGCATGATTCTCCAGCGAGAGCCGCAGCGGCCCGGGCCGCATCGTCGAGGTCCCGGTCGGCGCATGCGACTTGTTGAACGCGATCGAGAACTGCTGACGATCGGTGGTCGGCTCGCCCTCGACGGCAAAGAAGTGCGCCGAATGCGTCACCGGCTCGAACACGATGACGAACTGGTTGGGCAGGTTGAGCGACAGGATCGCCTTTTCGCCGGGCGGCAGCTCGAGCCCCTCCAGCGTCACCTCGTTGATCAGGGTCGACACCGAGGTCTCGTCGAACTCGATCCCCGAACTCCAGAACATCTGCCGGAAGTATTCCCAGATCGGCAGCGTATTCGGATCGTGCGCGGCAATGTGGCGGACCCGCGGGCTGACGGTGAAGGCAACCTCGACCAGTTCATCAACAGAGGCCTCGTAGCCGCACGCGCACAGCGCACAATTATAGTCGTCATGGCGCAGCGACTTCAGCGTCGTATGCGCATCGAGCACGCCGCCGCAGCCCGGACACAGCACGTTCCAGCTCATGTCGAACAGACCGAGCCGCGAGGCATGCAGGAAGCCGGAGATCACTTTCTCCTCTTCGAGCCCGGTGCGGCGCGAGAAATCCAGCACGTTGATGCGATTGAGCTCGCGATCATGGCCATCGGCGATCAACTGCTGCATGGCATCGACGACGGCCGGATCGGTCGTCTGCCTGAGGACTGCGAAGTGGGCCTGCGTATCGCTCATGGTGAGGCCTTAAGTGAGCATTGGGACACCGCCGCGCAAGGTCAGCGCGGCTTGATCGTGAACACCGGAGAGCGGTTCGGCTGTGTCGTCACCACGCCGATCGGAATCACCGGATCCTTGTCCGCCAGCGCGACGCGGAATGCGCCGATGATCTTCGCAAGCGCGAGCGTTGCCTCGACCAGTGCGAAATGCGCACCGATGCAGACCCGCGCGCCGACCCCGAACGGCAGATAGGCAAAGCGATCGGGCGGCGTCCCCGTCATGAAACGCTGCGGCACGAACGCATTCGGATCGCGCCACAGCTTTTCATGCCTGTGCAACAGCCACGGCGCGATCAGGATTACGTCATGCTTCCTGACCGGACGGCCCATGATGGTGTCGGGACCGCCCGCCGCACGCGCGATCAGGAATGCCGGCGGATAAAGCCGCATGGTTTCGTCGATCACCGCGCGGGTGAACTTCAACCGCTCGATGTCGAGCGTGCCATTTGCCGCCACGCTCCTGACTTCTGCTGCCAGTTGCTCCTGCGTCTCGGGATCGAGCGCCAGCAGATAGAGCGCCCAGAACAGCGCGGTCGCGGTCGTCTCGTGGCCGGCCAGGATCATGGTCGCGACCTGGTCGCCGAGCTGGGCATCGGTGAACGCCTTGCCGGTTTCGGGATCGCGCGCGGCGCCCATCAGATCGAACAGGTCACGCGCGGGCGCGTTGTTATCCTTGCCGGCGGCGCGGCGCTCGGCCATCAGCTGGCCGACAAACGCGGTCCAGCGCTTGCGGAACCGGGCGCGCCGGAAATCCTGCGGGGTCGGCCAGCTCAAGGGCAGCACCAGGTCCAGCATGTGCGGCCGCGCCAGCGTGTTGCCATACTCCATCACGAAATCACGCAGCGCGGCGCCGTGGCGATCCATGCCGAATGAGAACATGGTGCGGCCGGCGATCTCCAGCGTCATGCGCTGCATCACCTCGCGCAGATCGACCGGACCGCCGCTCGCCGACTTCAGCTTGGCGATGGTCTCGTCGACCGCCGCGATCATGTAGGGCACCAGCGTCTTCACCGCGCGCGGCGTGAACGCCGGCGCCAAGGTGCGGCGCTGATATTTCCAGGCACGGCCCTCCGCGATCAGCAATCCTTCGCCCAGCATCGGGCGCAGCACGCGCAGGCCGGCGGGCGTGCGGGTGTAATTCTCATAATTGTCGACCAGCACGTGACGGATCGCATCCGGCGTGTTGAGGATGAAGCTCGAATGGCTGAGAAAGCGGCCCTGGACGATGTCGTCCTCATAGGCGCGCTGGCCCCAGGTCTCGATCGGCGAGTTGCGCATCACCCGCATCCGCTGGAACGCGCCCATGTCGGCGGGCGCGCGCGGCGGAGCCGGCGGGACCAGGGGACGCCGCGTGACCGTGGTATCGTAGACTTCGGCTATGCTCATGGTCCTCGCTTCCTGCCTCACGCATTGGCCGATCCGGCCATGCGATCCCGGCGCCATGAAGGCGCGCGGACCCTCTACCAGACCTAATAAGTCAGCTCGGCGACCGCAATCCGGTTCTCGGACGCCGGCCACGCCCGCATTACGATCCGCTCCCCGTTGAAGATCGCCGCCACCGGACGACCGACCTCGGCAGCGGCGAGCCGCAACGTCGTCACCGCGTCCGTCGGCACGCCGGATTTGACGTCGGACGGCTCCTTGCCGTCGAACAGCACGATATCGCGCGGCAGCCCGAAATAACCGCGCGGCCGCGACATCAGCACGATGGCGCCCGCACCGGCATCGGCCGGCAGCATCGGCCGCGCCGCGCGCAGATGCACGATCTCGGAAGAGCGCGGAAACGGCGAGCGATAGATGTGCGTCGTCACAGCTCCCGGAGAAGTCAGCACGAATTCAAGCGGCCAGGACGGATTGACCTGCGCCGGCCCCCAGCGGCCGTCGGCGCCGGTCTGCGAGCTGTGCAGCGGGCCGCCGAGGCGCTCGCCGGTCTCTGCCGACACATGATAGATGTCGACCACGGCGCCCGGCATCGGCCGGTTGGTCGGCACGCCGCCCGGCATGCTCGTGACGAGGCCGCTCAACCGCACCGCCGTCTCCGGCACGATCTCGATCCGCGACGGCTCATGCCCGGCGATGAATTTGTAGATCTCGCGAAAGGCGCGCGGATGATACGCGGTCTCGCGATGATCGACCGCGCCAAGCACCAGATTGGTCGCGCCCTTCAGCGCCGGGCCTTCCGTCGTGACGTTGGTCGGCGTGCCCGGCTTGCCGATGAAGCGGCCGTCGGCTTGCGCATATTTGTCGAGACCGTCGCTGCGCAAGGTCAGGAACGCGGTGCCGACAGTTACTTCGCTGTCGCCATCGTTCAGCCCACGCAGGAACGGTCCGCGCCCATTGAACTCGTTGCCGAGGCCGTCGTCGGACGCATACACACCGTGATTGGGCGTGCCGCACAGCACCGCGTGGCTGATGTCGCCGCCGCTACCGTTCTTGATGGTATTGCGGATCGCATTGCCGCCGCGCGAATTCCCGACCAGCGCGATGCGCGCGGCGCCGCTGCTCTGCTTGAGCTCCCTGACCGCCTCGGCGAGTGCGCGGCGCTGGTCCTCGGTCGAGGAGCGGCCCGCCTGCTCGACCTTGTCGTCGGCGCGCGCCAGGGGATCGGTGAAATTGATCGCGGCCATGCGCTCGCGCGGCACGCCGTTGGACTCCATCCGCCACAGCGTCGTCATCCAGAGCGCGGCGTGATCGCCATTGCCGTGCACGAACAGGATCGGCGGGATGTCGCCGGCTGGCGCGGACTGGGCCAAGGCCGGGGCGGCGAGGCGGCCGGCCAGCAGCGTCAGGGCGCCGGCCCCTTGAAAAAATCTCCGCCGCGACAGCGCCATTGCTCCCCTTCCCCAAACCTTTCAGGGCTTTAGCTGTGTCCTACCCAGTTAAAGGATACCGTAATCGCTGGACAGGACACGCGTTTGCCGGGCATCAGTTGATGCAGCCGGAATCATTCACAAACCATAGCAGGCCAACCGGAACCGGATATGACCGAACCGCCGAAGCGCCAAGACAGTATCACTGCACCGTTGCGGCATTCAATCTTCAGGCGGATATGGCTCGCCAGCCTGCTCTCCAATCTCGGCATCCTGATCCAGGGCGTCGGCGCCGCCTGGGCGATGACCCAGATGACCTCGGAAGCCGACAAGGTGGCGCTCGTGCAGACCGCGCTGATGCTGCCGGTGATGCTGATCTCGATGCCGGCCGGCGCCATCGCCGACATGCATGACCGCCGCATCGTGGCGCTGGTGTCGCTGGCGATCGCGCTCTCCGGCGCCACCACGCTGACGGTGCTGGCCTGGCTCAATCTGGTGACGCCAAACATCCTGCTCGCGCTGTGCTTCGTCGTCGGCAGCGGCATGGCGCTGTTCGGCCCGGCCTGGCAATCCTCGGTCAGTGAGCAGGTGCCGTCGGAGACGCTGCCCGCCGCGGTCGCGCTGAACGGCATCAGCTACAACATCGCGCGCAGCTTTGGTCCGGCGATCGGCGGCATCGTGGTCGCCTCCGCCGGCGCCGTGGCGGCTTTCGCCGCCAATGCCGTGCTGTATCTGCCGCTGCTCGTCGTGCTGTTCCTGTGGAATCGCGTCAGCGAGCCGTCGCGGTTGCCGCGCGAGCGGCTGAACCGCGCCATCGTCTCCGGCGTGCGCTACATCACCAATTCGCCGTCGATCAAAATCGTGCTGACCCGCACCATGGTGACCGGCATCATCGGCGGCTCGGTCTCGGCGCTGATGCCGCTGGTTGCGCGCGATTTGCTGCATGGCGGTGCGCAGACCTACGGCATCATGCTCGGCGCCTTCGGCATGGGCGCGGTGATCGGCGCACTCAACATCAGCGAAATCCGCAGCCGGCTCAGCGGCGAAGCTGCGATCCGCGTCTGTGCGTTGACGATGGGGGCTGCGATTGCCGCGGTTGCCGTGAGCAAGCAGCCGGTGATCACCGCCGCCGCGCTGGTGGTTGCCGGCGCAGTGTGGATGCTGGCGATCGCGCTGTTCAATATCGGCGTGCAGCTGTCGGCGCCGCGCTGGGTCGCCGGCCGTTCGCTGGCGGCGTTTCAGGCCTCGATCGCCGGCGGCATCGCGATCGGAAGCTGGTGCTGGGGCCGCATCACGGACCTCGGCGGCGTCGAGATGGCGCTGTTGATCTCCGCCGGGTTGATGCTGCTGTCGCCGCTGCTCGGCATCTGGCTGCGGATGCCGCCGGTCGGCGCGCGCAACGAGGACGCGGCCGAGACGCTGGCCGATCCCGAGGTGCGGCTGCAACTGACCGGGCGCAGCGGGCCGCTGGTGGTGGAGATCGAGTACCGCGTGGCGCAGGACAATGCGCGGGCCTTCCACAATGTGATGCAGGATGTGCAGCTCAGCCGCCAGCGCAACGGCGCCTATGGCTGGTCGATCGCGCGCGACATCGCCGATCCCGAATTGTGGACCGAGCGCTATCACTGCCCGACCTGGCTCGATTTCCTGCGCCAGCGCAACCGCGCCACCCAGATCGAGCGCGAGCTGCACCAGAAGGCGGCCAACTTCCATATCGGCGCGGAGCCGATCCGCGTGCGCCGGATGCTGGAGCGGCCGTTCGGCTCGGTACGCTGGAAGGACGAGACCCCGGACCGCGCGGCAAAGGAGGTGATCCCGGTGGTCGCGACCGCGGCGGGCAGCAGTACGTAGATCTAGCCGGTCGTTACTGCCCGTTTTCGGTGAGCGTCTGCTGGCAGGCCTTGCTGAGGCGGCTGCGATGCTCCTTCAGGCAGGCCAGCACGACCTGATCGCCCTCGCTGAGATGAGCGCGGCAGAACCGCGAGGCATCGCGCGAGCAGGCATCACGCCCCTGCTGCTGTGCCGAGGCGGCCGACGTCAACAGAACCAGTGGCACGACGGCGAACAAGAATCGGGTCATCTCTCAAAGCCTCTAAGGAATAGAACGCTGGTTCTATAGCGTTTCGGGGGTGCGAAGAAGCTTGAAACGGCAGACCCGGCCAGTTCCCACGGCGCAAATCACTCGGCGGCGGCCCGGCGCTGCGCGGCGAGGTCGCGATCCAGCACGACGCGGCAGCCGCTGCTGAGCTGGGAGCGATTCTTGACCATGCAGGCGGTGATCCTGGGGATGTTCGGGATCTCGGCGCTGCACAGCCGGAACGCATCGCCCGAACACATCTGCTGCGCTTCAGCGCTGAACGCAAAGCTCGCGGTCGGCGACAGCACGGCAATTGTGGCCGCAACGGCCAACGCGACGCCGGCTCTGCGCCCTGCACGCTCAATGTCCTGACTCCTGAAGATGGTGATCATGATCGGCTCCCATCGGCGCCGCAAATGGCGGGGCCCTTGTTTGATGGACCGATCCTGCACGGGAGCGAGCTGGCCGACCGTGACGGTCATCACGCATGGATAAGGCCCGCTTTTTCTTGCCGTTCCGCCGCCTTGTTGGGACCGCGTTAAGACCTTGTTGGCATTAATCGCTCGTTACGGCTGTGGCGTATCCTTAAGTTCCGAGAGAGTGTGTAGCGATGCGTAGTGCGTTGGGCCTGATGCTGGCCAGTGTTGTAGCGGCGATCGTGATCGCCGGCGTGTGGTTCTGGACCTCCTCCCCGCGTGCCGACGCGGCTCCTCCGCAGACAACGGCAGCAAGCCAGGGCGATCCGCTCCCTGCGGCGGCAAGGCAGGCTGCCAGGGACGATGTCGACACGACCGCCGCGCTGTCGAAGCGCGCCGACGCCACCCAGGCGGCAGCGCC
>NZ_LGHK01000093.1 GCF_001908235.1 Bradyrhizobium sp. NAS96.2
CTCCGGCGGCGGGTCGTTTCTTACCCCCAAGGCTCTGACAACAGGAATGGTGGCTATTGCCGGCGAGAACTCGGGCGACGGCCAAGTGACTCTCACCCTACTCGACCAGGAACAAGCTGGGGCCCCCGAGCCGCCGACGCTGATGGCGCCGTCCTCTCGAACGGTACCGGCGGGCGGGTCAACGCCAATGGGGATCACCGCGTCGCCTACCGATTCCGACGACACGGTATCAGTGACGATCAGCGGCGTTCCGCTTTTCGAGTCGATAACCGCACCAAGTGGGGACACGGTCACCAGCCAGTTGGTCCACGGCGGCGGCAAGGGGGACACACTCACCTTCACTATCACCGCCGGTACGGCTGGACAGGCGATTAGCGGTCTGGTGCTGAACTCGACATTCCCCGGAAAGGGGCATCCGGTGAACACCTTCACAGTAACGGCATCAAACGGCACGAGCGGGGAGACGGGGACTTCAGCAGCGAAAAGCATCACCGTGACTGATCCCCCGGTGACAACGTCCGCTGGTGAGCCGAATGCCTCGGCGCCTGGACACTTGGACAGTCTTGCGGCGCTCATGAATCAATTCATGGCTGCCGGATTCCACAACGACCACTACGGCGCCGGCGCGATTGCTTCGTCGTTCGATCCGAAGGGAGGCCAAGAGGATCCGGCGTTCCTAGCTACGCCCCATTTTCACACAACCTGGGCCCATGCCTGACCTCAACCCAAAGCGCGGCGATGTCCACTCCCGAGAGATGACCCGACAAGGGCATGCTGGCCGCCGAGAGCAGCTTATGACCCAAGCTGACATCTCGCACAGTTGTCTGTGATTTCCGCTATTAAGGGTAGAATAGGCCAAGGCTCAGTCTGGTGCTGAGGTCGGCTTGTGCTAGGTGCGCGCGAGTGACATCGATCGTTCGGTCGCCAGACGCCCGACGAACTCGCTCACAAATGTCGCAAGAAATCGATCATCGCGGCGCTCACCTCCGACGCTCGCTCCTGCTGGGTCCAATGTCCGCAATCCGGGAGTATGAGTTTGCCGCGCAATTGCGGCACGGTGTTTGCCAAGCTGGCGAGGACTCGGTCCATGCCTGGGAATGCCAATGCCGGGTCGCGAGCGCCGGCCATGTAAAGTGCGGGCACAGTGACTTTCGCGCCCTCAAACGAGGCTAACAACTCCCAGTTTCGATCAATGTTGCGGTACCAGTTCAGACCGCCGCGAAACCCCGTGCGCTCAAATTCGCGGACGTAAAAATCAAGGTCGACTTCTGTTAGCCAGTTCGGAAGGGGAGCAAGGGTTTGCCTCTCAGTGAGATATCCTCCGTCACGCGATACCATTCCGACAGGGGGGTCACCGGGCAACCTCTCGCCGGCTACTGACCAGCCGCCTAGCACCTTTAGGAAGGTTTGCCGAACATCGCGCTCAAGCTCGAGCTCTGCTACGCCTGGCTCTTGGAAATAGAGCTGATAGAACACTGCATTCTTGCGCCGCGGCATGATCAGGGTAGGTGCTACCGTTGACCGCGGCAAGTACGGCTGGCAGAGGGCGATAACGGCACGGAAACGGTCGGGCCGCAGCAAAGCTGCGTGCCACGCGACCACGGCACCCCAATCGTGTCCAGCGATGACAGCCTGTTGAACGCCAAGCGCATCAAGGAGCCCCTCCATATCGCCGACGAGATGCAGAAGGGTGTATTGATCGATCGCCTCCGGCCGGTCGGACTTGCCGTAGCCCCGCATGTCTAACGCGACAGCATGGAATCCAGCCGAAGCTAGCGCGGGAAGTTGGTACCGCCATGAATACCATATCTCCGGAAAACCGTGGCACAGGAAGACCAGCGGTCCGTCGCCCTGTTCAACGAAATGGAGATGAATCCCATTTGCCTGGATCGTGCGATGCGTAACGTCGCCTGTGGTCTGCGCGTAGCTCACACTAGATCGGCAGACAGCGCCAACCGCTGCCGCTCCAAGATGACCAATGAATTCACGTCGCCGCATGGTGATTCTCTCGTCAAACGGCACCCGCCATGGATATCCATCAAATGCCCTCATAGCTACCGCTTACTTGAGTTGGTTTCCTTTTTTCATTTGGCGAATGTCGCCTGTTGGCCCATCTCGCCCAACGCGCCCGACTGGCCACCTGTCCGCTGTGTGGCGTAGACCGGACCTCACTGGCACCGGCTAGACTGTAGCGATTGACCCAAAAGAGACATCCTGCCATGGCGCGAAACTGTGGATTTGGTAGGATTGCGTAACCGCCGTGAGGGAGCGACTTGCAGCGACGCGGTCCAACGAAACGGCCCGTGAAGGGCCAGCGCACGAAGAGGCCGATGGCTGCCAAGGCGTCGGCTGCGCACTTGCCCCATGACCTTGTGGAGCGCCTAAAGCGCGAACGCGATGAGGCGTTGGAGCTGCAGGCTGCGAGCGCCGAGGTGCTAAAGATTATTAGTTCGTCGCCGGGCGAGCTGAAGTCTGTATTTGAGGCCATGCTTGCGAACGCTTTGCGCATTTGTGAGGCGAAGTTCGGTCATATTCTACTCTACGATGGTGAACGCTTTCTCGCGACGCATTTGCACGATGTTCCCCCAGCCTATCGCGCCTTCTGGGAGCAGCATGGACCGATACTTCCAAGTGCGAACACTGGTCTCGGTCGGCTTTTGCACACGAAGCAGGTCGTGCATATCCCAGATCTCAAAACCGATTCCGCTTACGCTGAGCGTGAGCCATTGCGTGTGGTCACTGTCGAGCAGGCAGGAGCACGATCCTTCGTCGCCGTGCCGATGCTCAAAGAGAGCGAATTAATCGGGGCAATCGTAATCTACCGCCAAGAAGTACGGCCATTCGCACCGATCCAAATTGAGCTGGTGAACAACTTCGCCGCTCAGGCTGTCATCGCCATCGAGAATGCACGGCTCTTCAACGAGACGAAGGAAGCGCTGGAGCGGCAGACGGCGACATCAGACATCCTGAAGGTGATCGCGAGTTCTCCCTCGGACGTGCAGCCTGTGTTCGATGCGATTGCCGAACGATCCAACCGGCTGATGGACGGCCACTCGACCGCGGTCCACCGGTTTATCAACGAAATGGTCGAACTCGTTTCGTTTACACCTGTCAGCGCTGAGGCCGATGCCGTACTGCAAGCAGCGTTTCCGCGGCCACTGGCGCAGTATCCGATGTTTGACCTTGTGAGCAATGGCAACACGGAACAACTGCGGGATGTCGAGGCTGTCGAAGCGGAGGCGATGGCCGGTGCAAGCCTGGCGATGGTCCGGCATGTCGCGCGAGCGAGAGGATTCCGCAGCGTGCTGGTGACACCGCTTCCCGGCAAGAAGGGGCCGATCGGTCTTATCAGCGTCACTCGCAAAGAACCGAGCACCTTCGCCCCGCACCACGTGCAGCTGCTGCAGACCTTCGCCGACCAAGCGGTGATCGCGATCGAGAACGCGCGGCTGTTCGACGAGGTGCAAGCGCGCACCCGCGACCTGCAGGAATCGCTGCAGCAGCAAACGGCAACCTCCGAAGTCTTGAGGGTTATTTCCAATTCACTTGGAGAGCTCAAGCCCGTGTTCAGCTCAATGCTGGAGAACGCCGTACGTATTTGCGATGCTCAGTTCGGCAACCTCTTCCTCGTTGATGGCGATACTGCCCGTTGGGAGGCAGGTGTTGGCACGCCGTCGAGCCTCGTCGAGTACTTTACGCAATCGGAATCGTTCAGACCGACGCCGGGAAGCCATCTGGACCGGGTAATGCGAACACGGCAGGTCAGCCACACGGCCGATGACACCAGCGAGCCGGTGGTCGGCGCAGCAGCGCATCTCGGAGGTGCGCGATCCACGGTTTGCGTCCCGATGGTTAAGGATGACGCGCTGGTAGGCACTATCTTCATCTACCGCACAGAAGTGCGGCCGTTCACCGACAAGCAAATTGACCTGGTCAAGAATTTCGCAGCCCAGGCCGTTATCGCCATCGAGAATGCGCGCCTGCTTCGCGAGCTGCGCCAGCGCACGGATGATCTCACGGAAGCGCTCACCTACCAGACCGGCAGCAGCAACATCCTCAGGGTTATCGCGTCCTCGCCCACGGACGTGAAGCCGGTGCTGCAAGCAATCGTAGGAAGCGCCTGCGAACTCTGTGAGGCGGCCGATGCGGTGGTCGTGTTGAAGGAAGACAATAGCCTCGTATTCGCCGCTCATCACGGGCCCATACCGGTGCTGCTGAACAAACGCGCCATCAGTCGTGGATCTGCCACAGGCCGCGCAGTCGTCGATCGGGTGCCGGTGCACATCCACGACGCACTCTCCGATGAAAACAACGAATTTCCAGAGGTGCGGGAATTGTCGGTCACCCAGGGCATTCGCAGCGTCCTCAGCGTGCCCATGATGCGCGAAGAGGAGAGCATTGGAGCCATCCTGCTTCGCCGAACCGAAGTACATCCTTTCAATGACAAGCAGATCGAGCTTCTGAAGTCGTTTGCGGATCAGGCCGTCATCGCCATCAACAATGTCCGCCTGTTCGAGCAGGTGCAAGCGCGCACGCAAGAGCTATCCAAATCGCTCGACGATCTCCGCACCGCCCAGGACCGCCTGATTCAGACCGAGAAGCTGGCCTCGCTCGGCCAGCTCACCGCGGGCATCGCGCACGAGATCAAAAACCCGCTGAACTTTGTGAACAACTTTTCGGCGCTCTCCGTCGAACTCACGGATGAACTCAACGATGCCCTGAAGCAGGCCGCGCTGGCAGAGCAACTCCGCAAGGAAGTCGACGAACTAACCGGCCTGCTGAAGTCCAACCTCGAAAAAGTTGTCCAGCACGGCAAGCGCGCCGACTCCATCGTCAAGAACATGCTGCTGCATTCGCGCGAAGGATCGGGCGAGCTGCGAGCGGCAGACATCAACGGGCTGGTGGAGGAAAGCCTCAATCTTGCCTATCACGGCGCCCGCGCCGAAAAGTCCGGCTTCACCATCACTCTGCAGCGCGAATTTGACGCCAGCGCCGGTTCGGCCGAGCTGTATCCACAGGAGATCACGCGCGCGCTGCTCAATCTGATCTCGAACGGCTTCTATGCCGCGACAAGACGCAAGGCCGAGAACGGTGAGGGGGCCTTTGAGCCCACTCTGTCGGCCAAAACTAGAAACCTCGGTACTTCAGTTGAAATACGCATCCTTGACAATGGCACCGGTATTCCGCCCGAGGTGAAGGAGAAGATGTTCAATCCGTTCTTCACGACTAAACCGACCGGAGAGGGGACCGGGCTCGGCCTCTCTATGGCCCATGACATCATTGTCAAGCAACACGGCGGCAGGATCGATGTTGAAACTGAGCCCGGCGTATTTACCGAGTTCATCATTACCCTGCCGCGCGGCAATGGCACTGCCAACAGCTAGAGTTTGGAATGACCGCTTGTGGCCCATCGCGTCAGTTGGCGCAGTGCTGCGACATGTCTGGTGCCGGGGGTGGACCGGAATTGCCGAGCTTAGGTGCAGACCGACGCGATTGACCCATAGCGGCCACAGGCGCCGCCGAACTCAGACTGGATCGAAATAGTGAACCTCAAAGAGCAAACAACCACCATTCGATTTGAATGGACCATGATGAATGCCGGCAGGTTGGCAAGTAACTGTTAGGCGGAAGTAGTTTACCTCCAATAGTGAAATCACCTGACACAATGTAAACTTCCTCCCAATATTCGTGCACCACCTGTTTGGTGGTGAACGCCCCAGGGGCAAAGCGTAACAGTCGCGTGCGACTGCCCTGTTTGTTTGCCTCGTCGAGCGCGCCCGAGAGGATTTTCTGCTGAATGCCTTCGGGGTAACCGGGAAGCGTCTCCCATCCGCTGTTCATGTCGATGACAGAAAATTCGTGGTATTTCTTGTTCACGCCCATGACCTACATCCTCCGCGATGGAGCCGATTACAAGCTTCGCTAGGCAGCGAGGGTATCGCGCCCCCGCTTTCGGCGAATGAATGTAGTGGACCGGGTATCCACTCATGTCAGTGGCCCTTCGCGAGATATTGCACCGCCACGCATCCTCGGTCGCTAACGGGGCATAGTGGAAATCGACTGGCCAACGCCCATTGCAGCAGGCGACGCTCGTGACCCCAACTGCGACATCGTCCGGGGCCCCCATAAGATCAATGGCCTACTGAGTGCAACGACGACCGATACGTGATACCCTGCGCGCCGTCATCCTCAAGCTGCGATGGGATCGAATGAAGCGGCGGGAGTTCATAGCGGGCACTGCGGCGCTGCTTGTTTCGCCAGATGATTCGTGGGCGCAGGGAAAACGCCGTCGGCTTGGTTTTCTTGCCATAGGTGATGGCAGCGGAAAGGCTCTCAATCAAGCCGAGCAAGCCTTACCTGACACGCTGCGAAGCCTCGATTGGGCAGAGGGAAAAAATCTCATCATCGAGTATCGCTTTTCCCAACCGGCAGATCGACTGGCGGCTTCAGTCGCCGACCTGATTGCTTTTAGTCCCGATGTGCTCATCGCTGCGGGATCGCAAGCAGCAGTACCCCTTAAATTATCTACCGCCACCATTCCGATTGTATTCGTGGCCGTGCCCGATCCGGTGCTGCTCGGTCTAGTGCAAAGCCTGTCGCGGCCAGGTGGTAACGTGACGGGTTTTACGAACATGGTGCCGGATGATTTTTTTGCGAAACGCCTTGAAATTCTGCGGGAACTCGTTCCCGGAGCCTCCAAAATTGCGCTCCTGATCGATCCCGACAACCCGATGCAGAAAGTGTATCTTGCGGAACAGATACCCCGCATAGCGCAGACGATCAGCGTGGCCCTGCCTTTGGTCGCGGCAACTAAGGCAGAGGAACTCGACGCGGCCTTTGCGTCGGCCACTGCCCAACACGTCGACGCGATAGTAGATGTTGGCAGTCCCCTCACTTATGTCCAGGCTCCACGCGTTATCGCTCTCGCGGCGAAGCATCATTTGCCCGCAAACTACTTGTTTCGGCACGATGCGGTTGGCGGGGGATTGATGTCCTACGGTCCCGATGTAGCCGATTTATTCCGCCGTGCAGCCGACTACGTGAACAAGATACTCAATGGCGCCAAACCTTCCGACCTCCCGGTAGAGAGGCCGACCAAATTCGAGCTGATCATCAACATGAAAACTGCAAAAGCGCTCGGGCTCGCCGTGCCACCCTCGCTACTCGTCCGCGCCGACGAGGTGATTGAGTAAATGATCCGCTTCGACCAAATTGCCCAAGGTCAAGACGGCAGAGCATGTAGCAAAACGAGCCGAGGCGGCGCCCACGATCCATCGTCGGTATTGATCCACGCTGGAACTAAAGTGACGCAGTCTAGAGGAGGAAGCTCGCCATGGACGTTTCCATCATCCAACAAGTCAAAATCCAGGCGCGGGTCTTGGTTCCGTTGGTGAAGGCTCTGCAGATGGAGCTGGGCGAAGAGCGAGCAAATGCACTCGTCCGACGGACCCTTGGTGCGATCTATCGTCGTTATGGTGAGGAGTTCTGGAGCGCGAAGAACGGGAACGACCTTGGCAAGGCTATGAGCCCCGAGCTGGCCGCGTATGCCCGCGACGACGCTCTCGATTATCGGGTGATCGAGCAGTCACACGATGCATTTGCCTTTGAAGTCACCGCATGCCGCTACGCTGAGTTCTACAAGGAATTGGGCGAGCCGGAACTCGGCTTCTTGTTGGTCTGCAGTGCTGACTTCGACTTGGCCGAAGGATTCGGTCCCGACATCAAGCTCTCGCGCACGCAGACCATCATGCAGGGTGGAAGTCACTGCGACTTCCGGTACAAGCGATCAAGCTCTGTCGAGGAGCAATAGGTTGATGCGGAAGGTGGCGGCATGTCGCCTGTTGGGCCCATCACGTCATTTCGCGGCGATGCGGAAGTTGGTCGCTATCCGGGCATAGCGGACGATACGCGGACTTGCCACTGGCCCAATCGGGTCGCGCATGACCCGACTCGGACTTCCCGCGTTGACGCATGCGCCATGCGCTTGGCGAGCTGAGAATGCACTTGACGCAATTGCTCCCACAAGCCCGCCGCACGGTGCTAGTCTCGCCATCCATTAGCGCGGTCCTTGAGGGAAGGATACATGCGGCGGCGGGAGTTCATTAGACTTGTGGTATCGAGCGCCGTTACATTGTCGCAGATGGACGCACGGGCACAGCAGTCATCCCCGGTTATCGGTATCTTAGGAAGCTCAACGGCTCGAGACTATAGTCCGATGATAGCTGCCTTTCGAAAAGGGCTGAGCGAAGCGGGCTATCTCGAAGGAAAGAATGTCGGCTTCGAATACGCATGGGCAGACGATCACTAAGATCGGCTGCCTGCGCTCGCCACCAAGCTAACTGAGCGACAGGTTAACCTGATCTTGGCGGCAGCGACGCCGTCGGCGCTGGCCGCAAAGTCGGCGACCACAACCATTCCCATCGTGTTTGCAATCGGCGGTGATCCTGTCAGCACCGGGCTAGTGACCAGCCTCAATAGTCCGGGCGGAAATGTCACGGGCGCAGCACATATCAACGTGGATACAGCGCCGAAACGTTTAGAACTGTTGCACGAGCTTTTGCCGGGCAGGAATTCGCTTGGGCTCCTGACGAATTCGGCCAATCCCTTGACACCAGCGGTTGAGAGCGGAGTAAAAGCGGCGGCCAGCGTTTTGGGCATTAGGCTGACGACGTTTCACGCGAGCACCGACGAGGAGATCAACGCGACGTTCAAGGATGCTGCCGGTTCCGTCGCTGGAATAGTGATCGGTACTGACCCGCTGTATACGAGCCACGCCACCACGCTGGGTGCGAAGTCCCTCGAATACAAGCTTCCGGCTATCTATCAGTATCGAGACTTTGTGGTAGCTGGCGGCGCAATGAGCTATGGCGGCGACATTAGCGATTCCTATTATCATGCGGGCATCTACGCCGGGCGAATACTCAACGGCGAGAGACCGGCCAATCTCGCTGTACAACTTTCGACACGGGTGGAACTCATCATAAACCTGAAAGCGGCGAAGGCTCTCGGGTTAGAGGTACCCGTCGCATTGGTTGTCCGCGCCGATGAGGTGATCGAATAACCATGCCGTACGCTGCGGTGCATGAGTCCGGTTGTGGCCCATACCGACAAAGTCCGGCCCCAGCCTAAATGTCGGCTGTTAGAGGTTGACCGGAAAACGGCCGACAAGCGCGTGGGTCTGACTTTGTTCTCACAAATGGGGTATGCTGTGCTTAAGTGCCGCCGGGGCCGCATATGCAATTCGATCGATTGAAGCGTCGCGAGTTCATCGGGCTGGTGGGTGCCCTGACGGCCTCCATGCCCTTCTCCGGGCGTGCGCAGCAACAGGCCCCTACGATAGGATTTCTCCATCAAGGGTTTCCGGAGCCGTTGCTCAATACGAACGCCTTCAAAAAAGGTTTGAGCGAGGCCGGCATCGATAGCCAAACAGTCAGGATTGAGGATCGCGCCGCCAATGGTCTTTATGATCGATTGCCTGAACTCGCGGCAGAGCTGGTTGCGCATGATGTCGCGGTCATTGCGGCTAATTTTCTTCCGGCGGCGCTTGCAGCAAAGGCGGCGACACAGATAATTCCGATTGTTTTTTTGAGCGGCAGCGATCCAATCAAGTCGGGGCTGGTATCTAGCATCAATCGACCGGACGGCAACGTCACCGGCATCGCTCCGATGTTCACGCTGTTGGAAACCAAGAATCTGGAACTGCTGCACGAGCTTGCCGCCGGCGCAAGTGTGATTGGGGCGCTTGCGAATTTGACGAACCCCAATATGGAGCACCAGCTCGGGGATCTGCGGGCAGCGGCTGGTGTGATCGGCCTCGATATCGTTGTCCTATCCGGCAAGGACGAGCCGGAAATCGACGCCAGCTTTGCCAGTTTGCACGAACACCGGATCGGCGCAGTGGTCGTGACCGCTGATGGCTTTCTAATCAGCCGCCAGGATCAAATCGTTGGGTTGGCAGCTCGTTATGCGATGCCGACAATGTATCCACTGAGCGAGTATGTGCTGACGGGTGGGCTGATGAGCTATGGTGCCAACCTTCGCGATGCCTTCCGACAAATGGGCATCTATGTCGGGAGGATACTCAAAGGCATGAAGCCTACCGATTTGCCGGTCCTGCAGCCGACTAAGGTCGAGTTCGTGATCAACCTCAAGACCGCCAAAGCGCTTGGTCTCGAAATACCCCCCAAATTGTTTGCGCTCGCTGACGAAGTCATCGAATAACCCTGCAGCCGGCCAGCTTGGCTCACAGCATTGCATGAGTCCGACTGTGGCCCATACCGACGAGTACGGGCGTTCGCCTGCATGTCGGCTGTTGAGGGTAGACCGGAATAACCGACCTGCGACCGAAAAGGGTGCGAAAGTGAAGGGTTTCGGATGCCGGCCGCTTGAGGCACGGCGCCCCGATGCTGGGGCACGTCGAGGACGTGACAATCATTGATCGAGTGCGGGCCGTATCTGCAATTGGCTGCGAGCCGGTAGACCTTTTTGGGTTCGGCGGCCGGAGCGCGCTCACCGCCGTGGTGACCAATAATCCTGCGAGAAGACCGCGCCGCCGCAAATGCCCTCTCGAGGAACCCGGAATGTAGGTTGAATCATCCGATTTCGATCCGGACGCCCTTGCCGCCGTTTAAGAGCCGTCTCAAATGAAAGCCTGCGAGTGAATCGTCGGAATGCATGCCGACAAGAGCAGCGAAAGCTGGCATTGCACCTAAATCGTTGGCCTCGAGCTTCGCGAAAGCCTCAAAGTATCTGTTGGTCGCCGGGGCTGCAAATTCTTCAGGCCTTAAGGGCTCGTAGGCCCGAAGCGGCTCGCTCCGGCCGCGCAAGACGAGATCGCCGACGGGACGCCCGAGAAAACATTCCGCGGCATTTGCGATCGCTGCACTGGCGCAGATGCGCGTACCCAGGGGCTTGTTCGCCGCTTCGAGCCGCGCGGCGGTATTTATGGTATCGCCATAGGCCGTGTAATCGAAGAAACGGCTCCCGCCGAAATTCCCGACCAGCGCAGGGCCGGTATGGACGCCGATACGGGTTGCGCCGAAGGCAATACCTTTCGCTTTCCAGCGCTCGCGAAAAACTTGCGCCCAGGTATCAAGCTCATGAGCACAGGCAACCGCTCGCGTGGCATGATCGGGCTGATCTCCTGGAGCATTGAACAGGATCTGGATCGCGTCGCCGATCACCTTGGCCACAGTGCCTTCGTGCGCGAAAACGACATCCGTCATCCCGCCCACATATTCGTTGAGCAATTCACCCAGCGTTTCCGGTGGCGCAGTCTCGACCAGCGCGGTGAAGCCGGTGATATCGGTAAAGATGGTTGCCACCTCCCGCCAGTGCACCGCCATTCCGTTAGCCGCGTCACTGCCGGCGGCAAGTCGCTTTGCAAGCTCCGGCGAAAAGTAGCGTGAAAGAGAGGCGTGAGCACGCTCGGCCTCGATCTGCCGCCGCTGCGCCTCCCGGAGGACCTCGATGTGCCGGATGGTCTTCTGGATCGTCGTTTCCAGATCCGCGAAATCGATCGGTTTGGTCAGAAAATCGAACGCGCCGCGATTCATGGCGACCCGGATATTGCTCATGTCCCCATAAGCCGAGACGATGATCGTCGACTTCCTATCTTCAGCCTCCTGGAGCTTGGCGAGGAGCGACAATCCATCCATCCGCGGCATATTGATATCTGAGACGACCAGGTCGACATCA
This sequence comes from Bradyrhizobium sp. NAS96.2, assembly GCF_001908235.1. Taxonomy (GTDB): domain Bacteria; phylum Pseudomonadota; class Alphaproteobacteria; order Rhizobiales; family Xanthobacteraceae; genus Bradyrhizobium. Next base: position 11,698 of record NZ_LGHK01000093.1, read on the forward strand.
GCGTGTTGCTCGATCGACTGCAGGGCCTCGAGCCCATCACGTGCAAAGATGAAGCTGACCGCGCCCCCTTGGATCTGCCTGCGGAATTTCTGCAGGATCAGGTCCTCGAGATCTGGTTCGTCGTCAACTATGAGAATCGTCGTCATCATGCAGCCTGCTCGAGCCGCGCATCGATCTCGTGACGCAGCAACGCAAAGTCGATTGGCTTGGTGAGAAGGGCGACGGCGCCGCGCTCGATTGCCTTCCTTCGGGTTTCCGGGTCGCCGTAAGCCGTGATCATGATCACGGGAACGTCCGGCCGCCGCGCCCGCACCTCTGGCAGCATCTCCAGCCCGCTCATCCCGGGCATGTTGATATCCGAGAGGATCAAGATGAGGGTAGGATCCCGCAGCTCGACCGCGCGCTGCAACGCCATGGGGGCCGATGAAGCGAACTCCATCAAGAACCGGCCAGCTCGCAGATCGCGACGGAATTGCTGGCGAAACAGCGCCTCCACATCAGGTTCGTCATCGACAACGAGAATGTAAACGCTCAATTCGCTTCTCCAATATTTGATTGCGCCACCAGCGCCCGCTGTAATGTGATAATGAATTCGGTGAATGCTCCTGGCTCGGTATCGACGTCAATTTTGCCGCCATGCTGTTTCACGACGATATCGTGGCTCATGGACAGGCCAAGTCCAGTGCCTTCTCCGGCGGGCTTGGTCGTAAAAAATGGATTGAAAATCTTCTCACGGACTTCCTGGGGGATGCCGGTACCGTTGTCGCGAATTCGAATCTCGACCCTATTTCCAAGGTCTTTGGTGCTCGCGCTGAGTGTTGGCTCAAACCCGTTCGCAGCCGCCTGCTGTCGTTTCGTGGCGGAATAAAAGCCGTTCGAAATCAGATTGAGGAGCACCCTGGTGATTTCCTGCGGGTACACGTCGACCATGCCTGCGTTGGGATCGAAATCACGCATCAGCGTGATATTGAATCCGGATTTCTCGGCGCGAGCGCCGTGATAGGCGAGATTCAAGCTCTCTTCCACGATCGCGTTGATGTCGACGGGGCGATGCTCGCCGCTTCCTTCGCGCGAATGTAGCAGCATGTTCTTGACGATCGAATCGGCGCGCTTGCCGTGCTGTACGACCTTCTCGAGATTTCCTTTGAGCATATGCGTGAGTTCGTCGATCTCCTCGCGCGTCTTCTCGTCGAGCGAAGCCGATTTGAGGGCCTCGTTTAGCTCGTCGATCAGTTCGGTGGACAGCGCCGAAAAATTATTGACGAAATTCAGCGGATTCTTGATCTCATGGGCAATGCCGGCGGTGAGCTGGCCAAGAGAAGCGAGCTTTTCGGTCTGGATCAGGCGATCCTGCGCGGTGCGCAGATCCTCAAGCGACTGCGAAAGCTCTTTCGTACGCGCCTGCACCTCGTTGAAGAGGCGGGCATTTTCGATGGCGATCAACGCTTGGTCCGCGTAGGTGCGGACCAATTCAATTTCTCGCGGGGTAAACGGGCCTGGCTCTGATCTTCCCAGTCCGAATACGCCCTCGACGCGCCCGCTTAGCACCATTGGGACCCCGAGGACTGCGCGATACCCTCCCAATTGGGGACCGCCGGGGAAGCTGTATTCGGGGTCAGCGAGCACATCCGGCAGATGGACAACCTCGGCTGTGAGAAAGGCACGTCCGATGAAACGGCTGCGCTCTGCCTTCGCAGGTCGTTCCTGAAGAAATTTGTAAAACTCCTTGGTCATTCCCGATTGGGCGCGGACACGCAATACGTCACCATCACGCAGGTAGATGTTAGCCGTATCGGTGCTCAACAATTGCCGCGCCGATTCAGCGAGCGTTTGCAAGACCGGTTCCAGATCGAATGCCGAGCGGCTGATAACTTTCAACACTTCCGCAGTTGCTGTTTGCTGCCGCAAAGATTCCCTCAATTCGGCTGTTCGCTTCTCGACCTTGTTCTCCAGATCCGCATAGGATTCCTGTAAGCGCACGCCCATGTCGTTGAATTGATCGGCAAGCTCTTCCAGTTCGTCGCCCGTCTTGATAGCGATGCGCTGGGAAAAATCGCCGCCGCCGATGCGTTCTGCACCAATCCGCAAGGCCCGTATCGGGCCAACCATGCGGCGCGCCAGGAAGATCCCAGCAAGCACCGCGAAGATCGACGCCGCCAGCAAGACGATCGCAAGCCGCTGCAGTGCCGCGTAGAGTGATGCGTAGGCTTCCTCGACCGGCAACTCCACGAACATAGTCCAGCGCAATGGCTCGATAGGCGCGGAAGCTGTAAGTACCTGCTGACCTTCGATATTAAGAGATCCCTGCAATTCGTCGCTCATCCCGTGACCGGCGAGGGCAGCCTGCACTTGCGCCAACTTCGACATGTCGGTGTTTCGGAGCACCAGACTGATGTCGGGATGCGCGATCAGTCGTCCCTGTGAGCCGACAACGTAGGCGCGACCGTGCTGGCCAACCTTGATCTGAGAGACTACGTCCCAGATCAGCTTTAGATTGACCTCCGCGATACTCACGCCGGCATCCTTCCGTGTGCCGGCGATCGCCAAGGTCATATACGGTTCTGACTCCCTCCGGAAATAGACAGGTCCATAGTAGACCTTGTGCGCCACCGTTTCGGTGAACTTTGCATCGTGGGAGAGGTCGATCCCGCTGTCGATCACATCCATCGCCAAGCGCGATACGCGTAGCCGTTCCTTGCCCGTCGCATCGATCTGCGCCAGCTCAGTGATGGCCGGAACCTGGCGCAACAATCGCAGAGCATCGAAGTGGCGCTGCTCGATCGAACCCGCCGACCACGGCAACTGGGTCGTCCAGCCGAGCTGGCTCTCTATTTCCTTGATGAATTGGCTGATTTTGGCCGCCGCGGCTTCGGCCTGTTCGTGCTGAATGCGGATCAGAGCCGCCTTGTGCTCACGGTAGTAGAAGAAGACTTCGAAGATTCCGTTTGACAAAAGTGCGATACCAACTACCGCGACGAAGAGCGCAACATATTTGCGAAACAGTCGGCTGCGAACTCTTTCGATCGGTGATCTCGAGGCCGATGCGGTGTTTGCCGCCTGGGATGGCGCTACAACTTGGCTTTGTGGCGCGTCGGGGTGGAGGGAAATGCTCATGCGGGAGTATTCCTCGCATGTGAGTTGCACGGAGTCCTGGCAGTGGCCGCACCGCTCGTTCGAGACACGCTGATCTGATGGTGCGTCATGTCGCTACTCAATGACCTTGTCCGCCATCAGCAACACCTGCTCCGGAATGGTCAAGCCTAAAGCCTTGGCGGTGCGGAGATTGACGACAAACAGGAAAGTCGTGGGCTGCTCGACCGGTATATCCGCGGGCTTGGCGCCTTTGAGAATACGATCCACGTAGGACGCGGCAGAGGTGAAGAATGCGGTGATTTCGGGCCCATAGCTCATCAGCCCGCCCATGGCAGTATAGCTGCTCACTTGAAAGATCGTTGGCAGACCCGAGTTCAACGCAATCGGAGGCAGCGCCGGTCGCGGAGGATCGGCGAGGACATAGACAACCTCGCAGTTTGCCCCCTTCATGTCCGCGAATGCCGTTTCCAGATCCTCCGGGTTCGCCGCAATGAAGCCCTCTGCTGTTATGCCTATCGCGCCCGCGGCTTTTATTGCCACGTCAAGCAGATTCGGATGGGTCGGATTATTCGATATCAAGACTCCGATCTTCTTCACGTTCGGAAAAGCGAGCCGAACAATGTCCAGCGTCTTTGCCGTGAGATCCCCGAACATGTTAGCCACGCCCGTGATATTGCCGCCCGGGTGCGCGAAGCTCTTCACAAAGCCAGAGCCGATCGGATCGGTCGACGGCGCCATCACGATCGGAATGGTTGAGGTTGCTTGCTGCGCGGCGGCGATGGCGGGTGTTGCTTCCGCAATGATGACATCGGGATTCAGCGCGATCACGTCTGTGAGAAGACCCGGCAGCGAAGCGTAGTTGCCCTTCGCTTCGCGAAAATCGATGACGAGATTCTTGCCCTCTTCGTAGCCCAGCTTTTTTAGCGAGCTTCGGATCAATTCAAGGACCGGAACGCCCTGACCGGAGGTAACCAAAGCCACGCGGCGGGACTGGGAAGTATCGGCCGCGGCTTGGTCGATCGGAAGAATGGCCAACCCACTCGCCGTTGTGGCGGCCACTGCCACAATGAACTCCCGTCGCTTCATTCGATCACCTCGTCGGCGCGGGCGAGCAGGTTTTTCGGAACAACAATCCGCAGCGTTTTGGCCGTCTCGAGATTGATTGCCAGCACGAACTTGACCGGCTGCTCGATCGGCAGCCCGTCCGATTTTGCTCCGTTGAAGATCCTGTCGACGTGGCCCCCGCCGTGGCGACACTCGCGTGTTGATTTGATCCAGCCCGGTCGGCTGTTGACAAGGAAAATCGGTTTTCGCAAACGGTTGCGTTTGGCGAGGATGATCTTGTCATCAAAAAACACCATGACTTGTCACTAATCCATTTGCGCCTCCAACCGACGCAAAAATACGAGGAAAATATTGTGTAGGATAAGGCCGACGATAACAGACCGCAATCGAGCTCGCGGCCTCTGTGGAGGCGAGGAAACTACCACCTCCTTCAGTGGAAATACGGTCAGGGATGCTGTCCCGTGGAATGACCCTCCGGCCCTCGCTACCGTCTGCCGATCGCGGCGCACCAATTTGCAGGGCGTCGTGGTCAGATAATAGGATACCTTGATCCCGCGTTGATAGATGAGGGCTCGAGTGAGGCGGCGCGAGTTCATTGCACTGGTTGGTGGCGCCGCGGCGTGTCCGATTGCGGCACGTGCTCAGCTTGCACAGAAGATAGCGCACATCGGAATTGTCAGCATCGGCGGGCCGACTGCTGACATGATGGGGCCGCTGCCGCCAAACCGTACCGTACGTGCGTTTCTGCGCGGAATGGCGGAACTGGGTTACGTTTACGGCCGCGATTTCGTGACCGAGCCGCGCGGCACCAACAGCATCGCGGCGGTTGCTGAACTGGCTAGTCTCCAACTCGATGTCATTGTCGCGACTGGCGGTGGAACGTCGCTCTCTTTGCTCAAGCAGGCAACGACGACGATTCCCGTCGTTATGACGGCTGCTTCTGCTGATCCCGTGCGCCAAGGGCTCGTCCAGAGCCTTGCCCACCCGGGTGGAAACTTCACCGGGATGAGCATGCAAACTCTGGAGCTCACGGGAAAGCGCCTGGAATTGCTGAAGGAACTCGTTCCAGGCGCAGAGGTTGTGGCGGTATTCTGGGATTCGACGGACGCCGGTTTGTGGCCAGCAGCCGCGGCTGTAGGCCAGGCACGAGGGTGGAAGCTTCTGTCAGTCGAGGTTCGCGATGCAGCCCAAATCGCGCAAGCCTTCAAGACCGCGGCCACTGCGGGAGCTGGCGCACTCCTCATTCCGGCATCGGGCCTTCTCTTTAGCCACGCCAGCCAAATCGTCGAACTGGCCGCGCTGAGCCGCATTCCAACAATGTATGAGCTGAGGTCGTATGTCGATGTCGGTGGCCTCGTCTCCTATGGCGCCAATATCGAGGATATCTGGCGGCGAGCGGCAACCTACGTGGACAAGATATTGAGGGGCGCTAAACCTGCCGAATTGCCAATCGAACAACCGTCCAAGTTTGAGCTTGTGATCAACAAGCGAGCAGCAATAGCACTCGGCCTGATTATGCCGCCATCGATCCTGATCCGCGCCGATGAAGTGATTGAGTAGCCGCTTTGCTGCAAATGCTCGGGTCTCCTCCTGGCCCCAAGCAGCGGTGGGCACACCTCTGCTATTCAGCCGCTGTCAGGTGATGAGCAGACAAACGGCGAAGGACCCGAAATCGACGCTCTTGACCCATCTGCGACATGGACGGCCGAAATTTTTCGGCGCAAATTGAGCTTAGAACCGCCTTCCGACAATTGCATATTCCTACTGCTGCTTCGGGGCGAGCAATGCGACGGCGAGATTTCATTCAAGGAATTACCGCTGTTTCGGCAGCGTGGCCGCTCGTGGCTCGCACACAGCAACTTCCTGCGCAGCCGTTGATAGGTTTCCTTAGCACGCGCTCGCCCGAGGAAGCCGCCATTCATACCAGTGCCTTCCGCCGCGGGCTCGAAGAGATGGGTTATATCGAGGGTCGTAGCGTCGCCGTTGAGTATCGCTGGGCAAAGGGCGACTACAGCCAGTTGCCGCCTCTTGTCGCCGATCTGCGGAGCCGACCGCTTTCGGTCATCGTTGCCACCGGCGATCCGGCCGCGCACGCGGTCCGGGCAGCGGGCTTCGCCACACCGGTCGTTTTCATCGTCGGCCAGGATCCGGTGCGCACGGGTCTGGTGGCGAGCATGAACCGGCCGGGTAGGGCCACGGGCGTCAACTTCTTCACGGCCGATCTGGGCGGCAAACGGCTGGAGCTTCTTTGTACTTTTGTGCCGTCGGCGCACGTCATCGGGCTTCTGAACAACCCGAGCTTCGGGATGGAAGCAGTCGACCAGTTCCGACAGTCGGTAACCGCCGCAGCTCAGTCGCTCGGCCGCGAGTTGGTCCTGCAGAGCGCATCGACAGATGCCGAGATCGATTCCGGTTTTGCAGCGCTGATCAAGGCTGGCGTCACCGCCCTGGTGATGCAGAACGACCCATTCTTCGACTCTCGGCGGAGCCGGATTATTGCGGTGTCATCTCGTTATCGCCTGCCCGGCATCTTCCACATCCGGGAGTTTCCGGCGGATGGCGGGCTGATGAGCTATGGTGCCAGCCTCGCCGACACCTACCGCCAGGTCGGCGTGTATGCTGGCAAGATTCTACGGGGAGCCAAGTCGGACGACCTTCCGGTTTTGCGGCCGACCAAGTTCGAACTGGTCGTCAACATTCAGACCGCAAAAGCACTCGGCCTCACGGTACCACAATCCATCCTCATCGCGGCCGACGAACTGATCGAGTGAGATCGGCACGATGTCTGGATGCGGCCCCAAGCGCCGGTTGGGAGATGTCTGCTATTCCGCCGCTGTCAGGGGATAAGCTGACATCCAGCGAACCCGCCAAATGACGCGAGTGACCCATCCGAGACATCGCCGGCCGAATTTGCCGTGATGCAGACCATGCTGCTCACTTGACGGTGTGATAGGCTGTGAACCTCGTTGGGGACTACCACCTATGAGGCGACGGGACTTTGTTACCATGCTGGGCGGCGCGGCTACGTGGCCGCTTGCGGCACGCGCGCAAACAGCCTCGCCGGGTGCCGCGTGTCGGTTATGTCTGGATTGGTGCTCCCGGCACAGACGAAAGCACCGCCGGACTGCGTCGCGGGCTGGAAGATCGCGGATACGTCCTCGGTCGAACCCTCGTGCTCGAAGAGCGATATGCCAACGGTAACGCCAAGCGCGTGCCTGACCTGATTGCGGAGCTTCTGGCGCTCAATGTCGACGTGCTCGCAACTCCAGGCACCCTCATTTCGCGCGCCGCACAGCGCTCAACGGCGACGGTGCCCATCGTCCTGGTCCAAGGCGATCCGGTCGGCGCAGGGCTGGTAGCGAGCCTTGCGCACCCCGGGGGAAATGTAACCGGGCTGTCGCTGCTCTCGCTCGATTACGCCGCGAAGTGGCTGGAACTCCTCAAGGAGACTACGCCGAACTTCCGTCGCGTCGCGGCGCTTTGGACCACTGACAATCCGGGGTTCAGCCGGTGTGCCGAAAGGGCTCGAGCGCCGGCACAGACGCTACGCTCGAACTAACTATCCTCTCAGCGCAGCCGGAGGCGCTTGAGACTAGCCTTGCGGCGATCACTCCGGCCAAGTTCGACGGCTTTGTCGTTCCTGACGATCCATTCCTGGAGACGATCATGCCGCGCCTGATCACGCTCGCTGCGGAGCGCAAGCTCCCAGCGATTTACGGATTCAGCGCCGCGGTGAAGCATGGCGCCCTGAAGGGCGCTCTCCCCGCCGACCTACCAATCGAGCAAGCGACCAAAGTCAGTTTGAAGATCAACCTCAAGACCGCAAAGGCGCTGAGGATTGAACTGCCGCCGACGCTCCTCGCCAGTGCCGACGAGGTAATCGAGTAACTCGATTTTTGCGGCGCATATGTCGCGTCTTGGCCCTTTTCGGAAGTGCCGCGCTGGCTACCGAAAGTCCGGTGTCGGGGGTGAAGGGGACCTCACGGTTGCGCGGTCCAGACTTCCGAGTTTAACCCATCTCGGACATCGGCCGTCAACCAACAAGCCATCTGCGCCATCCCTTCAAAGAGTGGTACTCTTCGCCATTACGATGTCTTCTCCCAAGCCTGGGGCTGGACATGAGGCGGCGCGAATTCCTCGGCGTGTTCGGTAGTACCGCAATCGCTTGGCCGCTCGCCGCACGCGCGCAGCATGCCGAACGAATCAGGCGCATCGGTATGTTGATGGTGCATAGGGAAGCCGACCCTGAATTTAAGAACTACCTGGACGCTTTCCGACAGGGACTTCAGAAGCTCGGATGGGTCGAAGGCGGCAACATTCGAATCGACACTCGCTGGGGCGCGCTCGACGACGCGGAGGTAAGAGAACAATCTGCGAAGGAACTGCTCGCGCTGCAGCCTGACCTCATTCTTACACAAAACACGCCCCCCACGGCGTCGATGCTGCAACAAACGCATACAATCCCGATTATTTTTGTGATCGTTGCCGATCCCGTCGGCAGTGGTTTCGTTGCGAGCCTACCGCGGCCGGGCGGCAACGTGACCGGTTTCACGGTTATGGAGGCGACGACTGCCGGCAAGTGGCTAGAGCTACTCAAGGAGATTGAGCCGCGCCTTAGCCGGGCCGCTTTCTTGTTCAATCCAGCGACAGCGCCATTTGCAGAATATTACCTCGACCCATTCAAAACCGCCGCAGCATCCCTCGGAATGGAGGCAATACCTGCGCCCGTTCACGACGGGTCAGAGCTCGAATCCGTCATTGCCGCTCAGGGGCCCAGCACCGGCCTAATAGTGATGCCGGATGGATTTCTTAACGAGCATCGCGCCGAGTTGGTCCTGCTGGCTGCTCGCTACCACATACCGGCCATCTATCCATGGCGCTTCTTCCCTGAACTCGGCGGCCTGCTGTCCTACGGAAGTGAGCAGCGCGATCTGTTTCGGCTTGCCGCGACATATGTCGATCGCATCCTGAAGGGAGAGAAGCCGGCCGACCTGCCAGTGCAGGCACCGACCAAATACGAATTGGTGATCAATCTGAAGGCCGCCAAAGCGCTGGGTCTTACCGTTTCGCCTGCGCTACTTGCCCGGGCCGACGAGGTAATCGAATGAGGTCTCGCCACTTCCGTTGTTGGCCCATACCGACGAAATCCAGCGTTGGTCCGCATGTCGGCAGTCAGGGGTAGACCGGAAAAGGCTGACGTGTGGCCAAAACGACGCGAGTGACCCTGAGCCGACTTCGACCGGGCGCCCACTTTGCGACGCCGCATTTCCTTGGCGTCGCCTCCATCGGCACGTGATATCATGCGGACGCTACTGGGCTTCGGTAGAGGGTCATGCATGAAGCGAAGGGAGTTCATTAGGCTGCTTGGTGGCGTGACGATTATTTGGCCGCTCGCTACTCGTGCACAGAACACAGAGAGGATGCGACGCATCGGCGTGCTTGAGAATCTGGCTTCTGATGAGCAACGGCCGCCCCGCATCGGCGCATTTGTGCAAGGGCTGCAGCAATCAGGATGGGTCGTTGGTCGCGACTTGCGTCTCGACGACCGCTCGGCCGCAGGTAATCCCGACGACCTGCGCAAATTCGCAGCGGAATTCGCAGCGCTCTCACCTGACGCCATCCTGGCCGTTACTAGTCCGGCCGTCGGCGCATTGCTATCGGCAACCCACAATGTGCCCGTGGTCTTCGTACAGGTCATCGACCCGGTTGGTGCCGGCTTTGTCAATAGCCTGGCGCACCCAGGCGGTAACGCTACCGGTTTCATGCTTTTTGAATTCTCCCTAAGTGGGAAGTGGCTCGAGCTACTCAAAGAGATGGCACCAGGGATATCGAGAGTGGCAGTCGTTCGAGATCCTGCGATTGCCGCCGGCACTGGGCAGTTTGGCGCGATCCAAGCAGTGGCCTCATCCTTCGGCGTTGAGTTGACGCCGGTCGACGTGCGTGACCCAGCCGAGATCGAGCGCGGTATCAGCGCATTTGCGCGTGGGCCAAGTGGTGGTCTCATCGTAACAGCGAGCCCATTAGCAGTAGTACATCACGACCTGATCGTTAGCCTTGCGGGCCGGTACAGGCTGCCAGCGGTCTATTTTGCGCGGCTGTTTGCGACCGCCAACGGTTTGATCTCCTATGGAGCAGACGTGGCCGACCAGTACAGAGGTGCCGCTGGTTACGTCGATCGCATCCTCAGGGGCGAAAAACCTGAGGATCTACCGGTGCAGGTACCTACGAAGTTTGAGCTCGTGATCAACCTCAAGAGCGCTAAGGCGCTTGGGCTCACCATCCCCCCCCCCGCGCTGCTCGGCCGCGCCGACGAGGTGATCGAATGAGTGCCGCGTTTGTTGCAGCGCATGAGTCCGACAATGGGCCCTTAGCTGCTTCGCTGTCCGCACGCGCTAATGTCGGCTTGCGGGGTGCGAGCGGACCGAGGACGAAGATCGCCGTGACGCCCGCATGTGACCCCTTAGGCGACATCTGCTGTGAACTGGTGGCACCGGCTTTGGGTAGACGTTTCAGTCCCTTTATGGCGGTCGTTTGATCGGGTAAGGTGCCGTCTTCTGAGCCGGGGGCGCACATGCAACGGCGCGAGTTCATCAGGCTTGTCGGCGGCGCTACGGCGTGGCCGCTTGCGGCGCGCGCGCAGCAACGGAACGTGGCAACCATTGGGGTCCTGGTGCGTGCTGCTCCCGGCTGGGAGCGATTCTGGCGGTTGTTTCCTCAGGCGTTGCGCGACCTCGGCTACATCGACGGGAAAAACATTCGGTTCGAATTCCGGTCTGACCAGGGACAGATGAGCCATCTTCCCGAATTGGCGGCGGAATTGGTGCGGCTCAAAGTCAACTTGATCGTGCCTTGGTTCACGCCGGCTGCACTCGCGGCCAAGCAAGCGACGCACGAGATTCCAATCATCTGCGCGGCCTGCGGTGACATGGTCGGAACTGGGTTAGTCGAGAGCCTCGCCCGGCCGGGTGGAAATGTCACTGGCAATTCTAGCCTGAACGCGGAGCTTGCCGCCAAAACTGTCGAACTGATCCGCGAGATAGTGCCCTCTGCGAAGCGGGTCGCCGCACTGGCTAACGCGGCCGACCCCTTCTCGAAGTCGTTTCTTAAACAGATTCAGTTGGCGGGCGAAGCCACTGGCACGGTGATCGATCCGGTCATGATTCACGACGCCGAGGAACTCGATGCAGCGTTTGCGGCAATGGGGGGTCAATTGACCGATGCGATTGTTGTCCAGCCGAGTCTACCGACCAAACGAGCAGCGGACTTGGCGCTCAGCTATCGGATACCCGCCGTTTGCGCCTGGCGACAGTTTCCTCGCGATGGCGGACTCGCGGCCTATTTCGGTGCGGAAGATGACATGTACCGACAGGCCGCCGTTTTCGTGGACAAGATCCTGAAGGGAGCCAAGCCGGCGGATCTTCCGGTCGAGCAGCCGACCAAGTTTGAGATAGTGGTCAATGTAAAAACTGCAAAGGCGCTCGGCATAACAGTGAGGCCGGCGATTCTTGCGCGCGCCGACGAGGTCATCGAATAGCGCCAGCGATGTCGCCTAAGGCCCGCAGCTGCTTCCCTGTCCGCACGCGCTAATGTCGGCTTGCGGGGTCCGAGCGGACCGAGGACGAAGATCGCCGTGACGCCCGCATGTGACCCAACCGAGACATTGGCCAAGCCCAACCACAACACTCTCGACGCCGGTTTCCGCCCCTAGCGAAGCAACCGTCTTAACCGCTAAGATGCCGTCTCCTGAGCTTGGGCGAGCAAATGCGACGGCGCGAGTTCATCACACTTGTCGGCAGTGCGGCCACATGGCCGCTCGCAGCGCGTGCGGAGCAAATGCCGGTGATCGGCTTTCTAAGCCCCTTACCGAGCGGCGAGCCCCCGCCATTTGCCGGCTTCCGGCGGGGTCTGGCTGAAGAGGGCTATGTGGAGGGCAAAAACCTCGCAATCGAAAGCCGTTTTGCCAATTTCAGACCGGAGCTATTGAAGGAGGCTGCTGGCGATCTTGTTCGGCTTGAAGTGAATGTCATTTTCGCAGCTTATCCAGAGTCGCTTACTGCGGCCAGGAACGCAACGAGTAGCGTTCCTACTGTTGCGGTAGACCTGGAGAGCGATCCCGTTGCGATGGGATATATCAAGAGCCTTGCGCGCCCGGGTGGCAATTTGACCGGGATGTTTCTTGATCTTCCGGAGTTGAGCGGGAAACAGGTTGGGCTGCTCAAGGAGATGGTCCCCGGGCTCTCTCACATAGCAATCTTTGGCGTCCCCGGCCTCAACGCGGCCCAAATCGCTGCGGCTGCGGCGGCGGTACGGGCGGTCGGGGTCGAAGCCGAAATTATTGAAGTGCAGGTCCCGGATGATTGGAGACGCGCCTTGGAGGCCGCCAAAACAAGGCAGGTCGAAGCCGGTATTTTGTTGTCGTCGCCTCTTGTCTTCGTCTCTTCAAAGCAAATCGGGGAGCTTGCGTTGGCAAATCGACTCCCTCTCATTTCCTTGTTCGGCGAATTTCCAAAAGCCGCAGGTTTCATGGCTTATGGCCCAAACATAAACTCGATGTGGCGAAAAGCCGGGATTTATATTGGGAAAATCCTGCACGGTACCAAGCCTAACGACTTACCGATACAGCGGCCGGAGAAGTTCGATCTCGTAATCAACCTCAAGACTGCTGAAGCGCTCGGCCTCGGCGTGCCGCCGACGCTGCTCGCCCGCGCCGACGAGGTGATCGAATAGCGATGTTATTTGCTGCAACGCACGAGTCCGTTGTTGTGAAGGGTTTCGGACGCCGGCCGCTTGAGGGACGGCGCCGCGTATTCGGCGGCCGGCGTCCGAAACCCTTCACACTTACGGACTCGTACACCGCAGCAACTAAGGACCTATCAATCATCTCGTCGGCGATGGCGGTGATTTTTGTGGGCTCGCGCCGTTATTTCGCGCCCCGGTACATCACCGCTGCCGCCCATCGATGGCGTGGGTTTGAAATACGTCACCTCGTCCCCGTCGAACGAGAGAATGCGCGTCTGCATTGCGATTCCTATTGCAGAACGTTACCGAGATTATTCATGATCCGGCTCGTTTGTAACCAGAAGTTTCGCCTGTTCATTCGATCACCTTGTCGGTGCGTCCGAGCAGCGCAGCCGGAATGCTGATGCCGAGCACAGCTGCGGTTTTGGCATTGACGGAGAGTTGAATGCGCGTGGGTTGCTCGACCGGCATGTCGCCCGGATTGGCGCCGTCCAGAATCCGCTTCACGAAATAGCCGGAGCGGCGATAGAGGTCTCGCCGCGGCGCGCCGTAGCCGAGGAGGCCGCCGGCGTCGGTGAGCTCCGGGATAGTCGACAGCGTCGGGATGCGATGCTTGAGGGCCAGCGCCGCGATTGGCTCGCGCAGATCGATCAGCAAGTTATCGGGCACGATGAGTAAGGCATCCGAATTGCTCTTGTCGATGCCATCGAATGCGGCGTCGAGCTCGTCCGCCGAATTGGCTTCGAACGGGTTGACCATCGCCCCCAAAGCCACCGTGTGGCCACGAATGACCTCCACCAGCCCGTGGGTTGACGGATTGGCGGGATTGCCTAGGGTAGCGATCATGCGCGCCCGCGGCATGATCTCGAAAAAGTAGTCCAAGAGTTTGGGCGTCAGGTCCTCGTTCAGGTTCGATATTCCGGTCGTGTTACCGGCGGGGTGCGCTAGACTTGCGACTAGACCGGAGCCGACAGCGTTGGTGATCGACGTCATGACGATCGGAATCGACGACGTGGCGCGCTGCGCTGCCCGAACGGCGCTGATGGTGGTCGCTAAGATGACGTCGACCTTGCGTTCGACCAGTTCGCGGGCGAGGGCCGGAAAGCGTTCGTAGTTCCCTTCGGCCCAACGCAGGTCCAGCATATAGTCGCGACCCTCGCGCAGGCCGCTGTCCGAAAGCCCCTCTTTGAGGCTGTCCACGAAAATGCCGCTCGATTTCGCGGAACCGCTGCCGAGAAAACCGATGAGCGCCTTTTTCTTCTCCTGCGCAGCAGCCAGGAGGGCACCCGCCAGCGCCACACCGCCGAGAAGGATGATGGATTCCCGCCGTCTCATAGCTTTCCCCTACGGCCGACGAGAACAAACTTATCACATCATGCGTGGTTTGATGCGTGGTTTGCATCGCAAAATCCGCCTACTGACGTCGCCTTCGGGTCACGGGCGTCGTCTTCTGCACCAGACGGCAGCCTGTCGATTTCCGCTATGGCCTGTTAGCGACCGAGGTCGTGTGGCGTTGCAATATGTCGCGGTGGGTCAGCAGGCGATCTCGGAAGCCGGCGCGCTTAGGCGGCATGAAGTGCGGCATAGATCTGCATGTCTTCCGGCAGGCCCTTGAGGGCGTGACGTCCTCGATCTTCAAAGCGCAACCCCGATCCGGCAACGAGATCCCTAACCGTACTAGACACCAGGGTCGAGCCCGGTCCTGCAATGTCGGCGACGCGAGCGGCAATATTCACGGCTATCCCCCCAATGTCGTCGCCCTTCAATTCGATCTCGCCCGTGTGTATTCCAATACGCACATCAATGCCCAGCGAGTACACCGATTCAACGATAGAGGAAGCGCAGCGCACGGCTCGGGCCGGCCCTTCAAAAGTCGCAAGAAAGCCGTCGCCGAGGTTCTTGACCTCGCGGCCACGGAACCGTGTGAGCTGTTCGCGCACCATTCTATCGTGGTCTTCGACTAAGGTGCGCCACTGACGGTCGCCAAGCTCAGCGGCCCACTTTGTAGATTCGACGATGTCAGTAAACATCACGGTTGCAAGCACGCGGTCAGTTTCGATATCGCGCCGTGAGCCGGTCAGGAACTCCTCGACTTCCCCTGCGACGCGATCGATGATTTCTGGCTCGAATATAAACAAATGATTCTGGCCCGGCAGAGCGACCATCGTTGCACCGGGTACGTGGTTCGCAATATACCGTCCCGCATCAAATGGCACACGGATGTCGCCAGATCGGTGCAGCACGAGTGTGGGCGCATGGACCGAAGGCAAAATGTGCCGCGCATCGATCTCACTATTCATTCGCAGAATCGCTGCTACCGCTGATGGACTAGCAGCCTGTCGCTCGTAGCGAGCTAGCATGGGCAAGTCGATCGCGACATTGGGCATGAAGTTCTGTTTCAAAAACTCGCCGCTGCCCCACAGGCGATCTATGGAGTCGATTTGTTGCCTCAGTAAATTCTTGTCCCCCAAGATTGGGTGCTTGGCAAAGCTGGCATAAAGCACTAGGGCGCTGACACGCTCGGGATAGGTGGCGGCGAACAGGAGGCTCATCGGGCCACCCTCAGAGACACCGAACAGAGCTGCACGTTCGGAGCCCACTGCATCCATCACTGCTCGAACGTCGTCCATGCGGTCTTCAAGATTGGCGATGCCCGCGACACGGTCAGACAGCCCGGTACCCCGCTTGTCGAACCGGATCAGACGCGAGAAGTTCGACAAGCGGGAAAAGAAATATGACCAGCCAGGGTTTTCAAGCTGGCCATCAAGGTTGGAAACAAAGCCGGGCACAAAGACCAAGTCGAACGGGCCGCTTCCGGTAACTTGGTAAGCGATGCTCACATCACCGCTCTTAGCGTAGTGAGTTTGCGGAGCAGTCATTTCACCCCCAGTCACGTCCAGCGAAGGTCACTGGCCTCTTGTGTCGCTGGCGTCTTCCCTGGTGATCCTCGGATACAGGCTGGCCGTCTTGCCATTCACTAAGGATAACACAACAAAGGTGCGCGGCGTCGTTGCGGTGCGAAATTTTAGCAGGCTGATGTCCGCTTCGGGTGTGCGCCGTGAGAAGGCGGCGCTTTCCAGTGGGTGCAAACCCCACCCGGCAAACGCTCCAGCCGGAAGCAATCGGAGCAGTCATGGAGGTAACGAAGTGGC
>NZ_LGHK01000094.1 GCF_001908235.1 Bradyrhizobium sp. NAS96.2
CGCTCTCGGACAGCCGGGTGGCGCGGGAACTGGACCGGCTGATGATCGAGCGCGGCAAGCCGAAAATGGTGGTCAGCGACAACGGCAGCGAGCTGACCAGCAACGCCATCCTGACATGGGCCGATCAGAGCCGTGTCGCATGGCACTACATCGCGCCGGGCAAGCCCATGCAGAATGCCTTCATCGAGAGCTTCAACGGTCGGCTGCGCGATGAATTGCTGAACGAGACGCTATTCTCGTCGCTGGCCCAGGCTCGAGTCGCACTCGGATGCTGGCGGGCCGATTACAACGATGCACGACCACACTCGCAGCTCGGATGGAAGACGCCCTCCGAGTTCGCCTTCACCTGCCCGCGCCGGGACCTGGCGCTGCGCTATGCCGAGAGCTCCGCGCCAGCTCCCGTCGCTACCACCGCCCAACCGGGCAAATCCAACCGCCAGGGCGAACTCAGGACTGGATAAAACTTGGGGGCAAGGTCAAGCCGAATGCTTCCTTGATGCGTGCTGACGGCATAGCCGGCCGCGCCGGGTCGCTCGTCCGTCGATTGCAGAGCCGCGGCCGCTGGTGTTCTGCGCAACATGCGGCGTCACGTTCATCGAACGCAGCTCGCTAACGAAGTCTCTGCATCATAGGCTTTGTCGGCACCAAGCGTGATCATTGTCGGCCGGTCACTAGAGGCTCGATCATGTACAGCGCGGCCACCCGTTCGGCATGCGCGTTCGCCAGCGTCAAGCAGGCGTCTGGCGCGACGCAGCGGAGGCCACCAGCTTTGCAGCTCGCGCACACGAGCTGCCTAACAGGGAGCCCGGCGAACGCTCTACCGCACGACAATAATGACCGAAGACGGTGCTCCGAACCAACAACCGACCGGCCCAGAGTTATGACTTTCGAAGCCATGCATTTGGAGCGCAAGTAAGATTGCTCCCAAAGGCATCGGTATAATAGGTATCGATTAAAAACCCCGATTGCTCGACCAACTGCAAGCCATCAATGATCTCTTTATCTGCATTCATTGGATCGTCTTCAAACACATAGTAATCTCCTGACACAAGAAAGCGGTTCAGGTGTGAAAATATCGAAAATATTTGGACGTGCGCGTCATCGACCACAAGCCAAGGATGGGGTAACCTCATCAGCAAGTCTTCATCGAACGCGGCAGCGTCCGAAAGGTCTACCTGGTGAAACGTAAGATGGGGATGCTTCGCATTTTCATGGATGCATTTGGAGCGCCGATCGAAGGAGTGAACCTCACCTGACTTCTCACAAAGTACTGACATATGATCAGCAAACCACAGCCCGCTACCACCATGAAGCGAGCCGAGTTCTATAATCGTCCTCGGCTGAAGTTCCCAGATAAGCCTCGTATATAGAGCCAGATCAAAAGGGGTCTTGAATTGAATTATTCCTTTGTACGTCAGCGCCAGGGCTCCAAGTTTTATTGAGTGGGGCGTTTGAACCGGAAGTCTATGAAGCGGATCTCGATCGGATGCACTTGGAGCTATATACGACCAAGTCGCGGGAAACATCTTCGGGTTAAGAGATGACGTCCATCCTCGTGCCGATGGCTTTGCAAAGCGGTCGGAGGAGTCAGTATTCACGACGCTGTTTAGTGCGATTGCCCAGTAAAGGTTTCCACCTAGCTGCGTTTGATCGGGGTAGTTCTCGATGGCTGTCTCGCAAAACGCCTTGATTCCGGAAGCAAGTTTCATGGCTCTATCTCCATACTGCGCCTATTGTTGTCCCTTGGGAGCAGCTCGATCAGCTCCCTGGACAAAACCAACCAGATCACGGGCTACGTCCCTCGGGCAGCTACCAAATCAAATAGGCTAAGGGGTAACGGCGTTGTTGTCGCCGCTCGCTACCAGCGCCGCGGAGGGGCAGCGGCATGCCTTGGGCCAGGACCGGCGGGCATCCGAGGTCGCAGCGTCACGCGTAGAAGGTGGAGGAACAATCCTCGCTCTTAGCATATCAATCGCATCGGCGAGCGTCAGGCCGCGATGCAGCAGAACCATCGTCCGAAGTGACGGTGCCACTGGATGTCGAGGTGATCACGGCAGATCCGGTCGAGGCGGACGAAAGGGGCGTCGAATTCTTCGCCGAGCTTCTCCGGGAAGCCTGAGCGGTAGCATTGATGGGAATGATATTTGGTGCCGTGCCGCTTTCTCAGGATGTCGACGGGTTGAACTGCGGCGGTCGGAAGTGGGCAGGAAGCGGGGCTTCAGGAAGCCATCAATCAGTTGCTGGCAGGCGTCAATCTGGTGCTGACAAACCGCTTGCACTTTATGCGTCTTCCTGGCTAACCCGTACGAGCTTTTGCCAGTTCCAGGGCAGAAGATCGTCCAGGCTTGGGATAGCATGTCATTGATGCGCGTGAGTACGCCGGCGAGCTCGGTCCGCGGATCAACGTCGTTGAGCTTGGCGCTGTATGCCAACTCCCAAGCTATGCCGAGCGAGTTTGTTTTCCCCGAGAGTCACCCTGAGCGGCACTCAATCGGCTCAGCCTGCTTATCTTAGACCATACCTCTTCGCGGTAAGCTCGATTGCGACACTGATGGAAGAGCTACTTGCAGCGCTTTTGTGTGTCGCAAGGAGCTTCTCATGACGGTTCTTCGACAACGGATGCCGAGGGCATGCCGGTGCTTAATCTGTAGCCCGCACGCTCAGGCATCTCCAAAAGGTATCGCTCTTTGCACGCTAATTTCGCAGGTCGCCGCATGCCGTGACCCCCGAGCACATTCGGACCTACCAGATCTATCTCACAACCGAGAAGAAGCTGGCCCCAACTTGATCCATACGCTATTGCGGCGCTTCAGTTCCTTTACAAGGTTACACTCAAGAAAGCATGGCGCCTTAAAGGAGACATCTCGCTTCCGAAGAAGCACCAGAAGCTACCCGTCGTCTTGAGCTGAGGAAGTTGTGCATTTTCTCGTCTGCGTGGATTGCGGCAAACATCGGGTGTTCATGATCACTTGCTGCGCGGCATTTTCGGAGGCCGTTCGCCTGAAGGCCGCTGCCATTGACAGTGCCCAGATGGTTGTCGACCAGGTAAAGCTCGCAGGGTACGTGACGCAGTCGCCCTCGCTGCTGGAGATTCTGAGCAGCTAGTGGAGAGGCCGTTTGCGCGCAGGGATAGCTGTTCCCAAGTGTTCATCACGTTCGGCCGACCGCGAAGGACGCCGTTGAGGGTCTGCCAGAAGGCGCATCGTTTGGCTGGTCCCTCAGGACCTGTCACCGCACATTGGCTTCGGCACGCTTTCGCCGTGCATCTCCTCGAATCCGGCTCCGATCTACGGATCATTTAACGCCTTCCTGGTCATCGCGGCCTCGCCGCCACGGCCAGGTACCTGCGCATTGCTACCAACAAGATCTGCGCGACATCGCGCCCTCTAGACCTGTTGCCGTGGCCGGCTCGCGCTGAGCCACGGCCAGCACCGCCGAAGCAACTCTGATTCCCAGACCGATGGCCCGCTTGGGATCGGAGGGGGAACATATTCCGCTGTTAGGGGGTAGTCTATCGTGAAAGCCAGTGGAGCCGATGTACTGCAGAGCGTCGCGTCATGAGCGCGATCGAACTCTGTCGAATTGCGGCACTTGGTGCTGATGTCGAAAGCTGTGATCACTGTGACCACGAGCGCATTTGCTACGACGACTGTCGAGACCGTTACTGCCAAGCAGCATTTTCACGTGGCCTTCGCCGTATCGCAACCCACCGCTGCCATCGCCCTGCAAAACAATGGGTGTCTACAACATTCTGCTCCGGGCCGCCGCCGAGACGTTACGCACCATTGCGGCTGCCCCCAAGCATCTGCGCGCGCAGATCGGATTTCTTCGCAGTGCTCCATAACTGGGGGCAAGCGCTTTTTCACCATCCTGCATTTCGTGGTTCCGGATAGCGGAATTGTCCCGGATGGCCCGCGATGGCTTTCCTGCCGCTCTAATTTCTTCAGCCTGTCGCCGTGATGGCGCGTCTGTTTCGTCGGCTCGATCTCCAGCAGGCCTTCGATGCCTTCGACCTACAGTTCTTTTCTCTCTTGGAACCACTTCGGATACGCGATGCCTTCTTGCGTCACATTGCTCCCACCAAGAAAAAGGACTGGGTGGTCTACGCCAAGCGAACCTTCGCCGGACTGAAGAAAGCCCCGTTATATCACACGATATATGCGCCGCGTCGCCATCTCCAACGCCCGCCTGATCGATATCGATGACGACAAGGTTCAATTTCGTTGCAAAGACGATCGCGATCGCAATCGCCACAAGACTATGGCGCTTGATGCCAACGAATTACATCCGTAGGTTCCTGCTTCACGTGCATTCGACGGGTTTCAACGCATTCGCTATTTCGTGTCCTCGCCAACCGCTAAGGGTAATCGTGCCATGCTACGCTGCCTGAGGAAACATGCGGGCGATAGGTGCATCAATATAGAGCGCGCATTTCTCCGCGAACCGCCGCGCGAGATGGCGGGTCATTCCGACTTCGGAGACCCAGAGGTCGATCACAATCTGGCCGCCTAGGATTGCCGGCAGAATACCAGTCTCGAAAGCGGACGAGACGTGTTTTGCGGGCCGCAGATAGATGAACGTAATCTCACCGCCGCCAACTCCATCGGCGATGGGGGTCGCCGGTGCCGCGCTATCGGCGACGATTCGGCTTAGGCTCAGCGAGGTCGCGATGGGACCAGCACGCTTCGCGCAACCCGATAGTTCGATAAGAGTTCGTACCAGCATACCAAATCAGTCTATTTGGTTGACATGCCCAATATACCAGATATATTGTGATGTCGAAGCCGCTCGGATTAATTCAGTGCGGTTAGAGGAACGTGGCGAATAGCCGCCATCATTTGCGTCCGGGTCTGAGTCAGGAGGGCCTTGGAGCCTCGCAGGTGGGGGGCTGGTTTCTGCACTCGTTTCTGTTTTCAGCAAACAGTTGCCTGATAGCTCCAACCATCCGATCGGATGAGCATGCATAAGCTCGATGAAAAGTGGCTCTCGGTGCCGTACCAATTAGATTCTGGGTTCGGCGTTCGGGCTCACATCGGTATGGTCGTGATATCAAACGACCAGACTCTCTCTCATGAAGCCCGCGAGATGTTGCGCATCCCGGGCGTGGCCTTGTACGAAAGTCGCATTTCTAGCTCTCGGCGACGCGGTCAAACGGTGTCGACCGAAATCCTTGCTCGGCAAGCCGACCAAATCGATGGTGCGGTACGGCAAATTAACGAGATGCGTCCTTCGGACGTGATCGCCTTGGGCTGCACCTCAGCGAGTATGGTCATTGGTCAGGACGAGCTGCAGCGGCGGATCAGAAGCGTGCATCCGAAAGCTCTCGTCACTGACCCATTCACTGGGATCAAGGCCGCTTTAAGATCCCTTCGAGCAAGCCACGTCGCCTTTGTTTCTCCATATCCGCGGGAGGTCGCACTGCAGATGGTCCGAGCCATCGAGTCCACCGGCACAAAAGTTACGTCTATCTGCACTTTCTGCAATGAGACAGGCTTTATCGCCGATGAAGCTCCATTCATAAGCCCTGAAAGCATAGTTAAAGCTGTTCAGATCGCAGCCGCGCGCGCTGATGCCGACGTCATCGTTGTCGCCTGCACCCAGATGCGCGCCGCAGCCATTCTTACTAGAGCAGAGCAGGAAACAGGCAAGAGGGTCATTTCGTCGAACCAGGCGCTGTGCTGGCACGCCCTGCGGCTTGCCGGATGCGAAGATACTTTGGAGGGATGGGGAAGCCTATTCCAAAAGCCGATCCTTGCCGAATGAACGGTAATCTTCCGGTGGGACGACGTGGCGGCGGTCGGTACTTCCCTCGTTTGTTGAAGTTGACACATAGCGAGTTGATGGGGACCTGTGACCAGAGGCATCGCCTCAAACCAGTCAAGTTCGTTGGTTCGTCCGGCCAACACTAATCGTATTCATGCCAATGATGCCTGCCGAGCCTCAGCAATTCGACAGGACCTTCGCCGAAGACCGTCGGAACTCAGGAGAATGGTATTATGAAAGTGCTGTGCTTGTGGCACACAACAGACGAAGAGCTGAGATACATCAAGGATGCGGTGCCGCGCGGCACAGAAGTGGTGTCTGCTGAGGGAGAGTTCTTTTCGCGGTGGGAGAGCACATTCCAACAGTTGAAGCGCCACGCTGTGGATGCGGACGTGTTCATGGGCTTCGCTCTTCCAAAAGGCATCTTGGAGATTGCAAAGAACCTTAAGTTTTTGAATTGGCTGCACACGGGCGTGGATGACTTGGAACTGATTGGTGGTCTTGCTTTGGCTAAGCAACGCGGCTTCAAGGTTGCGAATATGCCCGGCGCCTACGCCCTACCACTTGCTGAGCAGGTGATGATGTTCGCGCTTGCCCTAGCCAAGAATACTTTGGTCAAGCATCAAGCGGCTGCGAATAATTTCCGGTACTTTCCCCCCCGCTCACCTGGGTATCGCTCAGCCATGCTCCATGGCCGTACGATGGGCCTGATCGGTGTTGGAGGCATTGGGACTGCTGTTGCTAAGCTTGCAAAGGGCTTCAGTATGCGCGTAATTGGTATCCGACGTCGGAAAGATAAGCCCGTGGAAAACATCGACGCGATGTGCGGAATGGATGAGCTACATTCTTTTCTCGGCGAATGCGACTACGTTGTCCTTGCGGTTCCGAGCACTGCCGATACAGATCAGATGTTCGGGAGGGCGGAAATCGAGGCGATGAAGCCATCTGCATTCTTGATCAACATTGCACGTGGTAACTTGGTTCAAGAGAAGGCGCTTTACGAGGCACTTACCTCCGGCCGCTTGCGCGGATATGGATCAGATGTGTGGCCCCGATATGATTATGGCCGAACCTGGCCAACCGGCGGTGCTCGACTTCCGATTCAGTCTCTTCCAAACGTCGTTGCATCAATTCATCAGGGCGGCGATGCGGACGACATGGAAGAACGCATTTTGGAGTTAGGCACTCAAAATCTAGTGGAGTTTTTGACGGGAAAGCCATTGACTTATGGGGTAAACATAGAATTAGGCTACTGAAAATGGACCGATTAGATGTCGCACAATCGCGTTCGTGACCAAACATCCCGCCAATCGTTCGGCCCCGCATCCCAGCGCACCGAGCCATTCCCTGGAACGTGCCCTTGGCCCGATTGACTTGCCGCCGAACTTTCATCCAGCGGCTGTTAGAGTGTCGGAGTTTTGTACGCCAAGTGGCGTCGGTGGAGTAACGGACGATCGGCGGAGCTCGTTTGGGTTGCGTGCCGATCATCCATTGCGGTGACGTGCGCGGCATAGGCTGCGGAGCAGGATTCGTTGAGCAGTTCATCGCGCAGCCGGCCCTTGAAGCTCTTGAAGAAGTCATTCTGCAGCGACTGTCCCGGCGCGAGGAAGGGCCAATCGATGACTGTGTCCTCGCTCCAAGCGAGCATGAATTGCAATGAATTTATGCCGTGGTCGGAGACGATCATTGCCAGCTTGCCGCGTGGCTCGACGATTGCCGTGAGCTCGCGGGCAATGCGTCGCCCGGAGATCGACGTCTGCGGAATCGCCCCCCAGGCACTCCTTGGTCACGTCGTCAACGATGTTGAGGATGAAGGCATCGGCATCGATCGCGAGCAGCAGCAGATCCGGTCGAGCGGGCTCATCGACACAGGTCTGGCCATGGATCGGGACGGCATAGCCGCCGCTTTGCACGCGCGAGGTTGTTGAACGTGTTCACCGACGGCGCCTCACAGTAGGCAAGCTTTTCCGACATTGTGTTGGCCATGATTAAGTTGTCTACAAAGACGTCGCCCGCGATTACGGCGTCGCGATCTAGTTCGCGGTTTGTCTCGCTCATGCCGATGCAAATTTGTTGAGGCGTTCAAGACCACCAGCCGCCCGTTCGTCCACGAGGAGATCGAACACCTGCAGGCGGTCCTTGTGATAGAAGCAGAGAACCGCGGGCACGGTCCTGGCGATCTTTTAGCCAATCTGAAAGAACCCTTCAAAAAAACTGAGCCCGGGGCCAAGTCTGCGCCAGATCAAGTTGTGTGTGTAGACCAATGGTGTGGCCCATTCGACAAGTTCACAACCTTTAAGATCGACCTGTCACCAGCATCATCAACTGCTGAACACCGAGCTCGGCGTTCTTGGTCCTAGTCTTTCGAAGCGAGCCTGGCTTCCATCGAGCCGTTTGCGCGGGCGACGTGTGGCCTGGGTTTGCATTGGCCGCTTTTGACGGAACACTACCAGCCGACACCCCACGAAATTAAGAACGCTTGGCTCGCCAGCGAAGCCGCAACTCCGAATGTCGGTGTCTGGCAACCGCAAATCAGCTGCTCGAAGCACAACCCTACCGCGGTCGAAATTCGAGCCCTTAGAGAGCCGTTAAGGCTCGGCATGCGTCGCGAGGGGCAGCGAGGCACTACTCGTGCCCGGTCAACTACCAACGCTATTAATTGATCTCGATAGCAGAAGCATGTCACCAATTAGCCTGCTCATCGCGGGTTGAGCCGAGCTCGTCTGTCTAATCAACATACGCACTTGGCGTGAGGATCGGTTCAATTCAAAGGGAGATAAGACATGTCGCGCAATCATGAGATGAAGCTCGGAGTGATGCTCTTTACTACTGGATATCACGAAGGTGCATGGCGCGATCCTAGCGTGCCAGCGAATGGTGGAGTTGATGTCAATTATTATACTCATCTAGCGACACTTGCGGAAGACGCGGCATTTCACTTTGTATTCCTCCCGGATAGCCCTAGCGTCTTAGAGCGATATGATGCACACGTAGCTCGTATAAGCCGAAACGATGGGTTTGAGCCGATCACGCTGTTGTCAGCGCTTTCATCGAGAACGCAAGAAATCGGCCTTGTCGGCACAGCGACCACGACGTACCACCAGCCCTATCATCTTGCACGGATGTTCGCCTCACTCGACCACCTATCGCGGGGACGTGCGGCCTGGAACATTGTCACCTCTGCATCTAAGTTCGAGGCTCCAAATTTCGGTGAAGATGAGCTTCCAGATCACGACAGGCGCTATGTTCGAGCGAGAGAATTCGTAGACGTTGTCAAGGGACTTTGGGACACATGGGAAGACGATGCTTTCGTTCGCGACAAGCAAAGTGGTATTTTTGCCGATGTTGGGAAGCTGCATTTGCTTAACCACCAAGGGGATTACTTCGCAGTCAGAGGCCCGCTGAATATTGCAAGGCCACCGCAAGGGTATCCTGTGCTGGTTCAAGCTGGCGCCTCCGATGCTGGAATGGTCTTCGCTGCAGAACTCGCCGAGGTCGTATTCGTGGCCGCGCCGTTTTTGGAACAGGGTAAACGATACCGCGCAACTCTCAAAGAGAAAGCGCGCGCAGTTGGGCGCGAGGACGATCAGGTGCTAGTCATGCCGGGCATTATCCCGATCGTTGGAAAGACCAAGCAAGAAGCATCTGAGAAGCTTCAAAGATTGCAATCGTATACGCACATCGACGTACAAATCGGATTGGCCGAGCGCTTGGTGGGCGTCGACCTGCATTCGATAAACCTTGATTCATTTGTTCCCGAGACTTTACCGCAGACGAATTTGGTCCAAAGTCGTCAGAGGGTGCTGCTCGACCTAGCCGCACGCCAGAAGTCGACCTGGAGACAACTGATCCACTTAGTATCGGAAACCAAGGGTCACCTCATGATCGTGGGAACACCGGACGAGATCGCCGATGAAATGGTGGACAACTTTGATCAAGGTGCTGCTGATGGATTCAACGTAATGCCGGCGACTCTTCCCGGCGGACTCAAGGATTTTATTGAGCTCGTCATTCCCGAATTGCGCCGGCGAGGCAAATTTAGATCCAGATACTCTGGGCAGAATTTAAGAGAGAATCTCGGTCTTAAGCGGCCAGTGAATCGGTTCACGGCAGCAAGTGTAAGAAGCCATTCGTGAAAAGTGCCGAGACCGTTGATGGGGCGGTGTTGACAAGGCGGCGGGCTTGGAAACTCAAGCTTTTGAGACACGAGGCCTCGAGGTCTGCAGTCGTCCGTGATGAACCTCCCAAGGGATTAAGACCTCCCAAGGGATTAAGTTGGAGTCGATTTTTGGAGCGCAGTGAGGTGTAAGATTGCAGTTTTATGGGACTGAAGGCTCGAAAGCTTGCAATTTCAGGGTTGAACGAAGCCGCTGGCGCGGCATTTGAGGAGAAGTGGCGACGACCGCCTCCTGTCTGAGAGGACTGAGGGTTTTTCAGAGCCCAACCCTTCAGACAGGAGGGTTATCATAGTCGAGCAGAGCCCTCGCCGCCGACGCATGATCGAGGATATGAGCGTCCGTAATCTGTCACCGCGACGCAACGATCATATCTCAACACTATCAAAGTTCAGCCGATATTTTGGCCGATCGCCTGCCTGATCATCTGGGCCTGGAGGATGTTCATGCGTTCAGGTTCATCTCGTGGCGACGGGGATGGGGATATCATGGCCGCCACTCAACCAGACCGCCTGTGCGCTGCGCTTTTCTACGGCGTAACGCTCGGGCCACACCGCGATTGCCGTGTGGATTCCGCCGCTTATGGCGCGACAATCAGGATGGGAGCGCGTATTGCCGCCGCCCAGCCGCTACTCGAGCACGTCTGGGTTGCGTCTTAGACGATGCGCAGGCGTGGCTTACACTCCTATCAGACACAGTTGCAGAGATATGATGCTGCCCACGATCGTGACGCAATGGATCGGCCAGACACCAATGATGTCGATAGAAGTCACGAATCCTGGCGCTCGCCTGATACTGAAGGTCGAAAAAAAACAATCCCGGTGGCTCAATGAAGGGCCGCATGGCACCAAGCATGGTTGATGGGACCGGCCCGATCTGACGACTCCCATCAAGGGAAGTCTACTCGCGCTAAGCGCAAGCCCGGAACATAGGCACGCAGTGCAGATACGTATTTCGTTTCCCCACAAAAAGTCTTTAGTGCGGAAGCCGTACAAGGCAGCCGGAGTCTCGCAAGAGATCTGTCCCCTCGCGTCGGCGTCTGAGACGAGCTCCTCAAGCCAGGCCAACGTCTGTGCATAGGGTGGCGCATAGGCGTGAGCGGCCATCATGTGGGGCTGCTCCGACCCCCAAGAGCAGCTGTTCCGGCGCGAGCTCCTCCAACAGTTTACCCGCAGCTGCCTTGGCCCAGCCATCTGGAACGCGGCCGATCCCCGACAGCTTCACCCACACCTCAGCACCTGCAGCGAGTGCCAGGAGCCGTTCCAAGCGCGGATCCCAAGCTGGATCGCGGGAGCTGTCCGCAAGTCCGAAGTCTCGGAACACCAGGCGATGCCCCTCGGCCAGGAGCAGCTCTGCCGTAAGCGCGAATTTCTCCGCACCTTTTGCTTTTGAGTGCTCTGATGCATGAGGTGTCCACCAAAATAGGTGGACACCTTGTGATGGCAGCGGATGATCAGAAACTGCGGGTCAGGCTTGTTGGCCGGAACGGTCGCCGGCGCTACGAGGCGGCATCGAAAGAGCGTCTTGTCACGGCCTACCTTGAGCCTGGGGTTTCGGTATCGAGGCTTGCGCTCGAACATGGGGTCAACGCGAACCTCTTTCGGAAGTGGATCAAGAAGCACACTGCGACCAGGTCGCTGCCGCCGTCCTCACGCCCGGCGTTCATCCCGGTTCAGCTTGAGGGGTCCGCCGATCGAGCCCTGTCGCGGCAAGACAGCGTGGCGACGGTGGATTTGCCGGCGACTTGCGATGAAGTGCGTGGTTCGGAACCCAAAGGGACTCCAGCTTTTTGTTCTCCGGCCAAAGTGAGCGTGTCGCTGCCGAACGGCGTGAAGCTCGCGCTGGAATGCGGCGATGTGGATGCATTGACGGCGATCATCGGAGCACTGGGCCATGTTCAGACTGGGCGGTGACCTGCAGGTCTATCCGCACCGTGAGCCGATCGACTTCCGGGCTGGCATCAACAGCCTTGCGGTCCTGGTCCAGGAGACGATGGCGCTCGATCCATTCACTCCGGCTGTTTTTGCGTTCTGCAATCGCCGTTGCGACCGGATGAAGTTGCTGTTCTTCGACCGGTCCGGCTTTGTGCTGGTCCTGAAGCGGCTGACCGAGGACAAGTTCCGATGGCCGCGCCGCCAGGAGGCGGTCGTCACGCTGACGACCGAGCAATTGCACTGGATCCTTGACGGCATCGACATCGATGCGATGGTCCGCCATCCGGTGCGGCAATATCAGGTTGCCGGCTGAGCTCTCGAGTTGAGCGGTTGACGCGTCGGTACGGTTCAGATTCAAGAATCCGATGAATCGAACCGGCGATCCGAGTGTTGAAGTGCTGTTGGCGCGCATTGCTGCGCTGCAGGCGGAGAACCATCAACTCGCCGACCGCGTCGTCAAACTCGAGGAAGAACTGGCGCTGGCACGCCTGCATCGTTTTGCGCCACGCAGCGAAAAGCACGTCGATCGTCTCTTCAATGAAGCCGAGCAGGCCGCCGATGAGGATGACGCCGGCAGTGAAACGAACAATATCGCCGAACTTCCGGACACGGGCTTGCCACCCGTCAAAAACACAACGGGAAAGAAGCGCGGCCACGGGCCTCTGCCGGCGAACCTGCCGCGTGAGCGCGTCGAGTATGACCTGCCCAACGATCAGAAGGCGTGTCCTTGCTGCCGTGACCAGATGCATCGCATGGGCGAGGCTGTCACCGAGCAACTTCATATTGAGGTGAAGGCGAAGGTTTTACAGAACGTACGCTTCAAATATGCGTGCCGCCATTGCGATCGCACCGGGATCAACGCCCCTGTCGTGACCGCGCCGATGCCGACGCAGCCGCTGCCGGGCAGCGTTGCCACGGCCTCAACGCTGGCGTTCGCGCTGGTTCATAAATATGTCGATGGCACGCCGCTCTACCGCCTGGCGCAGGCCTTCGAACGCGCCGGCGTTCCGGTCAGCCGCGGCGCTTTGGGTCGCTGGGTGATCGGCTCGAGCGAGAAACATCTGCGCGGCGGCGATCAGGGTGAGACTCCAGCGACAATCAGGATGAGACTGCGCCGATGGGGACGGACCGAAGGGAGGGCGTAGCCCGACCGGAGGACCGTCCCCAT
>NZ_LGHK01000095.1 GCF_001908235.1 Bradyrhizobium sp. NAS96.2
CGACACGAGGGGCGCTTCGCGGTCGTCACGAACGTGGGTCGAGATGCGGTGGACGCCGATTGCGCAACTGACGAGTGCGCATGAGGCGGACGGTGAAGTCGTGTGGTCCTGACGCCCTAGTGGTAGGTGTCTCCCGCGAGATGCGAAGCATCTGCGCGACGACGGTGACAACAAAGCCCAGTCTCGCCGGGGAGAGCACGAAGTAAGCCGTAGCCCATCGCGCAGGGAAAGCCGGGTCGTTTCCGGTTACACCTGTGGTCCTACCCCCGAGCTTTCTACCTTTTGCTCGGGGCCCATGGGTGCGATCGGCACCCGGCTTTCCCTGCGCCCTCTGTTGAAGAGGGCGGAACGAAATGCAAAGCTCGGACAAATCATGTCGCGAGAATGCGGGTGTATGACTGGCAAGCCACCTCATACATTCCATGTCGTCCCGGCGAAGGCCGGGACCCATAACCCCAAACGGAAATTGTTACGCGATGGTGGAATGACGAGTCCCGTTCACAACACTTGCTGCGGCGTATGGGTCCCGGCCTTCGGCGGGACGACAGTTTGCTTGTGGCATCGGTCCGTCAGCCTCACAAAAATTCGCGATTGCCGGCTGCCGCATCTTCAGGCAATGACGGCCTGCAATGAACAAGAGCTTCGAGGAAACTGCCGCTCGTCTGGCGCCGGCGATCTTTGTCGTGCTGTGGAGCACGGGATTCATCGGCACCAAATACGTCATCAACAATGCGGAGCCGCTGACCTATCTGGCGATCCGGATGGCGTTCGTGGTGGCGGTGATGGCGGTCATCGCCGCGGTGGCGCGGCCGAAATGGCCGGACCGGACCGGCGTCTTCCACAGCGCGGTGGCCGGCATCCTGGTGCACGGTTTCTATCTCGGCGGCACCGCGATCGCGATCGCGCATTCGATTCCCGCAGGCCTGTCGGCGTTGATCCCGGGGCTGCAACCGATCCTGACCTCGACCATCGCCAACCGCTGGCTCGGGGAGCGTGTCACGCCGCTGCAATGGGGCGGGTTGGTGCTCGGCCTCGCCGGCGTCGTCCTGATCCTGCACGAGCGGCCGATGACCGGCGACGCCGGATGGGGCTGGCTTGCCTCCGGCGTCTCGCTGATCAGCATCACGCTCGGCACGCTCTATCAGCGCCGCTACTGCAACCGGATCGACTGGCGCGCCGGCAACCTGGTGCAGTACGTCGCGGTGACGATCTTCTTCGGCACGGGCGCCTATCTGTTCGAGACCAGTGTCGTGCACTGGACCACCGAGTTCGTGCTGGCGATCGCCTGGCTGGTGTTCGCACTGTCGATCGGCTCGATCGGGCTGTTGTACTGGTTGATCCGTCACCGTGCCGCAACCTCCGTCGCGAGCCTGTTCTATCTGGTGCCGGCAACGACCGCGCTGATGGCCTATGTCCTGTTCGGCGAGCGGCTGGATTATGTTGCGATTGCCGGCATGGCGGCCTGCGCCGCCGCGGTGCTGCTGGTCAATCGCGGCGCTTAGTCTTTGCCACGGATCTTCGCGTAAGCCGCAAGCGCGCGTTCGGGCCCTGCTTGTGATCGACGATCGGCTTCGGATAGCCCTTGCCGAGTTCGATGCCGGCACTGGCGAGCTCGATCGGCGTCGCGGCCCAGGGCTGATGGATCACATCGTTGGAGAGCCGCGCCAGCTCGGGCACCCAGCGCCGGACATAGGCGCCGTCCGGATCGAATTTCTCGCCCTGCAGGATCGGGTTGAAGACGCGGCGTCTGCGCCGGAGCCGGCGACCCATTGCCAGTTTCGCCGGGTTGGAGCCGGCATCGGCGTCAACCAGCGTGTCCCAGAACCATTGTTCGCCCGCACGCCAGTCGATCAGGAGGTGCTTGACCAGGAACGAGGCGACAGGCGCGAGGTGCCGTCGCGGTCCGGCCGGTCGCGGTCGTCGGAATAGCCGCGAATGGTCTCATCGAGGAACGCCTTCAGCCGCGCCTGCGCGCCGGCCTCGCCCGGCGTCCAGCTCTCGCGCAGGCCGCCGGCCCAATCCGGCCTTGTCGGCTCGAGCGTCCAGCCGTCGAGCGCTTCGCTCGCGACGCCGCCGATCGATGTGAACTTCTTCGGCGCCGGCAACGGCTTTGCCGGATCGCCGAGCCCTTGCACGCGCCGCCAGAACGGAGTGAACACACGCAGGCCCCGGTTGTCCTTGTTGCGGATCGCCTTGGGGTCGACCAGCAGGTCGCCGGGGAAGATTTCCGAGCCGATGCCGTCACTTGCGAGTGCGGATTCAATCTCTCCGGCAATTGCGTGATGCGGCGCCTGCGCGATGGTGTTCCAGAACACGGCCTGCGCATTGATCTCGTGCGCCAGGGCGGCAATCACGGCAGCGGCCGGCCCGGTGCGTAGCACCAGCGTTCCGCCGATGGCGTTGAGACTCTTGCCGAGCGCGCGCAGCGATTGCGAAAGCCACCAGCGCGTCGCGCCCCCGAGGGGGCGCGCGGCAGGAGGTTTAAGCACAAGGCTTTGTTCGTCGCGGACGTAGAGGCCAACCACGGGCGCGCCGCGGCCGGCCGCCTCATGCAGGGCCGGGTGATCCTACAGCCGCAAATCGTCGCGGAACCAGACGATAACGGGCCGTGCGCGGGTCACCCGGACGCTACGTACCTGCCGTTACTTCGGCTGCGGCACGATGCGGATATAGGGCTTCGGCGCCTTCCAGCCCTGCGGGTAGATCGTCTTGGCCTCGTCGTCGCTGACCGAGCCCGCGATGATCACGTCCTCGCCCTGCTTCCAGTCGGCAGGGGTGGCGACGCGATGCTTGGCGGTCATCTGCAGCGAGTCGATCGAGCGCAGGATCTCCTGGAAGTTCCGGCCGGTGGTCATCGGATAGACCATCACGAGCTTGATCTTCTTGTCCGGTCCGATCACGAACACGTTGCGGACGGTCTGGTTGTCGGCCGCGGTGCGGGTGAGGGGATCGCCCGAGGTCGAGGCCGGCAGCATGTCGTAGAGCTTCGACACGTTGAAGTCGGTGTCGCCGATCATCGGGTAGTTCGGCGCGGCGCCCTGGGTCTCCTTGATGTCCTCGGACCATTTGGCGTGGCGGTCGACCGGATCGACCGACAGGCCCATCAGTTTGACGCCGCGCTTGTCGAATTCGGGTTTCAGGCGGGCGAGTGCGCCAAGCTCGGTGGTGCAGACCGGGGTGAAGTCCTTGGGATGGGAGAACAAAAGCACCCAGCTGCTGCCGATCCAGTCGTGGAACTTGATCTTTCCTTCGGTGGTCTCGGCTTCGAAGTCGGGAGCGACGGCGCCAATCTGAAGTGCCATGATTTTACCTCATCTCTTTGAAGTTGCTGCAAAATTTGTATTTGAGGCGGTCTGTTCCAGTATAGGACTGGAAAAGGCTTAAGTGAACGGGTTCTGAAAAAAGGTGAAACATTTCTCCTTGAGCGTGGAATTCCAAGCAACTTGTTTTGATCCAAACCTCCGCGACGAAATATCAGCTGCGGCACAAAAGCTTGGAAATGCCCAGATAATGCCGCTTATCGCCGTCATCACGCCGGCCCTGGCTGCTATAGGACTGAACCGTGACAGCGTTTAAAGCGACCAAATAGCAACCATCTAAAAATCTCGGAACCCAAGTTCCGAATCATTAACCACTCGTTTACGCCCGCATGGAAAAGCTGGCCTGAGATAGGAATTGAAAGCTCCCACAATGTCTACCCCAAGTACCAAGACCGCTGAGGCTCTCAGCGGTGCGTTGTCCCCATCCTGCCGCAAGACCGCCGCCCATGCGCTGACCATCGTGCGCGACGGCGTCATCACCGGCGAAGGCCCGACCACCAAGGGCCGTATCCATTTCTCCCGGTCACTTGATGCCGATGACGCTGCCTGGTGCGCGCGCATCCTGACGGCGGCCGCGGTCGAGCATCAGCCGGTCAGCCGGGCTGAGATCGAGGCGCTGTTTTCGATCAACGAGGCCGCTGCCGAGCGTAGCGATGGCGGCCGGTTCGACGATCTGCTCGCCAAGGCGATCGCCCATCACGCCGCGTCCGAGTCCGGCCTGCCGGTGCCGCCGCGCACGGTGGCGCTGTCGGCGGACACCGAAATCGATCGCTGGGCACCGACCCAGGGAACGAAGATCGACACCAAGGTTCTGGAGTGGATCGCGGGCCGGATGCGCGGTCAGCGCCGCACCGGGCGTGCGCTGGCGGCAATGGTGGCGACGCTGGTCGGCGCGGCCGCGCTGCCGCTCGCGACCCAACTGCCCAATGTGTTCGACATCGGAATGATGTGACCTTCATCCGGGATGATGCGTGCATCATCCCGAACGAGAAGGCTTCAGGCGAGAGCGGCGGGGATCACTTCCCCGCCGTTTTCTGTTTGCCGTCGGTCTCCTCGAGCCCGAGCGTGCGGCCTGGGAACCCGGCGACGTCGAAATAGCGGGTCGAGAGCACGCGCTGGAATTTGAGCACGGTGCGCAGGCCGTTGGCGGACGGCTTCTTCGACACAAGGGTACCCTCGGCCATCTTCGGCACGATGCCGTTCGGCAGCGCTTCCGACATCACCCGGCCGATCAACCCGCCATTGTTCGGCGCGCGCAGGCCGAGCAGCTGCGCCGCAGTCATGCCGACATCGGCGTTGCTGACCGGCAGCGGGTCGACATAGCCGGCCTTGAAGTCGGGGCCGATCGCCGCGGTGAAGTTGTAGGTGTCGCCGCGGCTGAAGCTGCCGTGCATGCCCTGGCCCTGGCGCAGCACGGTGTCGGCGATCTGCACTGAACAGTTGGTCGGGATCTCGCAGCCGCTCGACCAGGAGCGGAAGTTGACCACGATCGACGGGTTCGGCGTCACCGCCTTGCCCTTCAGATTGAGGTTCGACATCGGCAGAGTGCCGGGGAAGGTGCCGAGCTTGTCGTCGACGAAAAGGCCGCTGACATAGTCCTGCTCGAGCAGCGCCTTGATCACGCGGTCGGCGAGCTTCTTGTCGCGGTTCGGCAGGTAGATCAGGTCCGAGCCGCCATTGGTCGCGACCACGACGTCAGGCTTGGCCGGGTCCTGGCCGAGCACGCCGTTGCCGGCCTTCGGATGGGCGTTGTCGGCGACCTTGGCGTTCTTGTCGTTCGGATCGAACAGCGGCAGGTCCAGCGCCTTGGCGAGATCGATCGCCAGAAAGCCCATCGGCAGGAAATCCTTCGGCGTGTCGTCGTAGGCGATCTTGGCCGAGGGGCTGGTCTTGCTCTCCTTCGAGATCGTCGAGAAGCCGTGGTCGGAGGAGACCATGATGTTGGTGGTGGCGGACAGCCCGAGCTCGTCGAGCGCCTTGCGGAGCTGGGCGAGGTTGTTGTCGGCATTCTTGATGCCGGCCATCGAGGTCAGGCCGTTGATGCCGGGCGTGATGGTGTTGAGGCTGTCGCCGGTGTTGTGCTGGCTGCCATCCGGGTCGCGCGACCAGAACACCAGCACGAACGGCTTGTTGCGCGCCTTGAACATCGGCAGCACGACCTTGGTGGCGACGTCGGCCATGTAGGCCTGCTGCGCGACGTTGGCGACCGTGGTGCCCGGCGTCTTGGCGTCGCCCGCCTTGGCATTGTCGCCGCGGCTCGGCGTCGCGAGCGGCAGGCCGGCCTTGGTCAGTGCCTCCTTCATCTCGTCGGAGAGCGGCACGCCGGTCTTGCCGCCGGTGGAATCGTCGACCACGATCGTGTTCTTGCCGCGATCGGTGTGGTCGAACAGCAGGGTGGGGCCGACCTTGCCGATGGCGGCGGTGCTAAAACCCTGGCCGCGGGCCATCTTCAGCAGCGTCTCCTCGTTGAGGTAGTCGCCATTGAAGTGATCGTCGATGTCGGCGAGCACGGCGTCGTTCTCGATGAACGGCACCACGGTGTCGCCGGCCGGCGCCGAGGTGTAACCGGTAAAGATCGTGTTCGAGAACGTGCCGGTGTCGCCGAGATAGTGGCCGGTCGACAGCGCCGAGCTGTTCGCCATCGTGAACGTCGGGAACAGCGAGTGCGAGTTCTTGAAGTGGACGCCCTTGTCGCGGATCTCGGCCATCGCAGGCGCCGTCTCCGGCGTCACGATGCCGCCGCGCAGGCCGTCGGGGACGAACAGGATCAGGTTGCGGGGTTTAGCATTTTGCGCGGAGGCGGCGCCGGCTGAAAGCGCGATCATGCTCGCGGACAACAATGTAATGGCACGGCGCATTTTGTTATTCCCCCTGATGAAGCCCGCGGCAGCCCGCCGCTGCCTTCGTTTAGTTTTGCCATATGACAGAAATGTTACAGCGCTGGTTCGGCGCTGTAACTGCCGTTTTTTTCCGCGGACCGCCGGCCAGCGCGCGGTCATTCCGCAGGCTGAATCGCGGTTCTCTCATTGCGCGCAGCGCTGCCGGCGTGCCCGTACCGTGCGTAGAGTGCGGGCAGCACGGCAAGCGTCAGCAGGGTCGCGCTGATCAGGCCGCCGATCACGACGGTGGCGAGTGGCTTCTGCACCTCGGCGCCGGTGCCGGTAGCGAATGCCATCGGCACGAAACCGAGCGAGGCAACCAGCGCGGTCATCACCACGGGCCGGAAGCGGGTGAGGGCGCCTTGCTCGATGGCCTCCCGCATCGGCACGCCTTGCTCGCGCAATTGCCTGACGAAGCTCAGCATCACGAGCCCGTTCAGCACCGCAACGCCCGACAGCGCGATGAAGCCGACTGCCGCCGAGATCGAGAACGGCATGCCGCGCAACCACAGCGCCGCGATGCCGCCGGTGAGCGCCAGCGGCACCGCGCTGAACACCAGCAGCGCATCGCGCGCTGAGCCCATCGCCGCCAGCAGCAACAGGAAGATCATCGCAAAACAGGCCGGCACCACGACGGCAAGCCGCTGGCGCGCCGCGGCGAGATTCTCGGACTGGCCGCCCCAGGTCATCCAGTAGCCGGGCGGCAACGCCACGGATTGCGCGACCTTGGCCTGCGCTTCCTCGACCACCGAGCCGAGATCGCGGCCGCGGACATTGGCGGTCACCACGATGCGGCGCTTGCCGTTCTCGCGGCTGATCTGGTTCGGCCCTTCGGTGAAGGAGAATTGCGCGACGCGATTGAGCGGCAGGCTCTGCACCGGCGAACTCGGCGTTGCCTTGGGCAAGGCAACCGGCAGATTGCTCAACGCCTCGAGATCGGAGCGCACGCTCTCCGGTAACCGCACCACGATATCGAAGCTGCGATCGCCTTCGTAGACGACGCCGGCGTCCTGGCCGCCGACCGCGGCACCGATCACGTCCTGGACCTCGGCGACGCTGAGGCCTCGCCGGGCAATCGCCGCCTTGTCGACCTTGATCTCGAGCACGGGCAGGCCGCCGGCCTGCTCGACCTTGACGTCGGTCGCACCGCGCACGCCGCGCAGCACGGCTGCGATCTGGTTGGCGGCCTTCTGCATCGGTTCGAACTCGTCGCCGAACACCTTGACCGCGATGTCGCCGCGAACGCCGGCGAGCAGTTCGTTGAAACGCATCTGGATCGGCTGGGTGAATTCATAGACGTTGCCGGGCAGCCGGCCGACCGCCTTCGAGATGTCCTCGATCAGCTGCTCCTTGGTCAATGATGGATCCGGCCACTGCGCGCGGGGCTTGAGGATGATGAAGGTGTCGGACGCGTTCGGCGGCATCGGGTCGCTCGCGACCTCCGCGGTGCCGGTCTTGGAGAAGACGAACGACACTTGCGGGAAGCGGCTGACCGCCTTCTCGACCGACAGCTGCATCGCCTGCGACTGCGACAGCGCCGTGCTCGGAATCCTGAGCGCGTGCATGGCGATGTTCTTCTCGTCGAGCGAGGGGATGAACTCCTGGCCGAGGCGGAAGAACCCGAACAGCGCAGTTGCGAACAGCACGACTGCAACCGCGATGACGGGAACGGGCGTTGCCACCGCGCGCCGCAGCAGCGGGCTGTACCAGCGCTTCAACGCGGCAACGAGCCAGTTCTCCTTTTCCTGGACCCGACCGGTGATTCCGATCGCGATCAGCGCAGGGACCAGCGTCAATGACAGCACGAAGGCGGCCGCGAGCGCGAGGATCACGGTGAGCGCCATCGGCTCGAACATCTTGCCTTCGACGCCGGTGAAGGTGAGCAGCGGGACATAGACCAGCAGGATGATGGCCTGACCGTAAAGGCTCGGCTGCACCATCTCGACAGCGGAGGCGCGTACCGTCGCCAGCCGTTCGTCGCGCGTCAACACGCGGCCGAGCGCGTGCTGTTTCTCGGCGAGATGACGCAGGCTGTTCTCGGTGATGATGACCGCGCCGTCGACGATCAGGCCGAAATCCAGCGCGCCGAGGCTCATCAGATTCGCGCTGATGCGCCCTTGCCACATGCCGATGGCGGTCATCAGCATCGCGATCGGGATCACCAGCGCGGTGATCAGCGCCGCCCGGAAATTGCCGAGCAGCACGAACAGCACCGCGATCACGAGCAGCGCGCCTTCGCCGAGGTTGCGCGCGACGGTGCCGATCGCCGCATCGACCAGCTGGGTGCGATCCAGCACCGTCTCGACCTTGACGCCGGCCGGCAGGGACGGCGTGATCGCGCGCAGCTTGGCATCGACCGCGGCCGACACGGTGCGGCTGTTGGCGCCGATCAGCATCAGCGCCGTGCCGACCACGACCTCGCGGCCGTTCTCGCTGGCGCTACCAGTGCGCGTCTCGCCGCCGATCGAAAGCGTCGCGAGATCGCGGATCCGGACCGGGACGCCGCCACGGGTGGTGACGACGACCGCGCCGAGCTCCTCGATGTTCTCCAGGCGACCGCCGGAGCGGACCACGAAGCCTTCGCCGTTGCGCTCGATGTAGCGCGCACCGCGGCTGACATTGTTGGTTTCGATCGCCTTGGCGACATCGGCAAAGGTGAGGCCGAGCGCAATCAGCTTCGCCGCATCGGGATGCACCTGGTATTGCTTGAGGTAGCCGCCGATCGAATCGACGCCGGCGACACCCGGCACCATCTTGATCTGCGGCCTGATGATCCAGTCCTGCACCGCGCGCAGATAGGCGTCCTTCTCGACCTCGCTTTGCAGCATTTGGCCGTCCGCCGTAAGGAAGCGGCCGTCGCTTTGCAGGCCCGGCGATCCGTCAGTCTGCGCCTTCTCGCCGGAGTAATGGACGGTCCACATGTAGATTTCGCCAAGACCGGTCGAGGTCGGGCCGATCCGCGGCTCGATGCCCTGCGGCAGGCGCGCGCGCACTTCGGTCAAGCGCTCGCCGACCTGCTGGCGGGCGAAATAGATGTCGGTGGCTTCGCTGAACGCCGCCGTGATCTGCGAGAAGCCGTTGCGGGAGAGCGAGCGCGTGCTCTCCAGCCCCGGCGCGCCGGCGAGTGCTGTTTCGATTGGGAAGGTGATCTGCTTCTCGATCTCAGCCGGCGACAGCGCCGGGGCCACGGTGTTGATCTGCACCTGCTTGTTGGTGATGTCGGGCACCGCGTCGATCGGCAGCTTCGTCAACGCGAGGCCGCCGAGGAACATCAGGATCGCCGCCAGTGTGACGACGACCCAGCGCCGCTGGATCGCAAGACCGATGATGCGCTCAATCATGGCCGTGCTCCGCCTCGTCCTTTTCGACCTCCGCCTTCAGCGTGAAGGTGTTCTGCACCGCGATGGTCTCGCCGGCGGCGAGACCCGAAATAATCTCGATATCGTCGTCGTCCTCGCGGCCGGTCCGCACGGACCTCGCCTCGAAGCCGTCGGCATCGCGCACGAACACGGTTGGCGTCCCCTTGATGGTTTGAAGCGCCTTTTTCGACACAATGACGGTCGACGGCGCGCCTGACAGCGGCACCTCCGCGGTCACGAAGGTGCCCGGCTTCCAGCGGTGATCCCGGTTGGGCAGGGTGGCGATCACCCGGGCGTTGCGGGTCTCGCGGTCGAGCAGGGGGCTGACGAAGATCACGCCGGCGCTGGCTTCATCCTCGGTGCCGATGGCGCGGATCTTCACCGAAACGCCTTCGCGGACCGCGTTGATGTCCTCGGGTGAAACCGCGAGATCAACCCAGATGTCGTCGAGATTGACGATGACGTAGAGCTCGCTTTCCTGGCCCTCGCGCCCGATCAATCCGCCGAGATCGACGCGGCGCTCGGAGACCCGGCCGCTGATCGGCGCACGCAGGAACTGGGTCCGCAGGCTTTCGGGGGGCTGGTTGGGCAGATCGGCGATCTCGCTTTCCGACAGGCCCAGCGCAAACAGTTTCTGCCGCGCGCCGTCGAGCTTGATCTGCGCGTCGTTCGCGGTCAGCCGCGTGCGCAGGAACTCGTTTTCCGACACGATGCGGGTCTCGACCAGCGTCTTTTGCCGTGCGTAGAGGGTCTGCTGCAGATCGTTGGTGAGCCGTGCTGCGAGGTATTCGCTCTTGGCGTCGGCGACCTCGCGGCTTTCGATCGCCGCGACGATCTCGCCCCTCTCGACGACGTCGCCGAGGCGCTTGCGCAGTTCCGTGACGGTCGCGAGCACGCGCACTGAGACGCGGCCGATATGGTCAGCGTCGGGGATCAGCGATCCCGGCGCGAGGAAGTGCCGTTTCAGCATGCCGCCGCCGGCCCGCGTGAGCGTGATGCCGGCCTCGCGAATCTGATCTTCGCTCAACTCGACATGTCCGGGGGCCTCATGCTTGGCCTCGGCTTTCTCCGGACTAGCGGTCGCAGTTTCCTGCGTCGTGGCCGGGAACTTGACCGGCCAGCCGATCCACCCGGCCGCCAGAAAGACCAGCGTGATGCCGGCGACCACGCCGGCGAAAAATAGAACAACCCGTTTCATATGCGCCTCTCCGCAGCGCATGCCGATGGCCCTGCGCTGTCGCGACCTCGATCTGTGCGGAAGCGTGCGCGCGGCCTGATAGCAGCGGCGCACGGCCCGTCATGCCGACCGGATCAGGCGCGGGGTGGTTTGAACGGAGAGAGGCGATCGGCCGACGCCGGCAGCTCGATGCGGCTGTCGCCATAGCTATGCGGCGCATAGGCGATGGGGAACGCCGTTTCCTGCGGAGCCACCGAGGCGACGTGCGTCAGGCAATGATCGCCATGCAGTGAGGCCGGATGCGCTGGAGCCTTGCCGCCGGTGTCGTTGATCGACTGTGCGATCGAGGCGACGGGAGCTGCATCGTCATCGCGGTCGGAGGTCCAGCCGTGGAAGAACGACAGCACCAGCGCAAGCGAGATCAGTCCCGCAAGCAGGCTGCGCCAGCGGCGCGGCCTCGTTGCATGAGCGGAAGACTGAATCATGGTGCGCGAAGCGGCCATGCGGCCTACTTAGCGCCGCAAGCGCGCGCATTCAAGTTCGGCGCCGCGACAGATTGGCCGTGGATACTATAACGTTACACGCTCTCTGCGCCTCGGCGCATCAGCCAGCGGCGCGCCGCGACGACGGCCCAGATCGCCTCAACCAGGCCGAACGGCCAGGCGCCCTGCAGGAAGCCGTAGGCTGAGCCGAGCGCGCAGGAGACGGCGAAGGCCAGGATGAACCAGGGACTGCGATCCTCGGCCGCATAGCAGACGAGCATCATGGTCACGGCGAACAATCCGAACAGCGTCAGCGTATCCATTCCGCAGGAGAACTCTCGTTGCAACAATGTTGATATCTGAGCGCGCCTGGGATGGTATGTCCATCCAGCCTCGCCCCCCGAACGGACTGCCCCATGAAGCGCATGCATGTTCACGTCGCCGTCAAGGACATCCCGCAATCGGTCGGTTTCTACTCGGCGCTGTTCGGGGCTGAGCCTTCGGTCGTGAAATCCGATTATGCCAAATGGATGCTCGACGATCCCCGCGTCAACTTCGCGATATGGCGACGGCACCGGCGAGCGGACCGCGCGTGTCGCGCACGAGAAGCAGGAGGGCAAGCAGAGCGCGTGTTGCGCCCCGCGGCCGCAGGCCGCGCCGCCCGCGGCCTCGGCTTGCTGCAAATCGTGAGTTGCGGTCGCGCGCATCGGGGGTCGAAGTTCTTGTAGCCCGGATGAAGCGCAGCGAAATCCGGGAGCGCGCCAACCGCTGATACGGCTCCCCCGGATTACGCTGCGCTTCATCCGGGCTACGCAGCGCCAAGGGGTGGCCGGGGCAGCCGAGACGTCGGCGCAACCGGCTACCGCTGTAAGCAAAGGCTTAATGCCTGCGACATATTATCCCACGAAGACTCCCCTCCGTGCTAACAGCCCCTTAACCATGCGGCTTTTGCCACTCAAGGATCCTGAGCGGTCCTGGCGTCAGATCAAGGCACAATGGAAGAAGGACGCTGAAGGCGTCGGAGAAGACTTTGCCGCTTTCGGCGGCATCAGCGCCTTTGAAGCGCTGATAGCCAGAGAAGGCGACAATCAGGGGCTGTATCACCTGACCGACGGCGAACGGGTCCATTCGGTCTGCCAGGTCAGGCGTCTTTTGATGAGCCGATATTCGGCGCCGGCTCTCAGCGCGCGTTTCGTCAATGTGTCTCCGATCTACGATCTCGGACTCACCGATATCAGCAATTACGCCCAGATGCTTGTGGCGCTGTTCTCCGGCGTCGTCTGGCTGTCGCGTGATACGCTGTCGGCCAACCACATCCGGTTTCTTCTGAAGAGCCCGGGCGACTCGCAATTCTTTGCTGCGCTCAAGGTCGTGACGCCGTCCTCACCATTCTCGAAATTCACCATCGAGGGCGCGTTGATCGAATGCAGCCTGAAGGAGACGACGGCGTCGCCGGCTGGAGCGGCCGTCTCCTGACGATCTTCGCGCCGATCGCGTTCATCTCCGTATTCGCCTTAACCGTCCGATAACTGATTTTCCTAACGACCCCTTGGGTTGTGTTCCCGTAGAAGGGCACGCGCAGGGGCAGGAAAATGTCGGTTGTCTCAACGAACAGCATGATGCCGGAATGCCGGCGGCTGTCGATCAAGGATGTGTTGCGCGCCGTCAGGTTCGGCGCCATTCAGTGGCTCGTCCTGAGTGCCGCGTTGCTGGTGCTCGCGATCGCGCTTGGCACCGGCTATCTCGCGCTGCAGTTTCGCGAGCGCACGCTGGAGACGTCCGAACGCGAGCTGAACAACACCGCGCTGCTGCTGTCGCGGCATTTCGACCAGCAGCTCAGCGATCTCCAGCACGTCCATGACGACGTCTTGAATTATCTGCGGTCGGAGCAGGTCGAGACCGCGGATCAGTTCGAAAAGAACATGTCGCTCCTGAGCGCGCACGAGATGCTGCGCACGCGGCTGGCGGCGCTGCCGCATGTCGGCGGGCTCAATCTGTTCAATGCCAAGGGATGGCTGATCAACTCGTCCGAGATGTGGCCGGTGCCCGATATCAGCATTGCGGACCGGCGTTATTTCCAGGAGTTCACCTCGGGGCGGCCGACGTCGCCGGTGATCGTCGAACCAGCGATGAGCAAGGTGACCGGCAACTGGACCACGATCTTTGCGCGCAAGATCACCGGGCGCAACGGCGAGATCATCGGCTTCGCGAGCCGCGGCGTCGAGCCCAGCCATTTCGAGGATTTCGTGGCCTCGCTGGCGCTGAACGGCGACACCGTGATCTCGATGATCCATCGCGACGGCACCATCATCGCGCGCTATCCGCAGGATGCCGGCGTGGTCGGCCGCAACATCAGCGACCAGCCGCTGTTCCGGAAGGTCATCGGCCTCGGCGGCAACACGTCGGGCCGGTTCGTCGGCGGCTCCGGCGAGGAGAATGTCGGCGCGGTGCGGTCGCTATCGCACTTTCCGATCATGATCCTTGCCACCACCAGGACCTCCAGCGCGCTGGAGGACTGGCGCGCCCAGACCAAGCTGCAGTTCTGCGCCGCGGTGCTTGCGGTGCTGATTGTCGTCATGACGATCTTCCTGATCGTCCGTCAGTTGCAGCGGCAGCACGATGCGGCGCAGCGGCGGCTGTCCGAGAAGAGCCAGCACCTCGACACCGCGATCAACACCATGACGCAGGGGCTGCTGCTGTTCGATGCCTCGGCGCGACTCGTGATCTGCAACCAGCAATACATCGACATGTTCGACTTATCGCCCGATATCGTGAGGCCCGGCTGCCATCTGCGCGACCTGATCGTGCATCGCCAGGCGATCGGTTCATTCGTCGGCGACGTCGATGAATATTGCGCCCGCTTCACCAATCCCAGGGGTGACGAGATCCGGGACTCCGTGATTATGACGCCTGACGGCCGCAGCATCCGTCTGATCTACAAGCGGGCGCCGGACGGCGGCTGGGCCACCACGCTCGAGGATGTCACCGATGGGCGGCGGGCGCAGGCGCGGATCGAGTATCTCGCGCATTACGATGCCCTGACCAATCTGCCGAACCGGACGCTGTTCCAGCGCCACGCAGAAGCGTTGTTGCGCGAGACCACCGTGCGCGAGTTCGCGATCCACTACATCGACATTGACGAGTTCAAGCGGATCAACGACACGTTGGGCCATCTGATCGGCGATGAATTCCTCAGGCGCGTGGCCGAGAAGCTGCGCCAGTCGGTCGGATTGAACGACTTCATCGCACGCCTCGGCGGCGATGAGTTCGCGATCGTCCAGCATGACATCGCCTCGGACGACGACGTCAGCGATCTGGTGGCGCGCGTCTATCAGTCGCTGCGCACGCCGTTCGACTGCCTCGGCCATTGGCTGTCGAGCGATGCCAGCATCGGGATTGCGATCGCCCCGCGCCACGGCTCCGACCTGTTCGGCCTGCTCAAATGCGCCGACCTCGCCATGTACGCGGCCAAGGCCGCCGGCCGCAGGACCTATCGCTTCTTCGACCCGGCGATGGAGAAGCAGGCCAATCTGCGCCGCGCGCTGGAGGCCGATCTGCGCACCGCGCTTGCCGAGGGCGGCTTCGAACTGCACTACCAGCCGTTGGTCGACCTGCGCAGCGACGAGGTGACCGGGTGCGAGGCGCTGCTGCGCTGGCGCCATCCGGTGCGCGGCATGATCTCGCCGGCGGAGTTCATACCGCTTGCCGAGGAGACCGGGCTGATCGAGGAGATCGGGCAGTGGGTGTTGCGCACCGCCTGCATCGAGGCGGCAGCCTGGCCGGCGCATGTGCGCCTCGCGGTCAACGTGTCGCCGATCCAGTTCAAGTCGGAGACGCTGGCGCTCAA
This sequence comes from Bradyrhizobium sp. NAS96.2, assembly GCF_001908235.1. Lineage (GTDB taxonomy): Bacteria > Pseudomonadota > Alphaproteobacteria > Rhizobiales > Xanthobacteraceae > Bradyrhizobium. Next base: position 15,065 of record NZ_LGHK01000095.1, read on the forward strand.
GGTTGCGAGCGCGCTTGCCGAGAGCGGGCTCGATCCGCGCCGGCTTGAGCTCGAGATCACCGAGGCGGTGCTGATCGCCGATGACGATGCGGCGCTGGTCACGCTCGGCCAGCTTCGCGCGCTCGGCGTCCACATCGCGCTCGACGATTTCGGCACCGGCTACTCGTCGCTGCAATATCTGCAGCGCTTCCCGTTCGACAAGATCAAGATCGACCGCAGCTTCGTCAAGGAAGTCACCCGCAACTCGGGCTCGGCCTCGATCATCCGCGCGGTGGTCTCGATCGCCGCCGACCGCAACATGATCACCACCGCCGAGGGCGTCGAGACCGATCAGCAGCGCGACACCGTGCAGATGCTCGGCTGCACGCAGATGCAGGGTTATCTGTTCAGCAAGCCGGTTCCCGCGCAGGACGTCCGGACGCTGCTCGCGGCCGAAGGGGTCGAGGACGCGGCCTGAGCGCGCTGCTCGGCGCAGGTCCTCGGCAAAAAAGTTCCTAAAAATCGACCGGCCGACGCGCCAGACGCGGAACCGAACCCGTGGAACCGCGTTCCCTTGCGGGGCTCGACCGGCAGGCAATCAATGAAGACCGCAATAACGTCCGCGGCCATGCTGCTGTTTACCTCGTGCATGGCGAACGCAGAGAGTGGGCTTGCGTCCTATTACCATGGCATCGGCAGGAGCGGCGAGATGACCTGCGCGCATCGCAGGCGGCCGTTCGGCAGCATGATCACCGTGTCCTATCACGGGAAGTCGATCCGTTGCCGCGTCAACGACCGCGGCCCGTTCATTCGCGGGCGGATCATCGATGTCTCGACCACCGCGGCCCGCGCGCTCGGCATCCTGCAGCTCGGCGTCGCGCATGTGGTGATCGAGTAGCGCGCGCTGGACGTTAGGTCAGGGCTTGGAGGCGGTAGCGCGCTGCTCGGCGATCGCCTTGCGGAGCGTGCGCGACAGCGCCTCGACCGAATAGGGCTTCTGGATCAGTTCGAAGCCGCTATGCGCGTTCTCGGCGAGCACGTTGCTGTAGCCACTGGTCAGCACCACCGGCAGGCCGGGAAAGCGATCGCGGATGACGCCGGCGAGCTCGACGCCGTTCATCCCGGGCATGATCACGTCGGAGAACACGAGGTCGGCGGCGAACTCGTTCTCGGTGAGGATCGACAGCGCGGCGTTGGCATTCGCAGCGCGCTTGACCGAATAGCCGAGATCCTCGAGCAGCTCGGTGGAAAACTGGCCGACATCGTCGTTGTCCTCCACCACGAGGACGCGATAGCCACGGCCGATCGAGGCCTGCTCGGTGCCCGCGCTGGTCGCGACCTTGGCGTCGATCGGGCGCATCGCCTGCGGCAGATAGATCGTAAAGGTCGCGCCTTGCCCCGGCGTAGAGGTGACCTCGATGTCGCCGTCGGATTGCTTGACGAAGCCGAAGGCCTGGCTCAGCCCGAGGCCTGTTCCCTTGCCGACCTCCTTGGTCGTGAAGAACGGTTCGAAGATCGCGTCGAGATTTTCCGGCGAGATGCCGGTGCCGGTATCCTGGATCGAGACTGTGACGAAATCGCCGCTGCGCGAGGCCTGCGCGCGCAGGGCAGGGATGTGCTTGACCTTCCTGACGCCGATCGTCAGCTGGCCTTCGCCGTTCATGGCATCGCGGCCGTTGACCGCAAGATTGATCATCGCGGTCTCGAACTGGCCGATATCGGCGATGGCAAAACAGTCGGGATCCTCGATCCTGACCTCGATGTGGATCCGTGCGCCGACCAGCGGGCGGATCAGCTGCGTCACGCTATCGACCTGGGTCCCGACATTGAACACTTCGGGATTGAGCGGTTGCCTGCGCGCGAACGCCAACAGCTGCGCGGTCAGCTTGGAGGCGCGCTCCACGGTCTCGGCGATCGCGTCGATGTAGCGGCGGCGCCGCTCGTCCGGCAGCTCGCGGCGGCGCAGGAAGTCGGTCGCCGAGCGGATGATGGTGAGCAGGTTGTTGAAGTCGTGCGCGACGCCGCCGGTGAGCTGGCCGACCGCTTCCATCTTCTGCGATTGCCGCAGGGCTTCCTCGCCCCGGCGCCGTTCGGTGATGTCGACGGCCTCGGGCACGGCGCCGACGATCGTGCCGTGCTGGTCCTGCAGCGGCCGCATCGCGAAATCGAAATAGCGCTCGCCGATCGGCAGCTGCAATTGCAACTCGATCTTGACCTCTTCGCCGCGCATCGCGGTCGCGAAAGCATTCTGGATCACGCGCGGCACGCCGTCGGTCGCAGTGAACCATGGCGTGTCCCAGAACGGCTTGCCGACGACGTCAGTGGCCTCGGCGCGGATGCCGGCCAGCGCGGTCTGGTTGGTGTAGAGCAGGCCGCCATCGCGGTTGAGCAGCATCTGATATTGATGGCTGGTTTCCAGGATCGCGCGGGTCTGCGCCTCGCGGGACTCGAGCTGGGCGGTGCGCTCCAGGATGCGCCGCTCCAGCGATTCGTTGAGCTTGCGCAGCTCGATCTCGGCTTCCTTGGCTGCGGTGATGTCGTGGGCGACGCCGATGAAGCCGATATGCTTGCCGTTCGGGTCCCAGCGCGGCTGCGACTCCGAGCGCAGCCAGCGCCAGTCGCCCTTGGCGTTCCGGTAGCGCGCTTCGAGCACGAACGGCTTGAGCGATAATTCGCCGGTGATCTGCTCCTGCAGGATCTGCGGCAGGTCGTCAGGATGCAGCGCCTTGCGCCAGTCGAACACGATCGCTTCCTCGAACGGCAGTCCGAGGAAGTCGAGATAGGCCTGGTTGGCGAAGGAGCGGGTGCGGTCGAGCTTGGTCACCCAGATCGGGACCGGCGCGCTGTCGGCGATCAGGCGGAAGCGTTCCTCGCTCTCGCGCAAAGTTTCCTGCGCCAGCATCTGATCGGTGACGTCGAGATCGGCGCCGACCAGCCGCAGCGCGCGGCCGCTGCGGTCGCGCTCGATCTTGGCGACGACGCGGATCCAGCGGCTCTCGCCGTCGTTCGGGCGGATGATGCGGTACTCAGCCGTGTAATCCTCGCCGCCGGCCTTGAGCACTTCGAACAGGTGCTTGATCGTGCGTTCGCGATCGTCGGGGTGGATGCGCGCGACCCAGTTCTCGTAGGTCTCGTTGATCTCTTCGGGCGGCAGGCCGTGGACCAGCAGATATTCGGGGGAGCGGCGGTTGCGCACGCCGTCGCGGAAATCGATCTCGAGCCCGCCGACCCGCGCAATGCGCTGGATCCGCGCCAGCTCGGCCTCGCGCTCCTGAAGCTCGCGATGCGCGCGATCGCGTTCGCGCGCGATTTCCTCGAGGTGCTGCCGCAGCCGTTCGGCTGCCGCAGCTTCGGGAAGTACATCAGAGGGATCGGGTGGGGTCATTCGCGCCGGCAACCTCTTGGCGCAGTCTCACACAGGACAAGGCGGCTTTGCCAGCGTGATTTACAGCGCTCACTTGCCTCGCACTCGCTCTTCACTTGCGCATCACTTGTTCTTGGGCGGACGGCAATTATAGGCCCTGCGGAACCCGGCGGCCTGCGCATCCTCTTCGGAGCAGAACCAGCGATCCGGATTGCCGAGGCCCGGGTAACTGCGGCACGCCTGCAGATGATAGATGCCGATATTGCCGGTGACGCGGGCGCGTACCGCGTACTTGCCCTTGATGTTGCAGCTCGCCGGCATCGGCAGGTCGGCGGGGAAGAGCGCGTCGCGGATCTGGGCGTCGCGGTTGGCCGGGCAGGCGTTGCCGAGCAGGGCGCCATCCTTCCTGGCGGTGCGAAAATCGCGCGGCGCCACGAAGCAGCCTTTCCATAGCCCCGCGCGGCTGTCCTTGGCCGTGGCTTCATCCGGCTTGAATCGGCCAGTGGCCGACCCCTCAAGATTGAGAGCATAGCCCTTCTGTACCAGCACCTGGCTGAGGCTGGTCGGGTCGCCCTCGATCTTGCAGACGCCGAGGCGGCGCTTCTTGAAGCTCGGATCGACGCCGATATCGTCGCAATGAACGGGCTTGCCGTCGATCAGCTTGGTCAGCTGGTCGCGCGCTTCCATTCCGCAGGACCAGACGTCGGCATGCTCGTCGATGCAGAGCTGGTCGACCGCCGGCGCGTCGATGCCGTCGAGCCGATAGGTCGTGTTGCCGAGCTGAACGGTGCCGGCGTCCTTGATGACCGCAGTGACCGCGGGGCCGGCCGTTGCAGACGGGACGGGGCTTGCGGACAGGCATGTCAGGAGAAGCGTCGTGATGACCGGATTTCGAAACCGCATTTTCTCACTTCAGATCCTTGGCGGGCAACCGGACTTCTAGCACAGGCCGGTACGATCCAACCAAGGACTGTTCGCGAACGGTGCGTGCGCGCCGTCACATCCCGACCGGCTTTCCGCGACGTAGAACGGAGGTCCGTTGTTATTGAAGGGATGCTGACATGGCCGAGTTCATCATCAACGTCATCGTCGACGTAGTGACCGACATCTGGACCCTGCAATGTCTCGCGCGCTGGCGGCGCAAGAAGCAGGCCGCCGAAGTGGCGGCATTTGATCAAAGATCCAATTGACTTGATGAGAACAAAATAGGAACATGATGCGCCACCTCAATCCCGGATACCTCATGATGTCTGCGCGGCCCGAATCTGACGACGATGACGGGCTGGAAGCGGCTGTCGATCAGGCGATCTCCGCCTGCGGCGGGAATCTTCGCGCGACGATCCGGGCGCTGATCGTGGCCAATGAATTCCTGGAGAATGAGGTCAGCGAGCTGATGAAAGCCGTCGCCAAGGCCCATTCCCGCGGCCGCTTCAAGACCTATTCGGGCTGAAGTCCCCTCGGGCTACCGCCAAGGACCGGCCAAGCGCCGGGCAGGGTCTGCAATAGACCGTTGCCTCCGGGATAATTTGCTGTACCAACGGAGTGGTTACGCCCGTGCCGGATTGCGCGGGGAGGAAATCCTGCCAAAGCCCAAGTCCCAAGAAGCCCAAGCAAGAAGAGCATGTTCAAACGAATTCTGATCGCCAACCGCGGCGAGATCGCCTGCCGGGTCATCAAGACTGCGCGCCGTATGGGGATTGAGACGGTTGCCGTCTACTCCGAGGCCGACCGCGACGCGCTGCATGTCGAGATAGCCGATGAGGCCGTGTTGATCGGCCCGCCCGCCGCGGCCGAGAGCTATCTGTTGATCGACAAGATCGTCGAGGCCTGCCGCAAGACCGGCGCGCAGGCGGTGCATCCCGGCTACGGCTTCCTGTCCGAGCGCGAAGCATTTCCGCGTGCGCTTGAGGCCGCCGGCATCGTCTTCATCGGCCCGAACCCCGGCGCCATCGCCGCGATGGGCGACAAGATCGAATCCAAGAAGGCGGCCGCGAAGGCCAAGGTCTCGACCGTGCCGGGCCATCTCGGCGTCATCGAGGACGACAAGCACGCGGTCCAGATCGCCGATGAGATCGGCTATCCCGTGATGATCAAGGCCTCCGCCGGCGGCGGCGGCAAGGGCATGCGCATCGCGCATTCAAAGTCGGAGGTCGCCGAAGGCTTCAACCTCGCCAAGGCCGAAGCGAAATCGTCGTTCGGCGACGACCGCGTCTTCATCGAGAAATTCATCGTCGATCCCCGGCACATCGAGATCCAGGTGCTCGGCGACAAGCATGGCAACGTGATCTATCTCGGCGAGCGCGAATGCTCGATCCAGCGCCGCAACCAGAAGGTCATCGAGGAGGCGCCGTCGCCGCTGCTCGACGAGCAGACCCGCCGCAAGATGGGCGAGCAGGCGGTCGCGCTGGCCAAGGCGGTGAACTACGATTCGGCGGGCACCGTGGAATTCGTCGCCGGCCAGGACAAGAGCTTCTACTTCCTGGAAATGAACACCCGCCTGCAGGTCGAGCATCCCGTCACTGAGCTGATCACCGGCGTCGACCTCGTCGAGCAGATGATCCGCGTCGCGGCCGGCGAGAAGCTCGCGATCGCACAGAAGGACGTCACGCTGACCGGCTGGGCGGTGGAATCGCGCGTCTATGCCGAGGATCCGTTCCGCAACTTCCTGCCCTCGATCGGTCGTCTGGTGAAATACCGTCCGCCGGCCGAGGCCAGCCATGACGGCATCACCATCCGCAACGACACCGGCGTGCAGGAAGGCGGCGAGATTTCGATCCATTACGATCCGATGATCGCCAAGCTTGTCACCCACGCCCCGTCGCGCGCCGCGGCGATCGAGGCGCAGGCGACCGCGCTCGACGCCTTCTATGTCGACGGCATCAGGCACAACATTCCGTTCCTGTCGGCGCTGATGAACCATCCGCGCTGGCGCGAGGGCCGGCTCTCGACCGGCTTCATCGCCGAAGAATTCCCGAAAGGATTTTCCGCGCGTGCGCCCGAGGGCGAGATCGCGCGGCGGCTGGCGGCAGTCGGTGCCGCCATCGACCACGTGCTGGGCGAGCGCAAGCGGCAGATCTCGGGCCAGATGGGCGGCCGCGTCGTGATGCGCGAGCGCCGCCGCGCGGTCTGGCTCGACCGTGCCGAGATCGCGCTCGATGTCGCACGCGAGGCCGACGCCATCGCGGTGCGCTTCATTGGCGACGACGGGCTGCCCGGCAATCCGCACAATCTGGTGTCGGGCTGGGTGCCGGGCGAGCCGGTCTGGCAGGGCACCATCGACGGCAACTTCGTCGCCGTGCAGGTGCGGGCGATCAACAACGGCTTCCGCCTCGCGCATCAGGGTTTTGAGGTGCCGGTCTATGTCTTCACCGAGACCGAGGCGACTTCGGCGCAATTGATGCCGGTGGTCTCGGCCGCCGACACCGGCAAGAAGTTGCTGTGCCCGATGCCCGGCCTCGTGGTTTCGATCGCGGTGACCGAGGGCCAGGAGGTCAAGGCCGGCGAGACGCTCGCCGTCGTCGAAGCCATGAAGATGCAGAACGTGCTGCGCGCCGAGCGTGACGGCACGGTGAAGAAGATCCACGCTGCCGCCGGCGCCACGCTTGCGGTCGATGCGCTGATCCTGGAGTTCGCATAAACTCGTCATTGCGAGCGCAGCGAAGCAATCCATCTTGCGGCTGGGAAGACATGGATTGCTTCGTCACTTCCGCGCAAAATTGCCCTGCAATTTTGTCGCGAGCTACTCGCAATGACGAATGAGGAGTCTCTGACATGGCCTTCCGCAAACGCCGCGAAGCACTGCGATCTATCCTCAACGGATCGACCTGCATTCGTCCGGGCTCTGTCTATGACGCGACCTCGATCCGGATTGCGGAGGACCTCGGCTTCGAGCTCGGCATGTTCGGCGGCTCGGTGGCCTCGCTCGCCGTGCTCGGCGATCCCGACATTGCGCTGATCACGCTGACTGAATTCGCCGAGCAGATCCGCCGCATGTCGCGGGCATCGCCTCTGCCGGTGCTTGTCGATGCCGATCACGGCTACGGCAACGCGCTCAATGTCCGCCGCACCGTCCAGGAAGTGGAAGCCGCAGGTGCCGCCGGCCTCACCATCGAGGACACGCTTCTGCCGCAGGCATTCGGCGAGGCCAAGACACAGCTGATCTCGATGGAGGAAGGCGTCGGCAAGATGAAGGCCGCGCTCGACGGGCGCAGCGATCCGTCGCTCGTCATTCTGGGCCGGACCGGCGCCGTCTCGATCACCAATCTTGACGACGCGATCGCCCGCGCCAGGGCCTATCAGGCGGTGGGTGTCGATGGCCTGTTCTTCACCGGCATCAAATCGCGCGGCGAGCTGGAGGCATTGTCGGCCGCGACCTCGCTGCCGATCGTGCTTGGCGGCGCGCCGGAGGAGATGACCGCGCTGGACTATCTGGCAAGCCAGCGCGTCAGGATCGCGCTGCAGGGCCACGCGCCGTTCGCGGCCGCGACCCAGGCAGTCTATGAGACGCTGAAGGCGCTGCGCGAAGGCACCTCGCCAAAGAACCTCAAGGGCATCGCCTCATCCGAACTCACCAGCCGCGTGATGCGCGAGGCGGAGACCAAGGCGCGCAGCGGCGAATTCCTCGGCTTGAAGAAGTGAGCGGCGTGATCCGCCACGTCAGGATTACCGGACGCGTCCAGGGCGTCGGCTATCGCGCTTGGGTTCACGAAAATGCGAATGCGCGCGGCCTCGAAGGCTGGGTCCGCAACCGCCGTGATGGCAGCGTCGAGGCCGTCTTCGCGGGCTCCGAAGATATCGTTGCCGACATGATCAAAGCGTGCGGCCGCGGGCCGATCTCGGCGCGCGTCGGCAGCGTACAGGCTGACGCCGGCACGCTTGACCTTTTGAACCTGCGCGGGGCGGGCGAGCGGTTCGCGTTCCTGCCGACGGTCTAAGCGGCCGAGATCACCAGCGCCTGAATCTTGCCGTCGAGAGGACCGTTGCCGAAGCGCTGCGCCAGCGTCTCAGCCACGCGCTGCGTTGCCGCCTCGAGCGTCGGTTGACCCTGCGCCTCGATCTCGCCGCGCATTGGCGTGCCCTGGCAGTAGGCCATGGCGACATCCTCTGGTGAAGCCGCGGGACTGCGAAGGGTTACCAGTTCGATGGCTATGTCGCGAAAGCCTGCAGCGGTCAGGTCGGCGCGAATGCGCGCCGGATCATGGTAACCGTGCGGCGTCCGCGCCATGAATTGCGGCGGATTGCTCGGATATACCTGATGCATCGTTCGCTGCATGACGTCGGCGAAGTCGTTCTCCTCGATCTTGTCCCAGACGTTGAAGAAGTACCGTCCGCCGGGCCTGATTACACGCCGCGCTTCGGCGTAACCCTTGACGCGGTCGGGGAAGAACATGGCACCGAACTGGCAGGCGACGATGTCGAAGCTCGCGTCGGCAAACGGCAGTGACAGCGCGTCGGCCTGCTGCCACCGGATGTTTGGCTTGCCTGCGAGGCGCGTCTTCGCCTGCGCCAGCATCGGCTCGTTGAGATCTGTCGCGGTGATATTCGTATCGGACAATTCCGCCGCCAGGACGGTGGTGGCGGCCCCGGTGCCGGCTGCGATTTCCAGCAGGTCACGCGGCCGATGGCCTTTGATGCGCTGCGCGAGGTCACGGGCGTACGGCGCAAAGATCATTGGCACCATCAGCCGGTCGTAGAGCTGCGGGACCGATCCCGCGAATACCTTGTCGGAAAGGGGGGCCGTCATCATGCATTCCTTCGCAAAAAAGCAGATGGCCGTCCTGGCCGTCACGGGCAGAAGCCGCGTCCGAAGTATGGACCAGCGATCCGTCCCCGCCAACGCCTCGAATGGTGCCGTACCGCGGCACCGGTCGCGGCGCTTGACTTCTGCTCCGAACAGTCTGATATTTCTGTCATGACAGAAATAACCGCCAAGAGAAAACTTCCGGCCGTCGTGGAGCGGTTCATCCTGCATTGGGGCGACATGGGCGACGAGTGGGGCGTCAACCGCTCGGTCAGCCAGATCCACGGGCTGCTCTACCTCGCCGAAGCGCCGATGACCGCCGAAGACATCGCCGACACGCTTGGCATGGCGCGCTCCAACGTCTCCAACTCGATCAAGGAGCTGTTGTCCTGGGGATTGATCCGGCGGGTGCCGATTCTCGGCGACCGCCGCGACCACTTCGAGGCCGAGACCGACATCTGGGAGGTCGCCGCCAAGATCGCAGCCGGACGCAAGGAGCGCGAGATCGATCCCGCGCTCGCGGCGCTGCGCGCCTGCGTCTCCGACGCGGCCGACGATCCCGCCATCAGCCCGCTCGCCAGCAAGCGGCTGAAGGAGATGCTGACATTCACCGAACTGGTCGACCGCTGGTACACGCAGATGCTGAACGTGCCGCGGCCGCGCCTGGTCGCGCTGATCAAGCTCGGCGAGAAGATCGTGAGTTTCCTGCCCACAGGCAGAGCCAAATAGGGGCCGCGGCGTAACGGGAGTGTGCGATGGCGTCAGCAAGGATATCCACCTTAAAGACAGCACCTGCTTCCGACACCAAACTGCTCGATGACCATCGCTTCCGCGCATTGCTGTCCGACGAGGATTGGGGCCGCCTGCCGGTCGCGATCTGGCGGCGCTTCTCGAAGCGGTTCGAGGACGGCAACACCGTCGTCTATGTCGGCGAGGTCGAGGAAGCCGCGAGCAGCCGCGTCGGCTGGTGGCTGGCACAGGCCGCACGGCTGATCGGCGGGCCGCTTCCGACCGGCAGCGAGACCGGCGTGCCGATGATCGTCACGGTCACCGAGGACGCCGCGAGCGGCGGCCAGGTCTGGACCCGCATCTGCGCGCGGCGCGACGGCTTTCCGCAGGTGATCCATTCCGCCAAGCGCTTTGCCGGGCCGACCGGGCTTGAGGAATATGTCGGCTTCGGCGTCAGCATGGCGCTCAAGATCGCGGTCGAGCACGAGGCGCTGGTGTTTCGCAGCGTCGGCTATTCGTTGCGGCTTGGTCCGTTCCGCCTGTCGCTGCCCGAATGGCTCACGCCCGGTGACCTCACCGTGACCCATTCCGATCTCGGCTGCGGCGACTTCCGCTTCACGCTGGAGATCATCCACCCGCGTTTCGGCCGGCTGATCCGTCAGTCTGCCGTGTTCAGGGAGGCCTCGTCATGACGCCCCTGCTGTGGACCCTGGTCGCCATCCAGATCGCGATGGGCGCATTCGACACCTTCTATCACCATGAGTTCACCGAGCGGCTGGCCTGGCGACCGTCGCAGCGCCATGAGCTTCAGCTGCACAGCGTGCGGAACATGCTCTATGCGCTGCTGTTCCTCGTGCTCGGCTGGCTGGAGGTGCACGGCATTCTTGCGATCGCCATCTTGGCCGTGCTGGTGGTCGAAATCGTCATCACGCTGATGGATTTCGTCGAGGAGGATCTGAGCCGCAAGCTGCCGCCGAGCGAGCGGATCAACCATACGCTGCTGGCGATCAATTACGGCGCCATCCTCGTGCTGCTGGTGCCGGTCCTGATCGGCTGGGCGATGCTGCCGACCGCTGTCGCGCCGGCTTATGCGGGCCTTCTCAGCTTGTTCGCAACGGCTGCGGCCTTCGGCGCCGCATTGTTCGGCGCGCGCGACTTTGCCGCCGCCAGACGCCTCGGACGGATGGCAAGCCGGCCGGCCGCGACGCTGGTCGAGAAACTGCCGCCGCGGCAGACCGTGCTGGTCACCGGCGCGACCGGCTTCATCGGCAGCCGTCTGGTCGCAAGCCTCACAGCATCAGGCCACCAGGTGATCACATTGATCCGCAATCCGGCGAAAGCGGAGATGTTGCCGCCGCCGGTGACGCTGATCACGAGCCTCGACCAGTTGCCGGCCGAGACCCGGATCGACGCCATCGTCAATCTCGCGGGCGAACCGATCGGCAACGGCCTGTGGACCGAGGCCAAGCGCCGCAAGATCATCGCCTCGCGGATCGACATGACGGCTGATGTCGTCAAGCTGATCGCGCGCCTCGATCGCAAGCCGTCGGTGCTGGTGAGCGGATCGGCGATCGGCTGGTACGGGCTCTGGCAGGACCAGGTGCTCACGGAGTCGGCGAAGTCCCATGCCTGCTTCAGTCACGACCTGTGCGAGGCCTGGGAGAATGCGGCCAAGCCCGCCGCCGAGCACGGCGTGCGCGTCGCGTATTTGCGGATCGGTCTCGTGGTTGGCACCGATGGCGGCTTCATCACGCGGATGCTGACGCCGTTCGAGTTCGGTCTCGGCGGGCCGCTCGGCTCGGGCAAGCAGTGGATGTCGTGGATCGAGCGCGACGACCTCGTGCGCTTGATCGCCCATGTGATCGCGAAGTCTGAACTCGCGGGGCCGATCAACGCGACCGCGCCGATCCCGGTGACCAATACGAAATTCACCGAGGAGCTCGGGCGCCGGTTGCACCGGCCCGCGATCTTCCGCGTGCCGGCCGCGCTGTTGCGCACGGTCGGCGGCGACTTCGCCGAGGAGCTGCTGCTTGGCGGCCAGCGCGTGCTGCCGAACAAGGCGCTGAGCGACGGGTTTGTGTTCCGGCACGAAACCCTGCGCAGCGCGTTCGAGGCGATCCTGTAGAGGAGGCGTATATGTCCAGCTCTTGTTGTCGTGCGTTCGGTGGCTGGCTCGCGGGCTGCGGCGCCGCGACTGCGGTTCTCGCGAGCGTTATCCAGACCTTCCTGATGATTGCATCCGGTGGCGACATCGCGAGGCTCGCAGGAACCACCGTTGCCCTTCTGCCGTTTTCGTTCCTGACCTTCGTCGCTGTGTGTTTTCTAACGGCGATTCCGGCCCTGATGGTCATTTGGCTCGCCGAACTGTTTCACGCACGATCAGTCGTGTTCTTCGGTTGTGGCGGCGGCGCGGTCGGCGCGTTCTGCATCACCCTGCTGGCGCCATCTAGCGCGATCTGGATAGCCGGCTTGGGGGAGCTGTTCGTCGTCGCCGGGTTCGTCGCGGGCGCGACCTACTGGGCTGTTACGAGAGAGGATCTCGGTTACTCACGCTAAGCCGCCGCGGCCACGCTCCGAAATGTTGCCGCCAGTGTCCGCAACGCCGCGAGCTTAGCGGGATCGCTGACCTTCGAATGCAGCATAACCTTTGACGAGCCGAGCCGCGGCAGCTTGTGCGCGGGGCCGATATCGATCAAACCCGGCGGCGCGATGCGGCGGACAAGGGGAGCAACTGCAAGCCCTGCGAGCGCCGCCGCGACCACCGCGGTGACGCCGCCGCCGACAAAGCTCTCGGTCCAGGCGATACCGGCCTTGTCGAGCGCACGCACCGCGAGGGCGCGCACGCCGCAGGGCGGTGCAAGCGTTGCGAGCGGCAGCGCATCGCCGCGCGGCCAGACGAAGCGCTTGGCGGCGAACCAGCCGAATTCATCGTCGGTCAGTTTCTCGCCGCCGCGCCGGCTGCCTTCCTGGCGTACGATGACCGCGTCGAGCTCGCCGGCGTCATAGGCATCGAGCATCTCGCGCGAGAAGCCGATGGTCACGGACAATGCGAGCTGCGAGGCCATCGCGTGCAGCCGCTCCAGCAGCGGCACCAGCTCGGGGCCGGCGGCGTGATCGCTGATCCCGAGCGTGAGCCGCTGCCGCGCCGGCTCCTCGCCCGACAGCGCACGGTCATGCACCTCGATCAGCGCGCGGGCGTGGTGCAGGAAGGCGGCGCCGTCGGCGGTCAGCCGCACCGCGCGCGGCGAGCGCTCGACCAGCCGTTTGCCGAGCACCGTTTCGAGCCGCTGCAATTTCATGCTGATCGCCGCCTGCGTGGTGCCGAGCGCCTCGGCGGCGCGGGTGAAGCCCTGCAGCTCGGCGACGAGGAGGAAGGCCTGCACGGTGTCGATGTCGAGCGTCGTCATGATCAACTATCGTTATCATTGCTATCCATATAGATAAGATATCAAGATGGTGCGCGAAGGTCTAGCTAGAGGAGGCGCGATTGACCCGCGCCAACCGAACTCAAGGAGACTGATCATGCCGCTCATCACCGTCACCTATGCAACCTCCCGCGAGAGGCCGTCGCTGAAGTCCGACATCGCCGCCGCCGTGTCGGACCTGACCGCGACGATCCTGCACAAGGACCCCAAGGTCACCGCCGTTATCGTGAAATCCGCAGACGCCGCCGACTGGTTCGCCGGCGGCAAGTCGCTCGCCGAGCAGGGGCTCGCGAGCTACTGGCTCGACGTCCATGTCAGCGAAGGCACCAACACCAAGGACGAGAAGGCGGCCTATCTTGCCGCGCTGTTCAAGCGGATGGGCGAGTTGCTCGGGCCGCTCCATACCGAGAGCTACGCTCATGTCGACGAGGTGAAGGGCGATGCCTACGGCTTCGGCGGCCTGACCCAGGAGCGCCGCTACATCGCCGGCAAGATCGAGGTCGCGCCGCAGAAGGCGGCGTGACCGTTAAAGCGTCGCTTCCGGCAGGCGCGCTGCGGTGTCGCCGAACACCTCGGAAAAAGCCTGCCGGAGCGCGATGTCGACATCGGCCATGGTGACCGGCAGTCCGAGATCGACCAGCGAGGTGACGCCGTAGCGTGGATCGACCACGCCGCAGGGCACGATCGCCTGGAAGTGGGAGAGGTCGGGCTCGACATTGATCGCAATGCCGTGGAACGAGACCCAGCGGCGCAGCCGCACGCCGATCGCGGCGATCTTGTCCTCAAAGCCCGGACCCTTGTCGGGGCGTTTCACCCAGACCCCGACGCGGTCCTCGCGCCGCTCGCCGCGGACGTTGAAGGCCGCAAGGGTGCGGATGATCCATTCTTCCAGCGAGGCGACATAGGCGCGCACATCCGGCCGGCGCCGCTTCAGGTCGAGCATCACATAGGCCACACGCTGGCCGGGGCCGTGATAGGTGACCTGGCCGCCGCGGCCGCTCTGGAACGTTGGAAAGCGCGGATCGAGCAGGTCGTCGGCTTTGCCGCTGGTGCCGGAGGTGTAGAGCGGTGGGTGCTCCAGTAGCCACACCAGTTCTGGCGCCGAGCCGTCGGCGATCGCCGCCACTCGGGCGTCCATGGCGGCGAGAGAATCGGGGTAGGGCACCGGACGGTCCGCAATCCGCCACTCGACCGCTTTGCCGCCCGAAGGGCGCGCAAAGGTCGTCAAATCGAGGCTTTGGCGGTCGTTAACCATTGGCTAACCCTAACGTGGTCAGGTGAACCCACAATTTAGTTCCCGTTCGGCGGTTCAGAAGTGCCCACGCTCGATAAAGTCAGCGTCGATCTCATGGTGGTTCTCGGTACCACCACCATGCCGATTCACCAGGTCATGCGGCTCTCCCGCGGCGCCATCATCGAACTGGATGCCACCGAGGCCGACGAGGTCAAGATCCTCGCCAACAACCTGCCGGTCGCCAGCGGCGTCGTCCTGGTCGACCGCAACCGGATTGCGGTCGAGGTCAAGCAGATGCTGCCGAAATCTCCCGGGGTTCGCAGTTAATTCGCGCATTAATCGCCTTGTCCCTGCATCCGTGATTTGTTACATGGCCCCGTCGATGCGGCGGCGCCTTAGGGTTCCATCCGACATCCTTAGCGCTCGTGGCGGAATTGGTAGACGCGCTGCCTTGAGGTGGCAGTGGGTAACACCGTGGGGGTTCGAGTCCCTCCGAGCGCACCATCAACTCACATTTCCCATTGAAATAATTGGGCTTTTTTCCGGGGATGACCCGGGAATGGGACCACTCCGTTCCTGCGCACTGTTCGCTTGCGGCACCGCCAGCCGGTTGTCCAGTGACTGGCCCCGATCGAACGTGACGATTTTCTCCATTCCACTGATGCCAAGCCTCACTCGATTCGCCTGCGCGATGTAATGGGCGGGCATTTTCGGGTCGGTCCAGCCGAACGTCGCTGTCATCCGGCTCTTGGTGTAGTCGGCGTAGGCAGCCACTTCGGCACGAGCCTTGCGCACACCATGGCAACTCTTCTTGGCTCGTTGACGCCGGCCAGGACCGCGCACTTCTTGAACTTGTGGCCGCCCAAGCCTTCTTGTTTATCGGCCGGACTCGCCCGCGCACGACTTTGCCGGCGAACACTCGGACGTGGATTTTCATTTGCGTGATCGGCGTAGCGGCACTGCCGGGAGCCGCGGTCGGATTGGCGGCGGCGTCGGGACTGAGCTTGCGCACGCGGCCCCTGATCAGGCCGTAGCGCGCATGCGCGGCCACGCCTTCAAAGGCATCGTCGCGAGCGCAGTCGCGAATTAAATCTCAACCGATCGGAAGCCCACGTGCGAAAAGTCTCTTGCGAATAAGGCGAGCCGCTGCGCAACCGCCCATGTGAAGATCATTTTGAAGCCATTTTTCGCCATACTTGATCTTTAGCCAATCGACGAGCAGTCGAGGGAGCGTACCTCGAAATCTCCACTGCGTTGGAATGTGCCCGCGCCATCGCGTGCGGCGGGCATGCGGTATGTCGCGCGGTTCGCGGCAGTGGAATGGTCGCGCGGTTCGCGACAGTGGTATGTCGCGCGATTCGCGACGGTGGAATTCTTCGTTCAATCTTTGGAAGGAACATGGAATGGCACTTGCCGCGCCAGCAGGTTTCACGTCGAGCAATCTCGTTTACCAGGAGAGCTTCTCCGGAACGACGCTGGACAGTTACTGGCACAACTACATCACCAGTCGCGCCGCCAATGGTTGGGCGTGGAATAGCAATGGATCAGGCGGTAGCGGGCCGGGCGGCGCATTCGACGCCGATTACGAGATGCCGAGCCAGGTGACCGTGAACAACGGCATCCTCGATCTCACGGCGACCACGCAGCAGGTCAGCGGCATCAATCAGGGCACTGCGCAGACATTTCCGATCACGTCCGGTGCCGTCAGCAGCTATGGCAACTTCGAATTCGACGGCGGCTACCTTCAGATCAGCATGAAGGCGCCGAGCGGCGACGGTGCTTGGCCGTCGCTTTGGCTGATGCCCGGTGCGGGCTCGAGCAGCGGCGACAATTTCGAGATCG
>NZ_LGHK01000096.1:2500-38597 GCF_001908235.1 Bradyrhizobium sp. NAS96.2
GTCTAATACAACGAACTTGACGCCCTATTCAGACTCGCTTTCGCTGCGCCTTCGCCTATCGGCTTAAGCTTGCTCGTTAAATTAAGTCGCTGGCCCATAATACAAAAGGTACGATGTCACCCAGAACGTATCTTGGGCTCCATCTGTTTGTAGGTGTCCGGTTTCAGGTCTATTTCACTCCCCTCGTCGGGGTGCTTTTCACCTTTCCCTCACGGTACTGGTTCACTATCGGTCGCTGAGGAGTACTTAGGCTTGGAGGGTGGTCCCCCCGTGTTCAGACAGGATTACACGTGTCCCGCCTTACTCGTGGATACATCATCGCATTACTCGTACGGGGCTATCACCCTCTGAGGCCCAGCTTTCCTGACTGGTTCCGATTGTCTTTGATGTATCACTGGCCTGGTCCGCGTTCGCTCGCCACTACTAACGGAGTCTCGATTGATGTCCTTTCCTCCAGGTACTTAGATGTTTCAGTTCCCTGGGTTTGCTTAAAACCTCCTATTTTATTCGGAAGTCTCATACCTTCTCTTGATAACCGGAAATCCAAAACCTCGCGGTCTGATTTCTTCCATTTCTGGTCGAACCCCAAAACACAAGGTCTTGGAGTTCCGGCTATCGAAGGTGGGTTTCCCCATTCGGAAATCCGTGGATCAAAGCTTCTTCGCAGCTCCCCACGGCTTATCGCAGCGTAGCACGTCCTTCATCGCCTCTCAGCGCCAAGGCATCCACCGAACACCCTTAAGGCACTTGATTGCTCTCATTATCAATGTCCACACACTCGGCAGAATGTTGTCTGCACAATTGCCTTGCGGCGCACGCCCTCGATGAGCGCTATGTGCAGCCGGACATTGACTAGAAAGACCAGCTTGCTTCGTAAGATCGGCCCGATAGCGAGGCGGTCAAGCTTCGCTACAAAGATCGTTTTACAACTCGCTCATCTCACTCATCTTGCGATGAGCTGCGATGCGCGAGCGCCGAAAACGATCTGGAGATTAGGAATGGTACCCGCGAATTGCTTCGCAGATCCAAACTCGGATCGATCTCCTCTTTACGATGTCAGAAAACACGCACGTCACCGTCCATCCGGACCAATGAGTGCGAAGTGATGTTTCGCGGACGAAATGATCGAGGCATTCTCGAGCTTCAATTCCATCTGGTGGAGCCAGACGGGATCGAACCGACGACCTCATGCTTGCAAAGCACGCGCTCTCCCAGCTGAGCTATGGCCCCGTACCAGAAGACGAAGCGCATTACTGATACCGCTCGCCTTCGCCAAGGCTACGGCGCAGCAGCCTTCATCTTGAAGGGCCTGCCTAGCCGAAGCAGCGAAGCGCGAAGGCTGGTGGGCCTGGGAAGACTTGAACTTCCGACCTCACGCTTATCAAGCGCGCGCTCTAACCAACTGAGCTACAAGCCCCTAACACGAGAGACATGCCGGCGCGCACCCGACGTGAAGTCGGTGCATCGCACAGCGCTCAGCCCCTGGCGCGTGTTCGTCCGCGAAGAAAGAGAAACGAAGACGGCGAAATCCCGCCAATGGAGCTCAACAATCCTGAAACTGTTGGCCCCTGAATGTTTCTAAAACGATCCGATAGTGAGCGTGAGCTCGCTGAAGGATCATCCTTAGAAAGGAGGTGATCCAGCCGCAGGTTCCCCTACGGCTACCTTGTTACGACTTCACCCCAGTCGCTGACCCTACCGTGGCCGGCTGCCCCCTTTCGGTTAGCGCACCGTCTTCAGGTAAAACCAACTCCCATGGTGTGACGGGCGGTGTGTACAAGGCCCGGGAACGTATTCACCGTGGCGTGCTGATCCACGATTACTAGCGATTCCAACTTCATGGGCTCGAGTTGCAGAGCCCAATCCGAACTGAGACGGCTTTTTGAGATTTGCGAAGGGTCGCCCCTTAGCATCCCATTGTCACCGCCATTGTAGCACGTGTGTAGCCCAGCCCGTAAGGGCCATGAGGACTTGACGTCATCCCCACCTTCCTCGCGGCTTATCACCGGCAGTCTCCTTAGAGTGCTCAACTAAATGGTAGCAACTAAGGACGGGGGTTGCGCTCGTTGCGGGACTTAACCCAACATCTCACGACACGAGCTGACGACAGCCATGCAGCACCTGTCTCCGGTCCAGCCGAACTGAAGAACTCCGTCTCTGGAGTCCGCGACCGGGATGTCAAGGGCTGGTAAGGTTCTGCGCGTTGCGTCGAATTAAACCACATGCTCCACCGCTTGTGCGGGCCCCCGTCAATTCCTTTGAGTTTTAATCTTGCGACCGTACTCCCCAGGCGGAATGCTTAAAGCGTTAGCTGCGCCACTAGTGAGTAAACCCACTAACGGCTGGCATTCATCGTTTACGGCGTGGACTACCAGGGTATCTAATCCTGTTTGCTCCCCACGCTTTCGTGCCTCAGCGTCAGTATCGGGCCAGTGAGCCGCCTTCGCCACTGGTGTTCTTGCGAATATCTACGAATTTCACCTCTACACTCGCAGTTCCACTCACCTCTCCCGAACTCAAGATCTTCAGTATCAAAGGCAGTTCTGGAGTTGAGCTCCAGGATTTCACCCCTGACTTAAAGACCCGCCTACGCACCCTTTACGCCCAGTGATTCCGAGCAACGCTAGCCCCCTTCGTATTACCGCGGCTGCTGGCACGAAGTTAGCCGGGGCTTATTCTTGCGGTACCGTCATTATCTTCCCGCACAAAAGAGCTTTACAACCCTAGGGCCTTCATCACTCACGCGGCATGGCTGGATCAGGCTTGCGCCCATTGTCCAATATTCCCCACTGCTGCCTCCCGTAGGAGTTTGGGCCGTGTCTCAGTCCCAATGTGGCTGATCATCCTCTCAGACCAGCTACTGATCGTCGCCTTGGTGAGCCATTACCTCACCAACTAGCTAATCAGACGCGGGCCGATCTTTCGGCGATAAATCTTTCCCCGTAAGGGCTTATCCGGTATTAGCTGAAGTTTCCCTCAGTTGTTCCGAACCAAAAGGTACGTTCCCACGCGTTACTCACCCGTCTGCCGCTGACATATTGCTATGCCCGCTCGACTTGCATGTGTTAAGCCTGCCGCCAGCGTTCGCTCTGAGCCAGGATCAAACTCTCAAGTTGGACTTGAAACCTTGAACCGGCTGATCACAACGTTTGACGAGGTCCCACCATTCTTCGTCGACCGAAGTCAACGAGCCGCCCGCGATTCACATCGTTGGCAGCGATGGTGTAACCTTTAAAACGTGTACCGCCGAAGTCTTTCGTCCACTCTCAGAAGTCAAAAGCCGAAGCTTTCAAGTATTCCGAGAGACGCAAGGACTCCGCCGTCCACGTTTCTCTTTCTTCATCTTCACTTGTCAAACAGCCCGGGATCAGACGACCCCACACCCATAGAGGGTGGTTCTACCCTTCACCGGCAGACAGTGAACCTCAACCGATTTATGTCGGCTGTTGTGTCACTCATCTAAGTGAGGAGCATCAGAGGCGCGTTCGCTCGCCTTGGTCAGTGACCCGGCGGCGCCGCGCTCAGTGGTTGGTTTATAGTCCCCACCCCTCGGGATTGTCAACGCCCATTGTCAACAAAACGTCGTACGCCCAAATCGCATGTGCAGTGCGAAGAAAATCGCATGCTTTCCGTGGCTTAGGTCGGAGGTAAAAATTCGTCACCCAACCCGCGTGGTAAAAAACTTGAAAAAAAGTTTGGCGCCGGGGCGCCCGTCAGACCCCTCGGAACGGGTTCCAAGCCGCTCCAGGCGGGGCGGCGGCACCCACCTGCTTCAGGAAACTTTTCCACCCTAAATGCCGCACTTGAGCCACAATCCTGCGACGTTCTGGCTATAAGAGATGCACTGAACCGCTCGTAACCTGTGGGGGCACGGGTGGTTTTTCTGGGGACCAGGCGATTTTCTCCAAGAACCCGTCGCCTCTTCCCTTCGCGGCCGAGCAACATCGAGAGATCTGCACACCATTGACGTTCGAGAGTTCGGCTAGCTAATGGCCATCGTCTTCTCGATTTCGATGCGTGTGGCTCGCCACACTGCCGGGATTCCTCTCTGAGGGAATCAAGGTGGGGACGAGGACGAGCAGAGGTCGATCGCAGTTGCTGGATTTTGGGGGGATGCAGGGTTGAGCCAACGGGCGTCACGCGGAAGCGGCATTGGGCGCGAGACCGGGATGATTGATCTCGGTCACGAACCGCCGCTTTCAGTCGACGGCACCGAGGCCGCGGTGATCGATCGCCGCCGTGTCTCCGTTCAATGGTTTAGCGGCACCATTCTCACCGGACTCTGTGGCGCAGCCCTGATCGGCGGCGCCGTTTTTGCGTCGCTCGACGGCGAGATGACTTTCGCCAAGGTGCCGGAGCGCGTCGACGGCGCGCTGCGCGGTGCCTTCACCGGCAACGATCGCGTCGTCAGCCTGCACAAGGGTGACCGCCTGCCGCCGCCCAACGAAAATTCGGCTTCCCGCAGCCTGGTGCGCGTCTCGACCGTGACCCGCGTCGGCAATCGCGACGTGATGCGGGTCAGGCCCTTCATCCGGATTTCCGGCAATCTCTCGATGACCACGAGCGATCTGTCGTCCAAGATACCGCCATTCAACGCGCAGCGTCTGCTGACCGATGTCGGCTCCGACACGCCGGCTGCGGCCGAGGATCCGAATGCGGCGGCGGCCGCCGAGCCCGACGCCGAGGTGTCTTTCGTCACCAAGGATCTCGGAACGGTGCTGCCGAAAGCCAAGCTCGCCGCAGGCGTCGGGCTCGACGACATCCTGATGCGGGTCCGTGACGCCGCCAACTGGCGCGGCTCCGGCAATTCGGTGCGCTATGCCTCGCTCGCCAATGCCGCGGCCGATGCCACCGGCGCCGGCCCCGATATGCGGATGGCCTACGCGACCGAAGGCAACGTCTCCGATCCCTATGCGGGCTTCGAGACCCGCGTGGTGCCGGAGAACGTCACCCTGCTGCCGAAGACCAAAGAGCAGGTCACCGGCGGCAATCCGGTCGGTGAACGGGTTCACCTCGTCAAGAAGGGCGACAGCATCACCTCGATCCTGCGCGATCAGGGCGCAACGCCCGACGAGGCCAAGGCAATTGCTGCAACGCTCGGCCCGCGCGGCCGCGACGGCGGCCTGAAGGAAGGCCAGAAGGTGCGGATCCTGATGGCGCCGGCAGCTCCGGGCGCCCGGCTGCAACCCTACCGGGTGATCGTCGCCAACGATTCCGTGGTCGAAGCCGTCGCCGCACTGTCCGATCTCGGCAAATATGTCGCCGTCGACGTGCAGAGCATGAACACCACGACCGACACCGCCGACAATTCCAGCGACGATGACGAGGATGATGGCAGCGGCGTGCGGCTCTATCAGAGCATTTACGAGACCGCGCTGCGCAACAAGGTGCCGCCGACCGTCATCGAAGACATGGTCAAGATCTACTCCTATGACGTCGATTTCCAGCGCAAGGTGCAGCCCGGCGACTCGTTCGACGTGTTCTTTGCCGGCGAGGACGAAGGCGTCACCAGCACCGAAAAGACCGAAGTGCTCTACGCCGCGCTGACCGTGGGCGGCGAAACCAAGAAATACTACCGCTTCCAGAGCTCGGACGACGGCCTCGTCGACTACTATGACGAGACCGGCAAGAGCGCGAAGAAGTTCCTGGTGCGCAAGCCGGTCAACAACGCGATCATGCGTTCGGGCTTCGGTGGCCGCCGCCACCCGATCCTCGGCTATGTGAAGATGCACACCGGCGTCGACTGGGCCACCGCCTACGGCACGCCGATCTTCGCTTCCGGCAACGGCGTGCTGGAGAAGGTCGGATACGAGGGCGGCTACGGCAAATATATCCGCATGAAGCACGCCAATGGCTACGAGACGGCCTACGGCCACATGTCGGCCTTCGCCAAGGGCATGGAGATCGGCAAGAAGGTGCGGCAGGGCCAGGTGATCGGCTTCGTCGGCTCGACCGGCCAGTCGACCGGCCCGCACGTCCACTACGAAATCCTGGTCAACGGCCGATTCGTCGACCCGATGCGCGTGAAGCTGCCGCGCGGCCGCTCGCTGGAAGGCCCGATGCTGGCGAACTTCGAGAAGGAGCGCGACCGGATCGAAGCCCAGATGTCGAGCCGCGGCAGCTCGCGCATCGTCTCGGACGCCACGAGCTCGACCTCGCAGACGCGCTCCGTCACCAACCGCTGATTATTCCCCGGGCCACACGGGCCGTCTGACGACGCCGCTGCGCTCCCTTTGGGAGCTGATTGCCGCGTCGAAACACGGCTGCCGGACATCGGTGGCGGCGGCGATTTCCGCCAAAATCCCCCGGAATCCACCAAATTTCGCGGAACAAGACGGGAACCCGCATGGCGGTCATCCAGTTGATTCGAAGGTGAAACCTCCAATGGAGGGAGTCATGGAGAATTGGACAAACGCAAAACTGTGTGACGTCGCAAACCTGATCCTCGGCGCGGTTCTTTTCCTGTCGCCGTGGCTGTTCAAGTTCGACGGCGGAACGGTTTCCGCCAACGCCCACATCGTCGGCATTGCGATGGCGGTCCTTGCGATCGCCGCGCTCGCAGCCTTCGCGGTCTGGGAGGAGTGGCTGAACCTCATCGTCGGGCTTTGGGCGCTGGTCTCGCCGTGGGTTCTTGGTTTCCAGGGAGCCACCACCGCGATGACCGTGCACGTGGTCATCGGCATCGCAGTCGCGGCCCTTGCGGCGATCGAGCTCTGGGTGATGTCCCAGCATCCGCCTCGGCTCACGACGCACAGCTGAGGCCTTTGGCTGATACATCCCTACCCGCTGGCGCGGATCGCCGGCGGGCAGGGTTTGGTTGTGTTCAACGAAGATATGCACAAGGATTTGCGCCATGACCCAGCTCACCCGCGACGACGTGCTGAAGGCCGTCGGCCAGGCCGACGATGTCACCGTCGCCAGGATCATCGCATCCGGCGCCACGATCACCGAGCTTGCCGAAGCCCAGGCCTGGCTTGCCAATGACGAGCCGCTGATGAACGCCGGCAGGCCGCTGGCCACCGGCCGCACCCGCGAGCTGGTCGACATCCTGTCCGAGCTCGAACCCGACGACGACGCGGGCGACCCCAGTCCGCCCATCGTTCCGCAGGAGTAATCCACAGAGCAAGGCCCTCCCCGCGGCGTGCGGGGAGGGCCTTTATTGTCGCACTCAGTTCAGCTTGCGCTTCGAGACCGGGGCATCGAACTGCACGATCTCGGCGGTTTTGGACACCTGACCGTTGAAGGTCAGCACGTTGCCCTTCTCCGAGATCAGCACGCGATCGCCGTCCTTGACCTCGCCGGCGAGGATCATCTCGGCCAGCGGATCCTGCACGCTGCGCTGGATCACCCGCTTCAACGGACGGGCACCGTACGCCGGATCCCAGCCCTTCTCCGCGAGCCAATCCCGCGCCTTTGGATCGAGCGTCAGCTCGATCTTGCGATCCTCGAGCAGCTTGGTCAGCCGCGCGAACTGGATCTCGACGATGCGACCCATCTCGCTCTTCTGCAGGCGGTGGAACAGGATGATCTCGTCGATGCGGTTCAGGAATTCCGGCCTGAAATGCGCCCGCACGACACCCATCACCTGATCGCGGACATCAGCGGTGTCCTCGCCTTCCGGCTGATTCACCAGGAATTCCGAACCGAGATTCGAGGTCATGATGATCAGCGTGTTGCGGAAATCGACAGTGCGGCCCTGACCATCGGTCAGACGGCCATCGTCGAGCACCTGCAACAGCACGTTGAAGACGTCGGGATGCGCCTTCTCGATCTCGTCGAACAGCACGACCTGGTAAGGCCGGCGCCGCACGGCTTCGGTCAGTGCACCACCCTCGTCGTAGCCGACATAGCCGGGAGGCGCGCCGATCAGCCGCGAGACCGAGTGCTTCTCCATGAACTCGGACATGTCGAGGCGGACCATCGCGGTCTCGTCGTTGAACAGGTCAGCGGCGAGCGCCTTGGTCAGCTCGGTCTTGCCGACGCCGGTCGGCCCAAGGAACATGAACGAGCCGGTCGGCCGGTTCGGATCCTGCAGGCCTGCGCGGGCACGGCGCACGGCGGTTGCCACCGCACGCACGGCCTCGGCCTGGCCGACGACGCGCTTGGCGAGACTGTCCTCCATTTTCAGGAGCTTGTCCTTTTCGCCCTCGAGCATCTTGTCAACCGGCACGCCGGTCCAGCGCGAGACGACCTGCGCGATGTGGTTGGCGGTGACCGCCTCCTCCATCATCTCGCCGCCGCTCTGTTTGCCGCTTTCGCTGGCCTCGATGTCGGCGAGCTTCCTTTCCAGCTCGGGGATCCGGCCATAGGCCAGTTCGCCCGCCTTCTGGAATTCGCCGCGACGCTGCGCGTTGGCCAGCTCGACGCGAAGCGCATCGAGCTCGCTTTTCAGCTTCTGGGCGTTGGAGAGCTTGTTCTTCTCCGCGCTCCAGCGCGCCGTCAGCGCGGTCGACCGCTCCTCGAGCCCGGCGAGCTCCTTCTCCAGGGTCTGCAGGCGGCTCTTCGAGCCGGTATCGTTCTCCTTCTTCAGCGCCTCCTGCTCGATCTTGAGCCGGATGATGTCGCGATCCAGTGAATCGAGCTCCTCGGGCTTGGAATCGACCTGCATCTTCAGCCGCGCCGCCGCTTCGTCCATCAGGTCGATGGCCTTGTCGGGCAGGAAGCGATCGGTGATGTAGCGGTTCGACAGCGTGGTCGCGGCCACCAATGCGGAGTCAGTGATGCGCACGCCGTGGTGCTGCTCGTATTTGTCCTTCAGGCCGCGCAGGATCGAGATGGTGTCCTCGACCGTCGGCTCGCTGACATAGATCGGCTGGAACCGGCGGGCCAGCGCGGCGTCCTTCTCGACATGCTTGCGGTACTCGTCGAGCGTGGTCGCGCCGATACAGTGCAGCTCACCGCGCGCGAGCGCGGGCTTCAACAGATTGGACGCGTCCATCGCGCCGTCGGCCTTGCCGGCGCCGATCAGCGTGTGCATCTCGTCGATGAACAGGATGATGCCGCCCTCGGCGGTCGAGACCTCCTGCAGGACGGACTTCAGCCGCTCCTCGAACTCGCCGCGATATTTCGCGCCGGCGATCAGGGCGCCCATGTCGAGCGACAGCAGCTTCTTGTCCTTCAGGCTCTCCGGCACGTCGCCGTTGAGGATGCGCAGCGCCAGGCCCTCGACGATCGCGGTCTTGCCGACGCCGGGCTCACCGATCAGGACGGGATTGTTCTTGGTTCGCCGCGACAGCACCTGGATGGTGCGGCGGATTTCCTCGTCGCGGCCGATCACCGGGTCGAGCTTGCCGTCGCGCGCAGCCTGGGTCAGGTCGCGGGCATATTTTTTCAGCGCGTCATAGGCGTTCTCGGCGGTCGCGCTGTCCGCGGTGCGGCCCTTGCGCAGCGCTTCGATCGCCGCGTTCAGGTTCTGCGCCGTGACGCCGCCCTTGCTCAGGATGGAGGCCGCCTCGCTGCCCTTCTCCAGCGTGAGCCCGAGCAGCAGCCGCTCGACGGTGACAAAGCTGTCGCCGGCCTTGTCTGCGGCCTTTTCCGCCGCGTCGAAGGCGCGCGCCAGCTCCGGCGACAGGTAGACCTGTCCGGCACCGTTGCCCGAAACTTTCGGCAGCTTGTTCAGCGCATCTTCGGTCGATTTCAGGATCGCTCTGGAATTGCCGCCGGCACGGTCGATCAGACCGCCGGCGAGCCCCTCATTGTCGTCCAGCAGCACCTTCAACAGATGCAGCGGTGAAAACTGCTGGTGACCGTCGCGCATGGCGAGCGATTGGGCAGACTGGATGAATCCGCGCGCGCGCTCGGTGTACTTCTCGATGTTCATTCGTTTTCCCTCGGCCTGCCATCGTCACCCATTCAGGCATGACAACGGCATCTTCATTGGGTTTCCGCGGGCCGCGTTGACGTTCCTCAACCAGCCTCTGGTCGTCGCCATCATTTTTCAGGCTTGCCGCAGATGTGGGCACTTGGTTCCAAAACGGAAGAGCCACAGTCTGCGATTTCGCCCGGTGGAAGCTCAGCGCCGCACGATGGCGACAAGGTAGCGGCAGGGCTGAGCCGTTTCGTTACGGAAGACGATGTCCGACGGCGGCCCGAGCTCGACGCGGTCACCCGCAGCGAGCTCGTGGCGCTCCGCCCCTTCCATCAAGACGAGGCGGCCGCTGATCACCCAGACCACCTGACGGATCAGGTGATAGGCGCTGGCGGGGAAGCCGGCTTCCTGCCCGGCAGGCAGTTCGACTTCCACCAGCTCCAGCGGATTGGCCGGATGCAGGAACACCTGCCGCCGCAGATAGGCCGCCTTGGGATCGCGCCACACCGGCTGATCCTTGGCCCGCTGCAGGCGGGAGCCGGCTGAGGCAACCTCGAACAGCGCGGCCATGGTCAGGCCATAGGCCGTGGCGATCCGCGACAGCGTTGCCGCCGTCGGGCTTGCCTCCGCCCGCTCGATCTTGCTCAGCATGGCCTTGGACACGCCTGCCCGCCCGGCGAGTTCCGCCAGCGACCAGCCGCGCCCCTCCCGTTCGGCGCGAACCCGCCGCCCGAGAGCTTCATCGGTCTTGTCTTCTATAATTGACATATCGTCTTATATAGTAGACAATGGGATCCATTCAAGAGGCTTGTCGAGGAAGACCGATGATTATCCGCCCCGCCACCGAGCAGGACATCCCCGCCATCACCGCGATCTTCAATGAGGCGGTCGCCAACTCGAACGCGATCTGGACGGAGAGGCAGGATACCGAGGCCGAGCGGCTGGCCTGGATGGAGGCCCGGCTGGCGCTGGGCTACCCGGTGCTGGTCGCGGCCGAAGGGCCTGTGGTGCTCGGCTACGGCACGTTCGGCGACTTCCGGGCGTTCCCCGGTTACCGCTACAGCGTCGAGCACAGCGTCTATATCCACGTCGATCATCGCGGCCGCGGCCTTGGCCGCGTCATCGTCGACGAGCTCATCACTGCTGCCACCGCGCTCGGCAAGCACGTCATGATCGCCGGCATCGACGGCGGCAATCCTGCTTCGCTCCGGCTGCATGCGCAGGCCGGCTTCGTCGAGGTCGCCAGGATGCCGGAGGTCGGCCGCAAGTTCGGCCGCTGGCTCGAGCTCGTGTTCATGCAGCGCGTGCTGGATGCGCCGGGCGCGTCGCGGCCCGACTAGCTGCCGTGGCGTTGGCGGCGGTTCTCCTCGCCCGCCAAACAGGCTAGAGCGGGCGGATGGACAATGCACACGCCTCCTCCGCCCGGATCACCGGCATCTACCGCTACCCCGTCAAGGGTCTGACGCCTGAGCCGCTGCCCCGCGCTGAGCTCAAGGTCGGCGAGACGCTGCGCTCGGATCGCCGCTACGCGATCGAGAACGGCCCGAGCGGTTTCGATCCGGCGGCGCCGAAATGGCTGGCGAAGCCGCATTTCCTGATGCTGCAACGGGACGAATGGCTGGCGCCGCTGCGCGCCCATTACGACGACGACAGCCATGTGCTGACGCTGCGCCGGGACGGCGCGATGGTCGCCCAGGGCGATCTCGAGACCGAGGCCGGGCGCGCGGCGATCGAGGGCTATTTCGCCGATCGTCATGCCGGACAGATCAAGGGACCGCCCAAGGTGCTGGTCAGCCCCGGCCACAGCTTCTCCGACGTGCCGCGCAAGGTGGTCTCGATCATCAATCTGGCGAGCCTGCGGGCGATCGAGGAGATGGTGCACGCGCCGGTGCATCCGCTTCGCTTCCGCGCCAACCTCTATGTCGAGGGCTGGCCGGCCTGGCATGAAGCCAGCCTGCTCGAGCAGACCATTGCGATCGGCAGTGCACGGGCCAAGGTTGTGAAGCGCATCACACGTTGCGCCGCGGTCAATGTCGATCCCGATACCGGCGCACGCGACCTCTCGGTCCCGAACACACTGATGCAGCGCTTCGGCAACAACGAATGCGGCATCTACGCCGAGATCATCAGCGATGGCGGCGCGGCGGTCGGCGACATGATTGCCGCGGAACCGCAGTAGATCACACCGGGTTCCGTATTCCTTGAACACGGCATAGACGCGCATCGCATTGCAATGTTCGGTTGCGTGAAATAGACTTCACTCGACATTTTGAACTGCAGCAAATTTGTCGAAATTGATTGCACGGGGTTGCCATGAGCATGATCATGGTTTCGTACCGGCGGGTCGATCAGGATACAGCGGGCCGCATCGCGGACCATCTGATCGAGAAGTACGGCGAGAAATCCGTATTCTTCGACGTCAACAGCATTCGCACCGGCGCCAACTTCGTCGATCGGATCGCCAAGGCCATCATCGCCTGCGACGTCGTCATCGCCGTGATCGGTCCGCATTGGACCGGCAAGACCGATGATGGGAAACCCACGCGTCTGGAAGATCCCGCCGATTCCGTGCGTTTCGAGATCGAGACGGCGCTGAAGCACAACAAGACGCTGCTGCCGCTGCTGGTGAACGGCGCAACCATGCCGGAGGCAGCCGAGCTGCCGGAATCGCTTCGCTTCCTGCACTTCTGCAACGCTGCCCGGGTCGACTCGGGGCAGGATTTCCGCATGCACATGGCCCGCCTGATCGACACGATCAACGAGGTCCTGAATGAAGCCGGGCGATCGCCGCTGCGTGAAATTTCACCGATCAAGCGCTACTGGAAGTACGGCGCAGGCGTCGCTGCCGCAGCGTTGGCGCTCGCCGTTTGGACTATCGGACCCGCGTTCGAACATACCGTGGTCAAGGGCGCATCGGACGATCAGACCACGGTCGGGCGCACGACGCCGCCCGCCGTTCCGGCCTCCGTCACGCAGCGCGCCAAGGCGCATGACGGCTTTCTGTTTCCCGATTCCGATCGGCGATTTCTGAGTGAAGCCGATCTCAAGGACATGTCGGCGGTCGAGCTTCGCATCGCACGAAACGAGATTTTCGCGCGGCATGGCCGGTTCTTCAAGGATCAGGTGCTCGCAAACTACTTCTCGCAATTCGCCTGGTACCAACCGGCTGCGGTCGAAGTCCCCTTGAGCAACCTCGAGGCCACCAACGTCGACACGATCGAGGCGAAGGAGCACGAGAAGTGAAGCTGGCCGGCAGCGCCGGTTGGCCTCGACGCGCGTGACCACCTCTCCCGCATTTCCCGGGGAGAGGTGGCAGTCCCGCCTCAGTTCGTCGGCATCACATAGGCATAGATCCGGCCGCGCGAGACCGGCACCTCACGGACACGGTGGCTGCTGTTGCCCGAGATCATGATCGGATTGCCCTTGGCATCGACGCCGGTGATGATCCCGACATGACCGCCGCCGCGGCGACCCATCACGGCGATGGCGCCGACCTGCGGCCCCGACACGCGGGTGCCGTATTTGGCGAACGAACTCGCCATGTCGGAGCCGGTGCCACGGTGGCCGGTCTGCTGCAGCACCATGTTCATGAAGCGCGCGCACCACAGGCTGGAGCGGCCGGTCGGGTTGCCGCCGCCGAGATAGCGGCGCGCCGTGGCGACGATGCCGGACGAGCCGAAGCCGCCTGCCATGCTGACGCCGCCGGTGTTGGGCACGGCCTCGGCGTTGCCCGGCAACTCGGGCGCATTGGCTTCGGTAAAGCCGCCCGCCTCCTGCAACTGTGCGCGGCGCTCAGCGCGCGACGGCCGCGCGGCATGCCGATAGTGATGACGGACATAGTGCCGCGCGTGATGGCCGGCATGGACCGAATACGCGTGACGCTGATGGTGCGGACGGGCGGATGCCGAAGAAACCGACACGACGGCGAGCGTGAGCGAACACAGAGCCAGCGCCAAAACACGAAGCGACCGGCGATACGCAAGCAACTGAACCATACTTCACGAGATCCTCTGAAACGCCCCCCAACTCCCCGTCGCATTCCCTCAGGGAATGCGGCGATGGTTTTGAAAATCGGGATGTGGCGAGAGAAAGATGTCATGCGGCGCCAGGAAAACGATTTCTGGGTCATTCCGCGCTGATTCGATGACGAGAAAGGAACCAGAACTGCCGCATTGCAGCCGCGAAAATTAACTGCAAATCTGGGGCCGGCCAATGAGAGGAGAATTTCAATGCCCTACGCCACCACGAAAGATAATACCCGCCTGCACTTTGAAGAGGCCGGCAGCGGGACCCCGATCATCTTCCTGCACGAATTCGCGGCTGATCACACCAATTGGGAACCGCAGCTACGCTACTTCGCGCGCGGCCACCGCTGCATCGCCTATTCCGCGCGCGGCTACACGCCGTCGGACGTGCCAGCGAATGCCGACGTCTACACCTACAAGCACTTCTACACCGACGCGCTCGCGGTGCTCGACCATCTCGGCATCGCAAGAGCGCATTTCGTCGGCCTCTCGATGGGCTCCTATTCGTCGCTGCAGGTCGCACTCAACGCGCCGGAGCGCGCGCTGTCGATGACGCTCGCCGCGGTCGGCTCCGGCTCGAGCCTGGAGAACCTCGACGCCTTCCGCGCGCAGTGCCGCGCCAATGCCGAGCAATACGAGGCGATTGGCTCGGTCGAGGTCGCCAAGGTGACGCGCGAGGCGCCGAGCCGGATTCCGTTCCTGGTCAAGGACCCGCGCGGTCATGCCGATTTCTACGCCGCGCTCGCCCGGCATGACGCCAAAGGCTCGGCCAACACGATGCGCAGCTTCCAGGGCGGCAGGCCCTCGATCTACACCATGACCGACGCCATCAAGCGCGTGGCGACGCCGGCGCTGATCCTGTGCGGCGACGAGGACGACAATTGCATCGCGCCCAGCATGTTCCTGAAGCAGCATCTGCCGGCCGCCGGCCTCGCCTTCTTCCCGAAGTCGGGCCACGTGCTCAACCTCGAGGAGCCGGCGCTGTTCAACGAGATGGTGGAGCGCTTCATCACGCTGGTCGAGGCCGGCCGCTGGCCGGTGCGCGATCCGCGGTCGCTGGTGGCGGCGCCGGTGTAGCCTGTCATTGCGAGCGGAGCGGAGCGAAGCAATCCATTCATCCGCGTATGCCGAGAGATGGACTGCTTCGTCGCTTCGCTCCTCGCAATGACGGCGATGCTATTTGCCCTTCCCGCCGCGGCTGAGCAGGAACACGCCCTGCTCGCCGAACATGTTCCACACCCACCAGGGCAGATTGAGCGGTACCGGGCGGCCGTAGAGATCGAGCGCCACCGCGCGCTCCATCTTGACGTTGATCTGCTCGCAGAGCTCCACGAAGTCCTTGATGGTGCAGAAATGGATGTTGGAGGTGTCGTACCAGCTCGCCGGCAGATTCTCGGTGCGCGGCATGTGGCCGCCGATCAAAAGCTGCAGCCGCATCTTCCAGAACCCGAAATTCGGGAACGAGACGATGGCGCGCTGGCCGATCCGCAGCAGGTTCTCCAGCACCACCTTGGGCTGCCGCGTCGCCTGCAAGGTCTGCGACAGGATTACATAGTCGAACGCATCGTCGGGATAGTTGACGAGGTCGGTGTCGGCGTCGCCCTGCACCACCGCGAGCCCCTTGGCGACGCAGCCATTGACGCCCTCGCGCGACAGCTCGATGCCGCGGCCGTCGATGCCGCGGCTCTCCAACAGCTGCAGCAATTCGCCGTCGCCGCAGCCGACGTCAAGCACGCGCGAGCCCGGCCGCACCATCTCGGCAACCAGGAGATGATCCCTGCGATAGCCGCCGGTCCGCTCCGGCGCGACGCCCGGCAAGGGCAGTGTCTGCTGCATGCTCATGACTGGCCGTCGCCCTTCAGTCCGCGCGCCTTGCCTGCAGCCAGCAGGAAGGCACGCGAGATGTCCAGGAATTCGGGCACATCGAGCAGGAAGGCGTCGTGCCCACGATCGGTCTCGATCTCGGCGAACGACACCCGCGCGCTCGACGCATTCAGCGCGTGCACCAGCGCGCGCGATTCCGAGGTCGGAAACAGCCAGTCGCTGGTGAACGACACCACGCAGAACCGCGTCTTGATGCCGGCGAACGCCTTCGCCAGCACGCCGTTGTGATCGGCCGCAATGTCGAAATAGTCCATCGCGCGGGTCAGATACAGATAGCTGTTGGCGTCGAAGCGCTCGACAAAGGACGAACCCTGATAACGCAGATAGCTCTCGACCTGGAAGTCCGCGTCGAACGAGAAAGTCGGCAGCTCGCGATCCTGCATGCGGCGCCCGAACTTGCGATGCAGCGCGGCATCCGAGAGATAGGTGATGTGCGCGGCCATCCGCGCCACCGCCAATCCGCGATGCGGATGGGTGTCCTCGTCGACATAGCGGCCGCCGCGCCAGTCCGGATCGGCCATCACGGCCTGCCGGCCGAGCTCGTGGAACGCGATGTTCTGCGCCGAGTGGCGCGTCGAGCAGGCGATCGCGAGTGTCGAGAACACGCGCTCGGGATAGGCCGCGGTCCATTGCAGCACCTGCATGCCGCCCATCGAGCCGCCGACCACGCAGAACAGCGTCGTGATGCCGAGTCGGTCGACCAGCATCGCCTGCGCGCGCACCATGTCGGGGATGGTGATGATCGGGAAATCGAGCCCCCACACCTTGCCGGTCGCAGGATTCAGCGACGCAGGGCCGGTCGAGCCCATGCAGCCGCCGATCACGTTGGAGCAGATGATGAAGTATTTGTCGGGATCGATCGGCCTGCCGGTGCCGACCATGGTGTCCCACCAGCCCGGCTTGCCGGTGACGGGATGGGTGTTGTTGACGTGCTGATCGCCGGTCAGCGCGTGGCAGATCAGGATCGCGTTGGACCTGTCGGCATTGAGCTGGCCATAGGTCTGATAGGCGATCTGAAACGGCGCGAGATCGACGCCGCAATCGAGCTTGAGCGGCTGGTCCATGCCGAACTTCGCCACCAATGACGACGGATGATCGGCCTCATGGGCGCGATCATCGCTTGGGATCGGTTGGCTCGTTATCGGACGCACGTTGCTCATCTAGGCGGCCCTGCCTCCGCGCGGGAGGCCTCGAACAGAAAATCAGGCCATAAAAAACCCGGCCTGAACAAGGTTCGGCCGGGAGCTGATCTGTCCCCGGCCTGTTTAGCGAGTTGTTTAACGTGGCTGCAAGCCGGCCGGCTCAAATGACCACGGAGTGCAACGAACCTAGTCCTCAGGCCCCCCGTCGTCAAGGCGGCCAGCGAACGTCCCCTTGCCGGGCGCCCATGGTTAACCGAATGCGCAGGGCACGGCTGCGACGTTTCTCTTTGCTTTCGCTGCCCGTCTTTCCTAATCAGGGACCCTGTCCGGCACGGCATCGGGCCGCCCGGACGACAAGGTTTGAGAGCATGTCCAACCCACCCCCGTCGCCGCCTTCGCTGCAGGAGCTGCGCAAGGAGATCGATGCGATCGACGAGCAGGTGCACCGCCTGCTGATGGCGCGCGGCGACATCATCGACCGCTTGATCCAGGTCAAGAAGACCCAGGAGGTCGGCTCGGCGTTCCGCCCGGCGCGCGAGGCCAGCATGATGCGCGAGCTGGTGCAGCGCCATCGCGGCATTCTCCCGCTCGACACCATCGAGGGTATCTGGCGCGTCATCATCTCGACCTTCACCTACGTGCAGGCGCCATTCGCCGTGCATGCCGACGTCTCGGTCGGCGAGTCCGCGATGCGCGACTCGGCGCGGTTTCACTTCGGCTTCGTGGTGCCCTACGTGTCGCATTTCAGCGCCCACGCCGCAGTCGAGGCGGTGGCTAAATCGAGGGGCGACCTCGCGCTGGTCTCCGCAATCGCGAGCCGCACGCCGTGGTGGAATGCGCTGGAGGCCGATGGCGCGCCGAAGATCATCGCGCGGCTGCCGTTCCTCGAGCGCGCCGACCATCCCGCCGCGCTGCCGGTGTTCCTGATCTCGCGGGTCGCCGACGACGCCATGGTGACGGAGGTGCAGACCTGGAGCGTGCGCGTCTCCGGCTGGAACGCCGACGTCGCCCGCGCGCTGGCGCCGCTCGCCGAGATCGTCGCGGTCCCCGACACCGCCTTCGATGGGGCAGCCCTGCTGGTTTCGGTCACCGGGCAAGATCTTGAGAGCAAGGGTTTCGAAAAGATCAAGCTCGCTTTGATCAAGGCCGGCGCCTCGGTGCGCTCTTCGGCCCTCGTCGGCAGCCACGCAACGCGCTATACGGTGCCCTCTAACGGATCGGCCAAGACCTGAAACAGGACCTGAAGTCAGAACTGGCCGTCTGTATATCCGGAGTAGATGATGTCCCGCCCCGTGCCGAATCCCGGCATTCTCGATATTGCGCCCTACACGCCCGGCAAGAGCCCGGTGCCAGAACCGGGCCGCAAGGTGTTCAAGCTGTCCGCCAACGAGACGCCGTTCGGGCCGTCGCCGAAGGCGATCGCGGCCTACAAGGCCGCGGCTGACCATCTCGAGGACTATCCGGAGGGCACCTCGCGCGTGCTGCGCGAGGCGATCGGCCGGGCCTATGGGCTCGATCCCGACCGCATCATCTGCGGCGCCGGCTCCGACGAGATCCTCAATCTCCTGGCCCACACCTATCTCGCGCCCGGCGACGAGGCGATCTCGACCACCCATGGCTTCCTGGTCTACCCGATCGCCACCATGGCGAATGGCGCGAAGAACGTGATCGCGGCCGAAGCCAATTTCACCGCCGACGTCGATGCCATCCTCAAGGTGGTGACGCCGCGCACAAAACTGGTCTGGCTCGCCAACCCAAACAATCCGACCGGCACCTATATCCCGTTCGATGAGGTCAAGCGGCTGCGTGCCGCTTTGCCCTCGCATGTGCTGCTGGTGCTCGACGCGGCTTACGCCGACTACGTCTCGCGCAACGATTACGAACTCGGCATCGAGCTGGTCGCGACCACCGACAACACGGTGGTGACGCACACCTTCTCCAAGATCCACGGCCTTGCTGCGTTGCGGATCGGCTGGATGTTCGGCCCGGCGCATATCGTCGATGCCTGCAACCGGATCCGCGGTCCGTTCAACGTCACGACCCCTGCGATGCTGGCGGCGGTGGCGGCGATCGAGGACACTGCGCATGTGCAGATGTCGCGGACCCACACCGAACAGTGGCGCAACTGGCTGACCGAGGAGATCGGCAAGCTCGGGCTGAAGGTGACGCCGAGCGTCGCCAATTTCGTGCTGATCCACTTCCCGACCGACAAGGGCAGGACCGCGGCGGAAGCCGACGCCTATCTCACGCGGCGCGGCCTCGTGCTGCGCGCGCTCAACAATTACAAGCTGCCGCATGCGCTGCGCATGACCATTGGCACCGAGGAAGCCAACCGCCTCGTGGTCGAGGGCCTGCGCGACTTCCTGGCCGGAAAGTGACATCGTGACCACGGCTCCGCTCTTCAACCGCATCGCACTGATCGGCTTCGGCCTGATCGGCGGCTCGATCGCGCGTGGCGCGCGCGCGCAGGGCCTGGTCGGCGAGATCGTGACCACCGCGCGCTCGGAGAAGTCCCGGGCGCGCGTCGCCGAGCTCGGCATCGTCGATCGCGTCGTCGAGACCAATGCCGAAGCGGTCAGGGATGCCGACCTCGTCATCCTCTGCATCCCCGTCGGCGCCTGCGGCCCGGTTGCGGCCGAGATCGCGCCGCATCTGAAGCCCGGCGCCGTTATCTCCGACGTCGGCTCGGTGAAGGGCGCCGTCGTCAAGGATATGGCGCCGCATCTGCCTGATGGCGTGCATTTCGTTCCCGCGCATCCCGTCGCCGGCACCGAGAACTCCGGTCCGGACTCCGGCTTCGCCGAGCTGTTCATCAACCGCTGGTGCATCCTGACGCCGCCCGAAGGCACCGACCCCACCGCGACCGACCGGTTGCGCGCGTTCTGGGCCGCGCTCGGCGCCAAGGTCGAGATCATGACGCCGGACCATCATGACCTCGTACTCGCGATCACCAGCCATCTGCCGCATCTGATCGCCTACACCATCGTCGGCACCGCCGACGAGCTGGCGCAGGTGACGGAATCCGAGGTGATCAAATTCTCCGCCGGCGGCTTCCGCGACTTCACCCGCATCGCGGCCTCCGACCCGACGATGTGGCGCGACGTGTTCCTCGCCAACAAGGACGCCGTGCTCGAGATGCTCGGCACCTTCACCGAGGATCTGTCGAAGCTCACCCGCGCGATCCGGCGCGGCGATGGCGAAGCGCTGTTCGACCACTTCACCCGCACCCGCGCCATCCGCCGCGGCATCGTCGAGATCGGCCAGGATTCCGCCGCGCCCGACTTCGGCCGCCCGCACGCGAATTTGAAGAAGTAGGATCGGGCACGGCCTTTCCCCACGTCGTCCTGGCGAAAGCCAGGACGACGATGGGGATTGTTCCCGATTCAAGATGTCAAACACGCGGTGTCATCACCCGCGAAAGCGGGTGATCCAGTATTCCAGAGACAGCAGTGCTTGAACCGTGAGGCCGCGGCGTAGCGGATCGCCCGGTCAAGCCCGGCGATGATAGCGGAATGAGTACACAACTCCTCCCGCGCGTCGTCCCTGCGAAATCCGCGGCCGATGTGTTGGAAGGGATCGTCGTACCAGCATCGTTCAACGATAACCATTCGTGGTTATGGGTCCCTGCTTTCGCAGGGACGACGGTGAGGATAGATCTCCCGGACTGACAAGAGGAGATGCCTACGCCGGCGGCAGGCCGAGCGATTGCGCCGCTTCCATCCAGACCGGCAATTCGCGCTGATACAGCGCGTTGCTGTCCCTGAAGCCGATCGCGGGCTCCAGCACGAAGGTCGCGAGCACCTCCTTCACCTTCGGGTCGTTGTTGGCGGCGACGCAGAGTTCGGAGAGCCGGTCGACGATCTGCTGCGGCGTCGCCTTCGGCAGCGCCCAGCCCGAGAAGCCGCTCACGGTGAAGAATTTCGACGTCGCGCCCTGTTCGGGCAAGGTCGCGATCCCGGGGATCGCATCGACCTTCTTCGAGTGCACGCCGAATACGACACCGCGGTTGCTTTGCAGGACGGTTTGCGCCGCGGTGTAGCTGCCCATCGCGACGTCGAGCGTACCCTCCGCAAGCCCGGTCCACATCGGCGCTTCGCCGCGATAGTGGATCGGCTCGATATTCAGGCCATATTGCTTGTTGAGCTCGTTGATCGTCATGTGCGGGGCGGAGCCGGCGCTGTAGGTGCCGAAGTTCACCTTGCCGCTGGTCCGCGCGTGGGCGACGAATTCCGCCAGCGTCTTGACGCCGAGTTTCGGGCTCGCGACCAGCAGGAGCCCGGCGTCCGGAATGACGCTGACCAGCGTCAGATCCTTGTCCATGTCGTAGCCGGGGTTCTTCATCATCGCCCGGTTCATGACATAGGTGGTCGAGATCGAGCACAGGATGGTGTGCCCGTCAGGCGCAGCGCGCGCGACCTCCGCGGCGCCGATCGAGCCGGAGGCACCGGCCTTGTTCTCGATCACGACGGTTTGCCCGACCTGCCTTGCGATGAATTCGCCGAAGGCGCGCGCGAGCAGGTCGGTCTGCCCGCCGGCCGGGTAGCTGCAGATCATCCGTATCTGCCGCGAGGGCCAGGCGGCCTGCGCCGAGGCCCCGCGCGACAGCAACGGCATTGCGGCGGCGGCCGCTCCGGCAGCGATGACGTGACGGCGGCTGAATGTCGCTGGCATTTTCGTCCCTCCCCGATTTTTCAGCGAGGGTATCGCATCGGGCAGGCTCAGCTACGGGACAGATTGGCGCAGCGGGACACGCTCACCGCCGCAAGCGTTGATCCCTGATCGGCCCCGCCGATATCGGCGCCACCTTCTGTGTCAGCCGCTGGCGGCCGACGAGGCCGGCCGTCGCCAGCATGAGGACACCGCCGAACCACCAGGACCCGATCACGAACTCCCAGGCCCGCGGCGGAATCTCGTCGAAGATGATCCCGTAGACCGACACCAGCGCAGCCAGCGCGGCGAGGAAGATACCGCCCGCGCTCATGAGCTCGACGGCATCGATGCGGCCCGTCGCGCGCAAGGCCGGCCTCGGAATATCGATGCCGAGGTAGAAGCCGGCGGCCCCGATCACGATCGCCGTCACGATGAACGCAAGCGTGCCGAAGACCGCGACATGGCCCTTCGCCAGCTGCGCGGCGACGAAGGTGCCGGCCATGGCCCCCGCCATCGCCAGGCCGGTTCGCTGCAACACATGCGCGGCGCGGCTGACCATCATCAACTCGCGGGCGATCACGGCCCTCTCCTTCGGCCTGGACATGATCCTCATCTGCGGTGTTCCTTTCCTCCGCTTCGCTCCGATCGCTTCACTGCGAATCCATCCATCCCGTCATTGCGAGCGAAGCGAAGCAATCCACAGCGCGGCAAATACGGCGATGGATTGCTTCGTCGCTACGCTCCTCGCAATGACGAGGTTGAGGTTCACACCCTCCCGGAGCCGAAGCACTCTGCTCGACGCCCTAGAACGGGTAGTAGCGGATCTGCGACATGATGATGTGATCGTCGGTCCTCGGCGCGCCGCCGACACCTGCGAAGGCGAAGCGCTGGTTGTAGGAGTACTGGACGCCGGCCTTGATCGCCCCGTAGTCACCCTTGAAGATCGTGTCGTAGAAGCCGGCGGTATACTGCCTGACCTCCGAAGTGTTGCCGTTGCAGGTCGCGGCCGGCGAGTTCTCGATGTTGCAGCCGAGATTGTTGTAGAGCGGATTGCCGTAGCCGAACGGCACCGAGCCGACATTGGAGAACGTCGCCTTGGTCTTCTCGAGGCCGGCATAGGCGTAGAGATCGAGCGACGGCGTCGTGTGCCAGACCGTACCGAGCAGGAACGCCGTGATCGGCAGCGGCTGGATCGTACCGTCCTGGCGCACCGTCGCATCCGGGAACGGCGCCGCGGTGAAGCGGCCGAGCGCGCCGTGCGACGCGGAGCCCTGCAGCTCGAGCAGCTTCGGCACGATCTCCGCCGAGAAATGCCCGCCGAAGCTCACCGTGTTGACGTCGTGATTGGCGAAGTTGAAGCGATCGTAGAAGTCGCGATACAGCGCCCAGCCCTCGACATGCAGCTTGTAGGGCCCGAGCCGCGGATCCCACGCCCCCTTCACGGTGAAATCAGGCACGTGATTGAGGCTGACATTGTTGGCGTTGTTGAAGAAGCTGCCGCCCGGACCGGTGAGGTTGACCAGCAGGTTCGGATTGAGCACGCCCTGCGGCCCGACCGCAGGCGTGCCGACCAGCGGCGTGTTGCCGCCGAAGAACGAGGTCTGCGGATTTTCGGCCGAGACCGCGAGCTTGAATTCAGGCCCGATGTCCTGCCAGACCCGGATGCCGGGCTGCCGGGCCGCGAGGAAGCCGGGCACCGATTCGAAATCGATCACGCCGGGCGCATCGACCGAACGCGGATCGATGCCGGCCTTGCTCGGCGCGTTCAGCGACCAGCTCTGGCCGGCAAGGACATGCAGGCCGAGATCGGTGCGATCGACCTCGACGCTGGCCTGCCGCAGCCGCGGGTTGAAGGAGTTGGTCGCAACCGAGCTCGCGGTCTGCGCCGCGCCTTCGAAATCCATTTCGCCGTAGCCGGCGACGCGGGTGTTGGCGAACACCTCGGCTTCCGCAAGCACCGAGAAGCGGGTCTGCCGCGCCGAGAAGCGCGACTCGCCGGTGTTGAAGTTCTTGCTCTGCGGGAACGGAATGAAGGCGTAGACCGAACCGGTGTCGGAGGCGAGATTGCGGGTGCGATAGATGCCGGTGAGATCGACCCAGCCGCCGAAGGTGAAGGTAACGCCCTTGTAGCAGAGCTTGCCCGATGCGCAGGGATCGAACGGCACCGGCGCCTTGGCCGCCATCTTCGTGTTTTGCATTGCGCTCTGCCTTGCCGCCAGCGCCTCCTCCTTGCGCGCCTGCACCTCCATCTTCTGTTCGAGCTGCTTGAGGCGTGCCTTCAACACCTTCAGCTCCGACGCATCGTCATCCGCCAACGCTGGACCTGCCGACAACAGCATGCTGCCGAGCAGAATTCCCCCGAGAATTCGCATCGCTTCCTCCACACGAGGTTGTTTCCTCAGGCGAGAGAGAGCGGTACTCGGGGAATGATATTCGCGGCGACCCGCAAGATTGCGGTCACGTTTTTCTCATCGCGACTGCAGGAATAGATTACGGTGATGGACGATATCGCGCGCGAGGGAGTAATGAGTCCGCTCGGTGCGGAGGGCGCGCATCCGCCTCACGGGACCTGCGGAGGTCTGCGATCTCGCGCGAAGAACACCGGGATGGACGCGTAACACACCGGTCCCGGCAGCGAATTGTCGTTCGGGCGGCTGTTTTCAGGCCGCCGTGGACAGCCGATGGACAAAGGACAGCAACATGATCGGTGAAGTCATTGTGATTGGCGACCTGAAGCTGCGAAAGAACGCCGCGCTCGACGAATACAACCGGCTCGGCGAACGCATGTACGATATTGTCAGCCGCCTTCCGGGATTCGTCTCGGTGAAATCGTTCAAGGCGGCGGATGGCGAAGAGATCACCTTGTTTCGCTTCGCCTCGGAGGAAGCGCTCGAAGCCTGGCGCAGGCATCCCGACCATGTCGAAACAATGCAACGAGGACATGCCGAATTTTACGCCAGCGGATTCCTGCAAATCTGCAAGGTGATCCGCGAGGTCGGCCCCTTTGAACATTCCTGAGCGCCCGGCAGCAACGCGCAACCACGCAGGGCAATTCACGCAGCACCATGAAGGTGACTTCGCGCCTTCGCGTGAGTTTTTCTAACGCCATGCGCGAGTTTTTGCGGGATTGTCCGGCTCGGAGTTTAAGGATAGCTCCGTACCGAGATCAGTCTCGGTCAGCAAATGACCTTCGCAGAGGTCACGAACCGGAGACACGACGAACATGGTGGACGACACGAACGTTCGGGCTGGCCAGTGCCATTGCGGTACGGTGCGTTTCAAGGTGACGCTCAGCGACGGCTTCAACTCGATCCGCCGCTGCACCTGCTCCTACTGCCGCATGCGCGGCGCCGTCGTCGCCATGGCCGAAATGGGCGGGATCAAATTCCTGCAGGGCGAGGACGCGCTGACAAGCTACCGCTTCCATAGCGGAACGGCGCAGCACTTCTTCTGTTCCCGCTGCGGAATCTACACCCATCATCAACGACGCTCGGACCAGAACCTCTATGCCGTCAACGTGGCTTGCCTCGACGGAGTCAGCCCGTTTGATTTCCCTGACGTGCCGGTCATGGACGGCGTCAATCACACCAACGACACCGGCAAGCCAACGCGTCGCGCCGGCACGCTCCGTTTCATCCCGACTGACTGAGCGACGTTTGCTCAAAACAGCGGCGGGATCTGCGCGACCTTCAGCGGGCCCAAAAACACCGCGCCGTCGGCGAAGCGCAGCGGGAAGCTGCGCGCCTTCTTGCCTTCGAGCGTGGCCTCGGTGCCGAGCGAATTGATGCCGGCCGAGATGCCGGCATTGGCGTTCTGCTTGATCACCTTGCCGAGGCCGGGGATCGCGCGATCCAGCGCGC
The DNA here is from genome assembly GCF_001908235.1 of Bradyrhizobium sp. NAS96.2. Lineage (GTDB taxonomy): Bacteria > Pseudomonadota > Alphaproteobacteria > Rhizobiales > Xanthobacteraceae > Bradyrhizobium. Next base: position 27,870 of record NZ_LGHK01000096.1, read on the forward strand.
CGAAGAGATTGCTGAGATCCTGGCTCTTCACGCCCGGCGCGACGCGATCGAGCGTCGACTGCGGCACGCCCTCCTCCAGCATCTTGTCGATGCCGAGCGCAGGGATGACGCGCTCGAGGCCGGCGACCGTCATCTGCAACTCGCCCTCGATGCGCCCTTGCGCGTTGAGGCGGAGCGTGCCGGCCGCGACCGACAGCACATCGCCCTGCTCGATCCGCGACTGCTGGATCTCGACGCTGCCGCCGGCCGCCTGGATCTCGCGGAAACGATCCGGCCACGGCTTCGGCGAGAAATCCTTCAACCCGTTCAGCCGCGCATGGATGTCGGCGTTGAACGGCTGGGTGAGCAGCGGATGCACCTCCTGCAAGGTGCCGCCGGCAATCTGCAGCACGGTCTCGATCGCGGGATTGTCCGGCGCCGAGCCTTCGACCTGGCGGCCGTGCAACTCGATGTGATTGACGCGCATCAGCGGCGTCGGCGCGGGACCGCCGGTGCGGTCGATGGCGAGATCGTCGAACACGAGCGAGGCGCGCTGCGGCACCGCCGGCAGACCGACCACGCTGGCGCGTCCGAGGCGCCAGTCGACCGACAGCGTCGGCTGCGCGTTGCGCTCGGCGATCGAGGCGGGGCCCTTGAACTCCGCGATCACGAGCTTGGGATCATAGATCTGCGCCACGACCAGGATTTCGGCCAGCCGCGCCACGAACGACATCTGCGGCGAGGCGGTCTGCGACACCAGCATCACGCTGGGCTGCTCGCAGCGGATCTCGAGCCGGAACGGGTAACCCGCCACCGAGCGCTTGTCGCAATCATAGACCCGGCCGGCCTTCGCCTCCTGCGCGCGCCAGGCATCGGCCTGCACACCGACCTGCGAGGCGGCGAAGAACCAGAATCCGCTCCACAGCACCGCGGCGATCAGGACCGCGACGGGGACGGCATAGAGGCCGAAGCGCGAGCGGCGGCGGGGGGCAGAGGTCAAATCGGACATGCGGCGTCCTTTGGAGCGCGAATTTGTCAAAATCTAAGCGGCTGCACGGCTTGAACAACCCTTGACCAAGCCCTGAGCAACCCTTGGAAACATCACGGAATCTGCTTCGCTTGGGCGGCCCGTTCTGCTAGCCCATCAGCGCGATGTCAGCAAATCCCCCCCATTCCGAAACCGACGGCGACCTCTGGGTGTTCGGCTACGGCTCGCTGATGTGGAAGCCGGGCTTCGAGTTCCTCGAGCAGGTGCCGGCGCGGCTGATCGGCGAGCATCGCGCGCTCTGCGTCTATTCGTTCGACCACCGCGGCACGCCGGAGAAGCCGGGCCTGGTGCTCGGGCTCGACCGCGGCGGCGCCTGCCGCGGCATCGCGTTCCGCGTCGCCGCCCGGCTGCGCCACGACACCATCGCCTATTTGCGGGCGCGCGAGCAGACCACCAACGTGTATCGCGAGGTGATGCGCTCGGTGTGGCTGGAGAATGCGGCGCGCGATCGCGTCTCTGCGCTGGCCTATGTGGTCGACCGCGGCCATGTGCAATATGCCGGGCGGCTGTCGCTAACCGAGCAGTTGCGCCTGGTGCAGCAGGGCCATGGCCGCTCCGGCAACAACCGCGACTATGTGCTCTCGACCGTTGCCTCGATCGAGAAGCAGGGTTTTCGCGACACCCAACTGCACCAGCTCGCGACCATGCTGCATGATGCCGGCCCGCTTCATCGGGACGCACGTGCCGCTGACGGGCTCGATCCGGCCTGAGCGCGGAACCTCGCGCGAATTCTTGCCACGGCGCGAACAACATTGTGGTCTCAATTTCCGGTCGCTGGAATGGAATGACCGGAATGCGCCCCTCATTGCTCAAGCTCGCCGCACTCGGCCTGCTGTTGCTGCTCAACACTCCATCCTATGCCGGACTGCGAGAGGATGGCGCGGCGTGCGACGCCAGGGATCCGCATCCGGAGCTCGCGATCCCCGCCTGCACCCGCCTGATCGCGGCCAATCCCAGGGGACGCGACCTTGCGATCACCTATTACAACCGCGCGCTGGCCTGGCATAACAAGGGGGACCTGGAGAAAGCCAAGGCGGACTACGATCAGTCGATCGCGATCAATCCGTCGTTTGCACCGTCCTATGGCCAGCGGGCCAAGGTCTTCCTGCAGAACCAGGACTATGACCGCGCGCTGAGCGATTTCGATCGGGCGATCCAGCTCAAGCCTGCCGGCCCGTTCAGCGCCGGCTGGTTCAACAATCGCGCCGAGCTGTTCGTTGCCACCGGCGATTATGATCGCGCGCTGGCCGACTACGGCAAGTCGATCGAGCTCGATCCCAACTCGTGGTACGCCTATGTCAATCGCGCGCTGGTCTATGATTTCAGCGGCAAGGACCGGCTCGCGGCGCTGCATTGCCAGGATGCGATCAAGCTCGCGCCCCGCGCGGCCGGCCCGTATTATTGCCGCGCCGTGGTCGAGATCAGCGCCGGCGATCTCGACAATGCCGCGCTGGATGTCGACCGCGCGATCGGCATCCAGAATGGGCAACCCGAGTTCTACTCGCTGCGCGGCCTGACGCTGGCGAGCAAAGGCGAGCTCGATCAGGCCATCCGCGACTACGACCACGCGACGCAACTCAATGCCCAGGGCGCGCTGAACTACGCACGGCGCGGTCTCGCCGACGAGAAGAAGGGCGATATCGACGCGGCGCGCGCCGACTTCCGGCACGCGCTCGATGTCATCGGCCTCGACCAGCTCGACCGCACGCAGGGCCAGCGCGTCGCCAGGGAAGGCCTGCAACGGCTGGAGAAGGTCGCCACCACGGAGAAGAGCGTCGGCACGGATCACGCCGCGGCGAAACCTGCTCCCGCGCTCGCCACGGCCGTTCCGGCCGCGCCGATCGGCACGGGCTCGAAGGCGGCGCCCGAAAAGCGCGTCGCCCTGGTCATGGGCAATTCAAAATACCGCTCCGTGCCGGTGCTGCCGAACCCCGGCCAGGACGCCGCGGCGATTACCGATACGCTGCGCGCGGCGGGCTTTCAGGATGTCCGCCTCGTCACCGACGCCACGCGCGACAGCCTGGTCGAGGCGCTTAAGTCATTCGCCAACGCGGCCGATGGCTCCGACTGGGCCGTGATCTATTATGCTGGGCACGGCATGGAGATGGCGGGCGAGAACTATCTGGTGCCGGTCGATGCCAAACTCGCGACCGACCGCGACGTGCAGTATGAGGCCGTCGCGCTGACCCAGGTGATGGGCGCCACCGAAGGGGCGCGCAAGCTGCATCTCGTTATTCTCGATGCCTGCCGCGACAATCCGTTCGCCAACCAGATCAAGCGCACCGTCGCGTCACGCTCCATCGGCAGGGGCCTGGCCCAGGTCGAACCCGACAGCGGCACGCTCGTCGTCTACGCCCCAAGCACGGCCAGGTCGCGCTCGACGGCGACGGCGGTCATAGCCCGTTCGTGACCGCGCTGATCAAGCGCATGCAGACGCCCCGGATCGAGATCCGCAAGCTGTTCGACCTCGTGCGCGACGACGTGATGGCCGCAACGGACAGGCGGCAGCAGCCCTTCAGCTATGGCTCGGTTCCGGGAAGCGAAGATTTCTACTTCGTCGGCGCGAGCCAGAACGCGGCGAAATAGTCTGCGGACGTCAACCGCGCCTGGCCGCAACCCGGCAAATCGCGGCGGAGGTGTGGCGGCGCCCTGTGACATTTAGGCTTTTGCATCGCGGCGCGGACGGATAGAAGCTCATCCGCAAACATCGCTCGCTGATGCAATGAACCTCTCCGCTCCCTTTGTCCGCCGGCCGGTCGGCACCACGCTGCTGTCGCTTGGACTTGTCGTGGCGGGCATCATTGCGTTCTTCAAGCTGCCGGTGTCGCCGCTGCCCGACGTCGACATCCCGACCATCATGGTGCAGGCGACCTTGCCCGGCGCCAGCCCCGCCGACGTCGCCGCCACCGTGGCAAGCCCCCTGGAACGGCATCTCGGCCAGATCGCCAGCGTCACCGAAATGACCTCGGTGTCCTCGCTCGGCAACGCCCGCATCACGCTGCAATTCGACATCGACCGCGACATCAACGGCGCCGCGCGCGACGTGCAGGCTGCGATCAATGCGGCGCGCGCCGACCTGCCGACCAACCTCCGCGCCAATCCGACCTACCGCAAGTTCAACCCGGCCTCGGCGCCGATCCTGATCTACACCCTGACCTCGGACACGCTGACGCCGGCCGAGCTCTATGACGCCGCCTCGACCGTGCTCGCCCAGAAGCTGTCGCAGGTCGAGGGCGTCGGCGAAGTCTCGGTCGGCGGCGGCTCGCTGCCCGCGGTGCGCGTCGAGCTGATCCCGCCGGCACTCTACAAATACGGCATCGGGCTCGAGGACGTCCGTGCCGCGCTCTCGAGCGCCAACGCGCACAGCCCGAAGGGCGGCATCGACGTCGGCGACCAGCGCTACCAGATCTACGCCAACGACCAGGCCCGCAAGGCCGCCGACTACAAGCCGCTGGTCGTCGCCTACCGCAACGGCGCGGCGGTGCGGCTGACCGACGTCGGCGACGTCATCGATTCCGTGGAGAATGCGCGCACGCTCGGCCTCGCCAACGGCAAGCCGGCCGTCGTGATGATCGTGTACCGGCAGCCGGGCGCCAACATCATCAAGATGGTCGACAATGTGAAGGGGCTGATGCCGCAGCTCAGAGCCTCCGTTTCGCCCGCGATCGACATCACGCTGGCGATGGACCGCTCGAAGACGATCCGGGCCTCGCTGCACGACGTCGAGATCACGCTCCTGATCGCGGTCGCGCTGGTGATCCTGGTCGTGTTCGCGTTCCTGCGCAATGCGCGGGCGACGCTGGTGCCTGTGGTGGCGGTCGGCGTGTCGCTGATCGCGACCTTCGCCGTGATGTATCTGCTCGGCTACACGCTCGACATCTTCTCGCTGATGGCGCTGACGGTGGCGACGGGCTTCGTGGTCGACGACGCCATCGTGGTGCTGGAAAACATCACCCGCCACATGGATGCCGGGCTGTCGCGGCTGGAGGCGACGCTGGTCGGCACCCGCGAGGTCGGCTTCACCGTGCTGTCGATGAGCGTGTCGCTGGTCGCGGTGTTCGTGCCGATCCTCTTGATGGGCGGGCTGGTCGGCCGCCTGTTCCGCGAATTCGCCATGACCATCACGATCGCGATCGTGATCTCGCTGGTGGTCTCGCTGACCACGACGCCGATGATGTGCGCGGTGCTGCTACGCAAGGAGGAAGGCCAGCCGCATGGCCGGATCTACCGGATCAGCGAGCGCCTGTTCGAGCTGCTGCTGGGCGGCTACCGCGCGACACTCAGCCTCGCGCTGCGCCATCCGCTCTTGGTGATGCTGATCCTGGGCTCCACGCTCTATCTGAACTTCCATCTCTACAGGGTCGTGCCGAAGGGCTTCGTGCCGCAGCAGGACACCGGGCTGCTGGTCGGCTCGATCCAGGCCGACCAGAGCACCTCGTTCCAGCTGATGCAGCAGAAGCTGACCCAGTTCATCGACATCGTGAAATCAGATCCGGCGGTCGATACCGCGGTCGGCTTCACCGGCGGTGGCGGCGTCGGCCCGGGCGGCACCAATACCGGCACCGTGTTCGCCTCGCTGAAGCCGATGGGCGAGCGCAACCTGCGCGCCGACAAGGTGATCGAGCGGCTGCGCGAGCCATTGGCGCATGTGGCGGGCGCTACCCTGTTCCTGCAATCGATCGGCGACCTCGGCGCCGGCGGACGCTCGGGCAATGCGGCGTATCAATACACGCTGAAGGGCTCGACCTTCGCGGAGCTGAACGAGTGGACGCCAAAACTCGTCGCCGCGCTGCAGAAGGAGCCGACCCTCGCCGACGTCAACAGCGACCAGCAGAACAAGGCGCTGCAGGCCAATCTGGTGATCGATCGCGACGCCGCCTCGCGGCTCGGCATCACCGTCAGCCAGCTCGACAACACGCTCTACGACGCGTTCGGGCAGCGCCAGGTCTCGACCATCTTCGTCGCGCGCAACCAGTATCACGTGATCATGGAGGTCGCGCCGCGCTTCTCGCAGGACCCGCAGACCTTGAAGGAGGTCTACATCTCGACCTCGGGCGGATCGGCGAGCGGCACGCAGAGCACCAATGCGGTGGCCGGGACCGTGGCCTCGCCGTCGCAGAAGAGCACGATCAGTTCGGTCGCCGCCAACGTGGTGCGCAATCAGGCGACCAATTCGATCGGCGCCACCGGCAAGGGCGTCGCCTCGACCGGAACCGCGGTCTCGACCAGCGCCGAGACCATGATCCCGCTGTCCAGCGTCGCGCGCTTCGAGCATGGCGATACGCCGCTCTCGGTCAATCACCAGGATCTCTTGGTGTCCAGCACCATCTCGTTCAATCTGCCGCCGGGCGTCTCGCTGAGCACGGCCACCACCACGATCGAGACTGCGATGCACGCGCTCGGCATGCCCGCCGGCATTTCCGGCGGCTTTGCCGGCTCCGCGAAGATCTTCCAGCAGGCGTTGGCGAACGAGCTGTTCCTGATCCTCGCCGCGCTCGCGACCATCTACATCTCGCTCGGCATGCTCTATGAGAGCTACATCCACCCGCTGACCATCCTCTCGACCCTGCCTTCGGCCGGCGTCGGGGCGGTGGCGGCCTTGATGCTGTCGCACACCGATTTCGACATCATCGGCATGATCGGGGTGATCCTCTTGGTCGGCATCGTCAAGAAGAACGCCATCATGATGATCGACTTCGCGCTCGACGCCGAGCGCCAGCGCGGGCTGTCGTCGCGCGATGCGATCTACCAGGCCTGCCTGATGCGCTTCCGCCCGATCATGATGACGACGCTCGCCGCTTTGTTCGGCGCGGTGCCGCTGATGATCGGCCTCGGCGAAGGCAGCGAGCTGCGCCAACCGCTCGGCATCGCGATCTTCGGCGGACTGATCCTGAGCCAGATCCTGACGCTGTACACGACGCCAGTGGTCTACCTCTATCTCGACCGCGCGAGGCTGTGGACCCAGCGGCGCCGCGCGGCGCGCCGCGCACGCCGGGCGGCGGCAAGCGCTTCGTGAATTGTTTGAGCATGATCTTTTCCGGAAAACCGCTTCGCACTTTTCCGGATCATGCTAGCAGCCGTTGACAGGCCATCGCCGATCTTGCCAACTTGCAACGGGTTGGCAGGCGCAAGGAACCAGGCCGTGACTCCAGCACCTGAAATCGCCGCGTCGCGCTGGTTCAACAGCAACGAACCGCTGACCCTGGCCGGGCTGCGCGGCCGCCCGGTGCTGCTGCACGCGTTCCAGATGCTGTGTCCCGGCTGCGTATCGCATGGCACGCCGCAGACCCAGCGCGCGTTCGAGCTGTTCAAGCATTCGGACCTCCAGGTGATCGGGCTGCACACCGTATTCGAGCACCACGCGGCGATGACGCCAGTGTCGCTGGAAGCCTTCATCCACGAATACCGGCTGACCTTCCCGATCGGCGTCGACGCGGCCGGCGAAGGCACGCCGATCCCCGTCACCATGCAGCGCTACGGCATGCAGGGAACCCCGACCAGCATCCTGATCGGCCGCGACGGCAACATCGTGCATCACGGTTTCGGCCAGCAGAGCGACATGGCGCTCGGCGCCATCATCGCGGCCGAGCTTGCCGCACCGCACGGCTGAGGCCCAGCAACCCCGTTCACGCAGCCGCGTTATGACGGCATCGCGCGAGGCATGATACCGTTTGGGAAACCCGGGAGGATCTCATGAAGACCTATCAGCTCTACATCAACGGCCAGTATGTCGACCCGGCCAATGGCGAGTGGTTCGAATCGATCGATCCCTATCGCGGCGAGGCCTGGGCCAAGATTCCGCGCGGCACGGCCGCCGACGCCGACAAGGCGGTCAAGGCCGCAAACGAGGCGATGTGGAACGGCCCGTGGGCGAAGATGACGGCCTCCGCACGCGGCAAGGCGATGCGCAAGCTCGGCGACGTCGTCGCCGCCAATGCCGAGCGCCTCGCCGAGATCGAGGTGCGCGACAACGGCAAGCTGATGGCGGAGATGCTGGGCCAGCTGCGCTACCATCCGGAGTGGTGGTGGTATTTCGGCGGCCTCGTCGACAAGCTCGAGGGCGGCCTGGTGCCGATCGACAAGGCCGAGACCTTTGCCTACACGACGCATGAGCCGGTCGGCGTCGTCGCGGCGCTGACCGCCTGGAATTCGCCGCTGCTGTTCGTCGCCTGGAAATGCGCCGCCGCGCTCGCGGCCGGCTGCGCCGTGGTCGTCAAGCCGTCTGAATTTACTTCAGCCAGCACGCTGGAGTTCGCGGCGCTGACGAAAGAGGCCGGGATTCCCGACGGCATCTTCAACGTGGTGACCGGCTTCGGGCCCGAGGCCGGCTCCGCGCTGATCTCGCATCCCGGCGTCGCCAAGATCACCTTCACCGGATCGGACACGACCGGCGCCAAGGTCTACGAGACCGCGGCCAAGAGCCTGAAACGCGTCTCGCTCGAGCTCGGCGGAAAGTCGCCCAACATCGTGTTCGAGGATGCCGACCTCACGGCGGCTGCGGCCGGCGCGATCTCCGGCATCTTCGCCGCCACGGGACAGACCTGCATCGCCGGATCGCGTCTCCTGGTGCAGAGCTCGATCAAGGAGAAGTTCGTCGCCCGCGTGCTGGAGCTGGCGAAATCCGCCAAGATCGGCGATCCCATGCAGTCGGACACCAATGTCGGCCCGATCACGACGCCGGCGCAGTACAAGAAGGTGCTCGACTACATCGACATCGCCAAGGCCGAAGGCGCGCGCTGCCTGCTCGGCGGCAAGCCGGCATCTGGCGACGGCATCAAGGGCGGGCAATTTGTCGAGCCGACCATCTTCACCGATGTCGACAACACCATGCGGATCGCGCGCGAGGAGGTGTTCGGCCCGGTGCTGTCGATCATCTCCTTCGACACCGAGGAAGACGCCATCCGGATCGCCAACGACACCATCTACGGCCTCGCCGCCGGCATCTGGACCAAGGACCTCGCCCGCGCCATCCGCGTGCCGAAGCAGCTGCGCGCCGGCACCGTGTGGGTGAACACGTATCGTGCCATCAGCTACATGATGCCGTTCGGCGGCATGAAATTTTCAGGCGTCGGCCGCGAGAGCGGCATCGACGCGGTGCGCGAATATCAGGAGACCAAGAGCGTCTGGATCTCGACCGCGACCGACGTGCCGGCCAATCCCTTCGTGATGCGGTGAGGGCTAACGTGTCGTCATAGGCCGCAAGCATTGCTGCGCTCCCACCCGCAAGCGGGAGAGGTGCAGCGTGCGCGCCGCTCGACCGACTGAATGGAAGTCAACGCCCCCCTACCCCTTCGCGGGGCTCGGCACGCCGCCGAACAATTTCGCCTGCTCGGCGCGGCCGGCGTCGACGATGCGGGTGGTGGCGGTTTCGATCTGGTCGCGCAGGCGGGTCATGAACTCGTCGCGCGGCAGGCCCGGCGGCAGCGGATCGAGGAACTCGACCACCAGCGTGCCGGGATAGCGCATGAAGGTGCGGCGCGGCCAGAACAGCCCGGAATTGAGCGCGATCGGCAGGCACGGCACGCCGCTCTCGGCATAGATCTGCGCGACGCCGGCCTTGTAGTTCGGCGCGGCGCCGGGCGCAGTGCGGGTGCCTCGGGGAAGATCACGAGCTGACGGCCGAGCTTCACCTCGGCGGCGGCGCGCTTCAGCGTCTTGATCAGCGAGCGCGGGCCGCCGCCGCGTTCCACCGAGATCATGCCGACCTTCTTCAGGTACCAGCCGAACACCGGGATCATCATCAGCTCGCGCTTGAGGATGAACAGCGGGTGCTCGAAGCAGCGCACCAGCGCAAACGTCTCCCAGAACGACTGGTGCTTGGAGGCGACGACCAGTGGTCCCGGCGGGATCTTCTCGACGCCGCGGAACTCGATCCGGATGTTGCAGATCACGCGCATCAGGAACAGGCTGATGTTGGCCCATGCGGCCTCCAGCGCCATCAGCGCGCCGCGCGGCAGCAGCAGCGCCGGCAGCGCGACGATGCAGAGCAGCACCAGCACCAGATAGAACAGCACGTTGAAGATCAGCGAGCGCAGGAAGATCATTTCAGTCCTTGTTTGACGCCTGCGCCGTCGCCGGGCGGCGTGGCGCCGCTGCCGGCTGCTCGGCGAGATCGGAGGTCAGGTCGAGGCCGATATCGGCGAGCCGCACCCGGACCTCCGCGGCGACATATTTGGCGTATTCCGATAGCAAGAGACGGAACGTTCCGCCACTCGTCCACCACGGCTCGTCGCGCCATTTGTCGCCGACCACCGCGAACGGGATCAGCGTGATGTCGGGCATCGCATGCGACAGTTCCACGATGGCGCGCGGCATGTGGTAATTCGAGGTCACCACGATCAGCGATTTGAAGCCGCGTTCGCGCGCCCAGCGCCGCGTCTCCGCCGCGTTGCTGCGGGTGTTGATCGCCGAGCGGTCGAGATCGACGCAGCAGCGCATCAGCCCCTGGCTGTCCGGCACCGAACGCGAAATATCGCTGGCGTCGTTGGTCGGGTGCACGCCCGAGATCAGCAGGCGCTTGCCGTAGCCGGCCGCCAACAGCTCCATCGCATCCGACACCCGCGACGAGCCGCCGGTCAGCACCACGATGCCGTCGGCATTGTGCGGCGGGTCGGTCTCGACGCCGCGCAATTGCGACAGGAAGCCGATGAAACCGACCGCGGCCGCCACGAAGGCCAGCGCCAGCGGCGCGACGATGGCGG
>NZ_LGHK01000097.1 GCF_001908235.1 Bradyrhizobium sp. NAS96.2
GCGCCAGCCTTGCTTTGACCGCCGGCCCGTTCGTCGGCGGCGCGCTGATCACGCTGGTCGGCTGGCGCGCGATCTTCCTGGTCAATCTGCCGATCGGCCTCGCCGGGCTATGGCTCGCCTGGCGTTTTGCCGACGAAACCACCCGCCATCAGCAGCACCGGCTCGATCTGCCGGGGCAAATTGCGGCGATCGCCGCGCTCGGCACGCTGGCCGGCGCGCTGATCGAAGGTGGTGCGCTTGGCTGGGACAGCCCGTTCGTGATCGCAGGCTTCGCGCTGGCCGCCGTCTTCTCCGTGCTGTTCGTCTGGCGCGAGGCGCGCGCGGCGCAGCCGATGCTGCCGCTCTCGCTGTTCAGCCACCGGATGTTCGCGCTGACCTCGATGGTCGGCCTGCTGGTCAACGTCGCGTTCTACGGGCTGATCTTCGTGCTCAGCCTGTACTTCCAGCAGGTCAACGGACTATCCGCGTTCGCAACCGGCCTTGCGTTCGTGCCGATGCTCGGCGCCGTGCTGCCTGCCAATTTGATCGCGCCGCATGTTGCGGAGCGAATCGGCGCGTCATCGGCGATCGCGCTCGGCGCCGCGCTCTCGGCGGCCGGATGCCTGGCGATGCTGTTGATCGGTCCCGGCACGACGTATACCGCGATCTGCCTGCAACTCGTCGCGATCAGCGGCGGCCTTGGCCTCCTGGTGCCGCCCTTGACCTCGACGCTGCTCGGCAGTGCCGAGCCGCAGCATGCCGGGATCGCGGCCGGGGTGCTGAATGCGACCCGGCAGACCGGCAGCGTGCTCGGCGTCGCGCTGTTTGGTTCGATGGTCGGCCGGTCCGCGGCCTTCATGGCCGGCCTGCATGCGGCCCTCGTGATCTCCGCCGGCGTCTTGCTGGCCGCCGCCGCGCTGGTCTGGATCGGCGCCTCATCACAAACGCGGCGGTGAGTGAAGCTTGCTCCTGACGGGCGGCCTCCGACCGGTAGGCTGAGGCTGCGATGAGACGGAATTGAGAGGACTGCGGTTTCCCCGACGGTACTCCGTGCATTCAAGGCTTCTTCACCATGCGTGGAGCCTTGCTGCGGTGCGTTACTGTTCGTACACGAATACGCTTGTTCTTATGGGTCCATAACGGGGGCCTATATGTATCGCGTACTCACCTGCCTCACCTTGGAACATGACTGGCGGTTGGTCGTCCTTGGTGGGGTGATCTGCCTGCTGGCCAGCGCGGTCGCGATCAGCCTGTTTCACCGGGCCCGCGCCGCACAGGGCCGCGCCCGCGAGATCTGGATCGGCCTCGATGCGGCCGTCGGCGGTTGCGGTATCTGGGCCACCCATTTCGTCGCCATGCTGGCGTACGATCCCGGCATCGAGGCCGGATACAACATTCCGATCACGCTGCTGTCGCTGGTGCTCGCGGTTGCGATCCTGGCCGTCGGACTGGCGGTCGCAACGCTTAACGAACGCTGGCCGACGGTCGCCGCCGGTGGCGCCATCGTCGGCATCGGCGTCGCGGCGATGCATTACACCGGCATGCTGGGGCTGGAATTGCCCGCGCGCATCGTCTGGTCACCCGGCATCGTCGTCACCTCGATCGCATTCGGAAGCCTGTTCGGCGCGCTCGCGCTGGTCGTTGCCACGCGCGGCGAACGCCTTGGCGCCACTGCGGCTGCGACCGGTCTTCTGACGGTTGCGATCGTCTCGCATCATTTCACCGGGATGGGCGCGGTGACGCTGGTCCCGGACCCGACCATCGTTCCCGACGGGCTTACGGTCTCGCCGCGCGTGCTCTCGTTCATGACCGCGGTTGCCGCCTTCGCGATCCTCGGGCTGTCGCTGATCGCCTCCATCCTCGATCGCCGTGCCAAGACCGAGCTTCACAAGCAGAAGGTGGTGCTGGACACCGCGCTCGAGAACATGTCGCAGGGCCTCTGCATGTTCGATGCCGACGGCCGCATCATGCTGTTCAACGAGCGCTACAGCGAGATCATGGGGCGCAGTCGGGTGCCGTTGCAGGGGCGCTTGCTGATCGACGTCCTGCAGGACCTGCATTCCATCGGCGAGTGGGACGGCGATCCCGAGGAGTTCTGCAATGCGCTCGTCGCCGAGGCAAAGGCCGGCAACGGCGCGACGCGGATCGTCAGCCGCAACGAGCGCGCGATCCGTGTCGTCGACCAGCCGATGAAGGGCGGCGGCTGGGTCGCGACCTTCGAGGACATCACCGAATGGCAGCAGGCCCAGGAACAGATTTCACACATGGCGCGGCATGACGCGCTGACCAACCTGCCGAACCGCACGCTGTTCCGCGAGCAGCTCGAGAAGGCCTCGCGATTGGCCAAGCGTTCCGACCAGCTCGCGGTGCTGTGCCTCGATCTCGATCATTTCAAGGAGATCAACGACACGCTCGGACATCCGATCGGCGATGCGCTGCTGCGCGAGGTCGCGCGTCGGCTCGGCGAATGCGTGACCGAGCACGACACCGTGGCGCGGCTCGGCGGTGACGAATTCGCCATCGTGCAGTTCTGCAGCAATTGCGAACCGTCCGTGGTGTCGTCGCTGGCGAGTTGCGTGGTCGAGCGGATCGCCGCGCCCTACGAGATCGAAGGCCATCAGCTCGTGATCGGCGTCAGCATCGGCATTTCGCTCGCGCCGGAGGACGGCAAGGATCCCGACGAACTGCTGCAGAAGGCCGATCTCGCACTGTACCGCGCCAAGGCCGACGGCCGCGGCACCTACCGGTTCTTCGAGACCGGGATGGATGCGCGTGCGCAGGCGCGCCGGCTGCTGGAGCGTGACCTGCGGCTCGCCCTCGAACGCGACGAGTTCGAGGTCTATTACCAGCCGATCCGCGATGTCGAGGGCGACCGGGTGGTCGCCTTCGAGGCGCTGGCGCGCTGGAATCATTCGCTGCGGGGGCTGATCGCGCCCAACAATTTCATCCCTGTCGCCGAGGAAACCGGGCTGATCGTTCCGCTCGGCGAGATCGTGCTGCGCAAGGCTTGCGCGGAGGCTGTGCGATGGCCTGCGGACATCGCGGTTGCCGTCAACCTGTCTCCGGTGCAGTTCAAGAATCCGAACCTGGTGTCGTCGGTGAGGGCGGCGCTGGATGCGTCGGGCCTGTCGCCGGATCGGCTCGAGCTCGAGATCACCGAATCGGTGCTGCTGCAGAACAGCGAGGCGACACTCGCGGTGCTGCACGAGCTGCGCGGTTTCGGCGTCCGCATCTCGCTCGACGATTTCGGCACCGGCTATTCCTCGCTGAGCTATCTGCGCAGCTTCCCGTTCGACAAGATCAAGATCGACCGTTCGTTCGTGACGGATCTCGCGACGCGCGAGGACTCGATGGCGATCGTGCGCGCGGTCACCGGTCTCGGCAAGAGCCTCGGCATCGTCACCACGGCGGAGGGCGTCGAGACCGATACCCAGTTCGACCTGCTGCGTCAGGAAGGCTGCACCCAGGCGCAGGGCTATCTGTTCAGCCCGCCACGGCCGGCGGCCGACGTCGCCAAGATGCTGCGCTGGGCGCCGGAACGGTCGGTGGCGTGATCGAACCGGCGTCCGCTTACTGCTGTCGATCACTCGCTGCTATGCAGTCTGTTTCCCATCCATAAGCCAATAGACGATGGCCGTCAGAGCAAAGGTCGATGCGCCCGCAACGGCGAACGCGGCGAGATAGTCGCCACTCGAACTGCGCTGCAGGGCCGCGCCCAAAAGTGCGATCCCGAAGCTGAAACCGATTTGGCGCATAGTGACGCAAATGGCTGATGCGGTCGCCGCACGATCGCTTGGAACCGCCGCCAAGGCGGCAGCAGTGATCTGAGCGTTGATCACCGCACAACCTGACCCGCTGACGAGCAGCGCAATGACCGTCATTGCCAGCGTTCCTGGCCCCCCGTTTGCTCGGGAGATCGCACCGAGTGCCAGGTCAGCCATGCCGATAAGCGCGAGACCACCGCAGAAGAATGACCGTGATGGGATGCGGGTCGTCAAAGCCGCTCCATAGCGGGGCAACACCATCATCGGCAATGTGAGCGCGACCAGGAGCCAGCCCGCCTCAAGCGGATTGAGTCCCAATGGTCCGCGCGCCAATTGCGGCACGTAGACGAGAAGCGACCAGAATCCGATCGATCCCGCTATCGGGACGAGGCACATTGCGATGAACCGTCGCGATCCGAACAGCTTGGGATCGAAGGCGGGGTTGGGGTGTCGGTGTTCCACCCAAACGAACAAGAAGAGCGCAATCCCCGAAGCGGCGAGGCCTGTCAGGAACGTCGCCGACGCGATGCCGCCAAGCACGGGTGCTTCCAGCAACATGAACGCGAGTGCCGCCGACGTTATCGCGAGAAGGCCGGCACCGAGCCAGTCTACCTTGGCGTTCGAGCGCTGCCGGTCGAGGCCATTGCCGATTCTGCATTGCGCCAGAGAAACCAAAACTACGCAAAGCGGCAAGTTGATCCAAAAAATCCAACGCCACCCGATCGTATCAGCCAGGAACGATCCGAGCGGCGGGCCAGCGACCATCGAGGCCCCGACGATGGTGCCCCAAAGCCCAAACGCCCGCGCGCGCCGAGGTCCCTCGTAGGCACCAGCCAGGAGGGCGGACGAGGTGCTGGTGATGCAGGCACCGGCGATACCTTGCAATGCACGGAATGTCAGCAAAACGTCGAGCGTGCTCGCGCACGCGCACAGCAGGGACGCCAGGCCAAACAGCCCTGCACCCCAAGTGAACATCTGAACGCGTCCGTATCTGTCGGCAAGGCTGCCTGCGATTGGCAAACAGAAGATCAAAGCAAGGCTGTAGATGTCGATGGTCCAGGCCGCTCGTGCGGAAGCGGCACCGAGGTCGCGGCCGATGTCGGGTAAAGCAGCCGCTAAAGCCGTCAGGTCGACCTGAAACAGAAAGCCGCTCAAGCACGCTGCAAGCAGCGTCGCCGTTTCCTGGGACATGAGATTGGCGCGATGGCCACCATTGGCAGGCCAACTGGCGCTCGGCGTTTCATCATCGTTCTGCCGAGGTTTGTCGAGCATGGTCGCTTCCGGCCTCCATGGAGCATGGATGGCCGAGCGACGGGCTTTGGTCGAATGATGGTTCCTCAAAAGCCCATGAATCTGTATCATGGCTTGAGGAAATCGAGATGCCACGCCGCTTGCCACCTTTCGCGCCCCTCGTCGCGTTCGACGCTGTCACCCGCCATGGCTCGTTCACCCGCGCCGCGGCCGAGTTGGGCGTCACGCAGAGTGCGGTCAGCCATCAGATTCGAAAACTGGAGGACCACTTCGGGGTAGCCCTGCTGCAGCGGCAGAATCCCGGGATCGGGATAACACCTGCCGGCGCGCGGCTCAGGCAAGAGCTTGCAGCAGCACTCGACGCGCTTGGTGCACTGGACGCCCAGGTGCGGCGGCGCTCGAATCGCGCGACGTTACGTGTCGGGGCAAGCTCGGCGCTAGCCACGTGGTGGCTGGTCCGCCGCCTGCCGGACTTTACGTCGCGACATCCGTCTATCAACGTTGATCTCAAACCATTGGAGACTGGGGAAAGCTCAAAGCGGCCGCTCGACGTGCGAATTGTCTGGAACACCATCGAAGACGCACGGCGGACGTCGACTCAATTGCCGTTGTTTTGGGAGCGGATTTTTCCCGTCTGTGCGCCGCACTTGTTGCCCCGACGGCGTCCCTTGAAGGACCCCGACGGCCTGCTGGCTTTGCCGCTCATTCACAAGGGCGACAATGGGACCGGCGACTGGGGTTGGCCTACCTGGTTCAGACGCCTGGGGTTGCCGAAATCGGGCGCCGCCGCTGGCAGCGTGACACTGGACGACATAGGAATGTGCATGTCGGCTGCGGCCGAGGGAGCCGGCGTGACCCTTGGGCGCTCACTTCTTGTCGCGGATGCGGTTTCTTCTGGACGCCTCGTGTCCGCACTCGCAAATTACCCCATAGTCGAGTGCACGAAAATTCAGGTTGCGCAGTGGCCGGCCCATTTGATCGGCGATCGTAGCGTCGAATTGTTCGTGAATTGGCTCGCTGAGCAAGCCGAGGCGACCGTGAAGAATATGTCGGCTGCGTAGTCTGTCTTGGCACATCGCGTCATTTAGCTGTGCTGCAGAATTTGGCCGCCTTGGTGCATAGCGGACTCTGGTAAGCTGTCCGCCCGGCAGATTTATGGGTTCGCGGGCTAGTTCTTCCTCAGCGCAAAATAGGCGCCGCAAAACGCCATCGCGGCGCCGAGGCACAAAGCGGCGAGGCCGGCGAGCACGGCGGAGATGGTCGACACCGCGCTCGGCGCGGACGCGGCCTGACCGGCCCCGGCCAGCATCAGCACGCCGACGACGATCAGGAACTGCCGCATCCGCTGCGGGATCTGCCCGGCCACCGCGCTGTGCATCAGGTTGGCGGTGAAGTAGCCGCCCGAAAACCCGACGCTCGCGATCAGCCACCAGGCGATCGCCGCACCGGCCGGCATGAACTCGTGGCTGTCGGAGCGCCACAGGCCGCCGAGGTCGAGCCCATAGCGCGCGCCGAGCATGTGCACGGCAAGCGCCAGCAGCACGCCTGAAATCATCGCGCCGCCGAGGATGAGGTAACGCGGAAAATAGGTCGTCTCGGGCATGGCTCGCTTGTAGGATAGGCGGGTTGTTCCGCGCAAGCGCGCGGATGGGCTCGAGCAGGTGGAACGGCGGATTGCCAACAACGTTGCAGGAGCGGCCGGAGGCAGGCGAGGGCGCCGTCGTGCGCTATGCCTACAAGGCCTCGTTGGTCGGCTCGGCGCACCAGTTCGAGCTGACCGGGGACGGGCTGGCGTGGCGGATCGCCGGCCGCTCGGGCGTCTGGGATTACACCGACATCTCCGCCGTGAAGCTGTCCTATCGCCCGGTCTCGATGCAGCAGCAGCGGTTTCGCGCCGACATCGACAATGCCAAGGGCGGGCGGATCGCGATCCTCTCGACCACCTGGCAGACCGCGACGCTGGTCGCGCCGCAGGGGCATCTCTATCGCGACTTCATCGTCGAGCTGCATCGCCGGATGCAGGCGGCCGGCAGCACGGCGAGGCTGGTCGGGGGTCTCGGGTCGAAGACATACACCGCGGCGCTGGCAGTGCTGGCGTGGCTTGCGGTTGCCATGTTCGGATTGCTGGTGATGGCGCTCATGACATCCAACTGGATGGGCGCGCTGTTCCTGCTTGGCTTCGCCGCGCTGTTCACCTGGCAGGTCGGCGGCTTCGTCACCCGTAACCGGCCGCGGCGCTACAGTTTCGACCAGTTGCCCGATGCGTTGTTGCCAAGCCGGATCGCAATCAAGCGCAATGAAACGTGACTTCGTGCGCGCCCTCGCGCGCGGCATCGTCGGCGAGTGGCGACGCGAACGGAACGGGCAGGGGCATGGACGATCGAAGTTTGCGGATGCCGTCCGGCGACGAGATCGCCGCAATCGATGCCCGGCACCTGATCGAGACGCCGCTGAGGCCCGCCGATCTCCTGTTCGTGTTCGGCACCCGCGCCGATGTTGCCGAGCGGGTCGGCATGGCGGTCCGGCTCTGGCGCGACGGCTTTGCGCGCTGGTCGATCGTGAGCGGCGGCATCACGCCGGGCGATGGCCGCTCGGAATGCGAGATCATCAAGGCCGCGATGGTGGCGGGCGGCGTGCCGTCGGAGCGGATCCTCGAGGAGCATCGCGCGCAGAACACCGGCGAGAACGTGGTCTTCTCGCTGCCGGTGATCGACGCGGCGTTGGGGCTCGCCAATATCAGGAGCGTGATCTGCCTCGGCAATAGCTGGACCGCGCGGCGCTATCCCATGACGCTGCAGCGGCACTGGCCGGAGGTCGAGAAGATGCTGGTGACGGTGGATAGCTTTGCGGTCCCGCGTGCGCTTTGGCACACCGTCCCCGAGTTTCGCCGCCGCGTCCTGACCGAGTGGGACAAGATCGAGCCGTATATGGCAAGGGGATTCATCGCCGAGTGGCCGGTTGCCTGAAGGGCGAATCTGTAGGTTCTCGCCGGCCGGACTGTAAGCGGGCTGTAAGCAACACGCTGTAACATTGCCGTCCGATTTGCTTTTAGCTGGAGTGTCAAATGACAATCCGGACCCCGTTTATGGCTCTATACCTCGTGCTCGTGAGCGTCTCCCCGGTTCTTTCGAAGGGCAGCGTAGGCAACAAACACGATCCGCTGGATCATAGTCACGTCGACAACCTGCCCCTCGATGTGCGGCAATATGTTGCCGGAATCTGCAAGGGCACGCCGGTCGCGCAGCACGACTTCGCGACCTACTCGCCGCAAGAAAAGCGCTGGCGGATCAACCTCGAATATCTGCAGTGCGGCGTGATCGGGGAGTATCGCCGAGGCAACCAGTGCCTGGATGTGGACTTCGTCGCCGAAGGCGCGCATTTCCGTCTCGTCAGAAAGACGTATGCTGCCTGCGGTTTCTGATATCTCGGCGCTGCGTTCCGAAGGCCAGTACCTCGACATGAAAGCGGTGTCACTCCGTCGAGTCAAAATCCTCCTCGGTCGCGCTCAGCATTCCCGCCAGTGTCCGCAGGCCGAGGTCGAGTTGCTCCATCGGCGGTGCGGCAAGCGCAAGCCGCACCGCGTTGGGCGCGTGCCCCGGCGTGGCGGCGAAGGTCGTCGACGGCGTCAGCGCGATGTCGCGGCGCGCCGCGGCCGCAACCAGGGTCTGCGAGCGCCAATGCGGCGGCAGGGTCAGCCAGAGGTGATAGGATTTCGGGTTGGTCTGGATCTCGAAATTAGCCAGATGCTTCGCCGCGATCTGCTGGCGGCGGCCGGCGTCGATTCGCTTCAGCCGTGACAGTTCGGCGGCAGTGCCGTCGGCCATCAGGCGCTGCCCCGCGGCGAAGGCGTAGCCCGACGCCGTCCAGCCGCCCGAGCGCACCGCGGCCATGATGCTTTCGCGCAGCCGCGGCGGCGAGACGATGAAGCCGAGCGCGAGGCCGGGCGCGACCTTCTTCGACAGGCTGTCGAGCACGATGCAGCTGTCGGGCGCGAGCGCGGCCAGCGGCACCTCGTCGTCGAGGAATCCATAGACGCCGTCCTCGATGACGACGAGGCCGAGCTTCTCGATCACGCGCAACAGCTCGGCGCGGCGCTCGGCCGGCATCGTGATGCTGAGCGGGTTCTGGATCGTCGGCTGGACGTAGATTGCGGACAGATGCGCCTCGCGGTGCGCCTTCTGCACCGCGTCCGGGCGCACGCCGTGCTCGTCCATCGCGAGCGGCACCAGCGTGATGCCTAGCCGCGCGGCAATGCCCTTCACGAACGGGTAGGTCAGCGCCTCGACGCCGCAGCGACCGCCTGATGGCACGACGGCGGCGAGCGCCGCGGCGATGCATTGCCGGCCGTTGGCGGTGAACACGATCTGGTCGGGATTCGGCGCCCAGCTCTTGCGCGCCAGGAATTCCGAGGAGATCGTCCGCGCCGCCCGCGTGCCGAAACTGGTCGCCGGCCGCAGCGCACCCTCGAGCACCTCGGGCCGCTCCAGCCCTTCGAGGCTCTTGGCGATCATCGTCGCCTGGTGCGGCAGCAGGGGATAGTTGAATTCGAGGTCGATGCGGGCGCCGCGCGGCTCGGTCGGAGCGGCGATGCCACGGCGCGCCTCGCCCGACACGAAGGTGCCGCGGCCGACTTCGCCGACCACCAGCCCGCGCCGCAACAGCTCGGTGTAGACCCGGCTCGCGGTCGAGACGGCGATGTTGCGGTCATAGGCGAAATGGCGCTGCGGCGGCAGGCGGTCGCCGGCCTTCAGCGCGCCGCTGGCGATCTCGGCGGCCACCGCATCCGCCAGCTTCAGATATTCGAATCTCGACATTATTGCACCGAGAGCAATGTTTTACTTGCTCCGAGAAATGTACCGGATCATTTAAGAGGGAACAAGCCCATGATTGCACCGAGGAGCGCGCAAGCAATCCGAGGTCACGACGGCGCAGATGCTGAAACGGCATTTGTATCAACAGCATAGCTTTGCCGTTTGGGCGTCGATGGAGATGAAATGACGACGATATCCTCAGTTGCCGCAGCGCCCGTGCGGTCCAGTATGTTGGGCGGATTGCTCCGATTGCTCCGCGTGTGGGGCGATGCACTCGCGACCTATTGGGTGCGCCGCGAGGCGATCAAGACGCTGCGCCAGCTCGATGACCGGACGCTGCGCGACATCGGCATCTCGCGCTGCCATATCGAGACCGCCGTCACCGGCGATCTCGATATGGAGCTGGTGCGGATTCGTTGACCCTTGCGGGAGCCGGGTGAGGTGGCGTTTGACGACTTCGGAATATTAGAAATATATCCCTGATTTGCCCGGCGTGTCAAGTTGCCGTGTCGAACGTGTCAGTAGCTCGTGATCTGTCGCCTGTTTGTAGCTCGTGAAGTGTCGTGTTTTTGGTGCCCCGGAGCAAAGGGGGCGCGATGGGCACGGCATCCATTCACGAGGGTGTACGACGGATGCGGTTTTCAGATTTGCTGGAACGGACGGAGGCGAGGGAA
>NZ_LGHK01000098.1 GCF_001908235.1 Bradyrhizobium sp. NAS96.2
ACTGCTCGACCAGTTCGCCTAATGTAATGCCCGAAGTGCTCGACGCATTTGTGGCTGCGGAGCTTTTGAATTCTTCTTTAGGCATAGGAGGGGGAGCAGAGGGGACGCCAAGCACAAAATCGAGGCTGGGAATAGTAATGCCCAATTCAGTCGCGAGCCGCTGGAATTCTGCTCCGACTTCCTTGAACCTATCTAGCTTTGCTCGCTGTTCCAGCAAACGCGCCTCTTGCTCGGCGATAATTTGCTGAAGACTTTTCCCGGATTCTGCGTTCATCCCAATAGCATAGGCAATAAGGGGTTGTCCGGAGACCGCACCTATGCTATCGAGGGGTTCTCACGCCGACCTCTTCGCTTCGATGCGGTCTCCGGCTCCGTCTCACGACAAGCTGGATTGCTCATCGCTCGAAGGTCGTCAAACCAAAACCCTCATGCGGGACCCCCGCGTGAGGGTTTTGCGCATTCAGGCACAGCAAAACCAATAAGGCATGATGGCACCCCTCGTCAAGATGGTGCAGGTCGTGGTGTCTTTCCCAACTAAAGAAAGAGCACTATTTGGACCACCTCTTCTTCGCCGCTTTTTTGGCAATTGCCTTGCGTTTAGCTGGACTTAGCGCAGCCGCGCGGGCCTTGCCGCCTAGCTTTCCAAGCATTGCTGCGGCAGACTTCTTGTCCAACTCTTCCACAACCTCTTCCGTCGCGATCCTCCCAACGAGGAATGCACTCTGAATCGAATCAGCGGGGCGCTTCTCGCCTTTAGGGCCTCTAGGCATTGAAGTGCTCGCAGCCGTCTTTCTTATTTCCGCAGTGGCGCCCGGTATCGCAGCTTGAGCAATTGCATCTGCAAGGGCCGCCAGCAGCCATTACTGGCTCGCAACGGAAATTCTCGGACTTATTGGATTTCTGCATTCTAAACCCTCATGCTTTGCGCTAAGCATAGCACATTTCATTGGTTGGAGGGGAATTGAATGAGTATTCCAAGCCAGCATTCCATTTTGCAGGCGATTGAGGAATTCAAGCGCGTAAAGGAAGGCGAGTTCCTAAAACGGCACTCAAGCGGCGCCCGCCCTCGCAAGGTTTATCTGAATTACGGCGGTGAGAGATTCCCGCTTAAGGCAATCTGGGCGGCGGCGCACCAGCCACCAGTTCACACGCGAATATTCACAACCAACGTCGCCAAGGCCGGCTTCCGAAAGCTGGGGTTCCGAGACTTTTGGCCGCCCGAAAATTCAAACTGAGACACTACCGGTTGTCGGCCTCTGCTCCACAAGCAGTCCACCGGGATGTTCACCGGCTTTTCCCCTCATGCGACATCAGATCTGACCACCGTCGACCCACAGTTTCTCAACAGACCTGTCCTCAGCTTGCCGCGCCCTGGCCGTGGTGCCTGATGCGCGGTCCGCGTCAGGCAAACAGCGCGCGATGGTCGGCCAGGACGGCCCGCGCGGCGTTGTGGCCGGGCGCACCGGTGACCCCGCCGCCGGGATGGGCGCCGGAACCGCAATGGTAGAGACCGCGGAGCGGTCCGCGGTAGTCGGCATGGCCGAGCATGGGGCGCGCCGAGAACAACTGGTTCAGCGTCAGCGCACCGTGAAAGATGTCGCCGCCGAGGAGGCCGAATTGCCGTTCGAGGTCGAGCGGCGACAGGATCTGGCGGCCGATGACGGAGCCCGCAAATCCGGGCGCATACCGGTCGACGGTTGCGATCATCAGGTCGGCGACCTCGTCGCGATGGTCGTCCCACGATTTGCCGCCGGGCAGTTGCGGCGCGACATGCTGGCAGAACAGGCTCGCGACATGCTGGCCCGGCGGGCTCAAACTGTCGTCGAGCGTCGAGGGGATCAGCACCTCGACGACGGGCGCGCGGCTCCAGCCGAAGTCGCGCGCGTCGCGCCAGGCACGATCCATGTAGCCGAGGCTGGGCGCGATGATGATGCCCGCGGTGAGATGATCGCCGGGGCCCGGCAGCGCGGTGAACGAGGGCAGGGCGCTCAGCGCCACGTTCATCCTGAAGGTGCCGGACCCGTTCTGCCATCGCGAGATGCGCGTGCGGAATTCGTCCGCCAATGCGCCCGCCGGCACCAGGCGCGTATAGAGCAGCTTCGGGTTGACGTTGGAGACGACATATTTGGCGCGGACCGTCGCGCCATTGTCGAGGATGATGCCAGTGGCGCGATCCTTCTCGACGATCACCTCGCGGACGGGCGCATCGGTTTCGATCTCGACGCCATGGCTGCGTGCGGCACGCGCCATCGCTTGGGTGATCGCGCCCATACCGCCGATCGCGTGGCCCCAGACCCCTTTCTTGCCGTTCACCTCGCCGAACGCATGATGCAGCATCACATAGGCCGAGCCGGCCGCGTAGGGGCTCGCATAGTTGCCGACGATGGCGTCGAAGCCGAACAGCGCCTTGACGAGATCGTTTTCGAAACGCTCGTCGAGCATCGCGCCGGCCGAGCGCGTGAACAGGTCGAGCAGGTTGCGCTGCTGCTCGAGCGACAACCGCCGCAGGATGTTGGCGGTGCCGAGCGCGTTGAAGGCCTCCCTCATTGCGCCGATGCCAAACCCCTCGACGAGGTTCGGCGGCGCGCGCAGCACGAATTGCCGCAGCGCGTCGGCGATGGCTTCAAGTTCCCCCGAGAACTCGCCAATGGTGGCCGCGTCCCGCTGGCTGAGCTTTGCGACCGACTGCTGGGTGCGGCCTTCGCCGGTCAAGAGGTAGCTGCCGTCGGGCGCGGGAAGGAAGTTCTGTGCGCGACGCTCGACGATCTCAAGGCCGTGATCGGCAAGTTTCAGGTCTGCGATGATCTGCGGGTTGAGCAGGCTCACCGTGTAGGCGGCGACCGAATTGCGGAAGCCCGGACAAAACTCTTCGGTGACGGCGGCGCCGCCGACCACCTTGCGGCGCTCGACGATCCTGACCTTCAATCCGGCCATCGCGAGATAGGCCGCACAAGTGAGGCCGTTGTGCCCCGCACCGATAATGACGGCATCAACTTCATGATTGGACATGGCGCTTCTATAGGCCGAATGTCCGCATCTCACCACTGTCGGCCGCGGCGGGTCACAAATCCGTACCGATCCCGATACGATAGTCCGGCCGCGATTGCGCGGAACGTGGGCCGCCGGCCGGGCGCCGAGTGCGCCTCGTTGGTTGTTGCCGCCAAGCAGTGGAGTGCAAAATGCCGTTTGTCTTTGATCAAACTGAAGTCGAGTGGCCCGACGACGAATCCGATCCGCCGCCGCCGCGCGCAAATCAGTTCGTTTACCTGCCGCCGCCCGAATTCGGCGGAGTGCGGGAGCCGGTCCATTTCACACTCGACATTCCGCCCGAGCCGCCGGTGCCCGGACCGGTCATGCCGGCGATCAAGCAGCCGAGCCTTTGGGATCGCTTGTGGGGCCGGCGACTGCCAACCGCGCAGGTGACGCCGGCAGTCAAAGCCGCCGCGGAGGCGTGGGCTGCCCGCGAGGTGTTCACCCGCCAGCGGCTGATCGCGATAACCGTACCGGCACTGCGTGAGCTCGGCGTGCAACGACTCTATTGTCGCTACGACGGCGGCAACGACGAGGGGTTTGCCTGGCTCGACAGCGCGACGCTCCACGATGGCACGCGTGTCGACGCTGATGCGCTCGCACAGCGGCTGACCGAGCAACGATTTCTTGACCGGCTGGCTGCCGGGGGCGTGATGAACCGGATCGATAGCACCAGCGAACGCGACCAGATCGCATCCTTTGTTCGCGACTGGATGTGTACGGAGTGGGCGACCTTGCTGCTTGGTCGCGGTTACGGCACCGGCGAATACGTCATGTACGGCGCCTTCGTCGTCGATCTCGACGCGTGCAGCGTGGTCGACGATCCCAGAGCCGATCCGGTTACGAGCAATATCGAGATCGCGAGGTAGCCTGCGATGGCGCATCCCTATCATCATGCGGTCCGTTCCGCGCGCTTGTTCGGCGGAACGCCCGAAGACTATCTCGCGATCCACGACTGGTTCGATGAGAGCAAGGCGCATCTCGCCGACGTGCGTCACCGCGCGCTGCGCCACCACAGCGAAGGTATCTTCCTGTGCGAGGCGATCTTCGGCGCGACGTTGACGAACAGCGCCGGCAAGCAGGTGCCGGTGCGGACGGTCGGCGAGCAGCACGTCAAGGACGATCTCGGCTGGATCCCCTCGGTCAAGGATTGGTTGCAGCACATCGAGCTGCAGCCGTGGATGGGGCGGACGCCGTTCCGGCCACAAATGGAAACATCCGCATCGGCCGCGAGTGCGGAACACGAGGCCAGTGACATCAGGATGACGTGAACGGTTCAGGCAATCCGGTGCGCGTGTTGCCCGCTGCCTGGCGCTATGATTCAATGTAATGCATGTGCCCGGTGTTGATCTGCCGGATCGTGACCGGGAGTATTCATGACGTCTGAGCCGTCCGCATCGCGAAACCGGCTGGTGCTGGTTGTCTACACCGCGGCGATCTTCGTCAGTGCCCTGTTGCTGTTCTCGGTGCAGCCGCTGTTCACCAAGATGGTGCTGCCGCGGCTCGGCGGCTCGCCTGCGGTGTGGTCAGTGGCGATGGTGTTCTTCCAGTCGCTGCTGCTCGGCGGCTACGCCTATGCACATCTGTTGATGAAGCTGAACAGCCGCGTCGTTCCGGTCGCGGTGCATCTGGTGCTGCTCGTCGTCGCGCTGCTGACCTTGCCGCTGACGATCAGGAGCGGCTGGGGCGAGCCGCCGACCTCGGGCTATGCGGTCTGGCTGCTCGGCCTGTTCGCGGTCTCGATCGGCCTGCCGTTCTTCGCGCTCGCCGCCAACAATCCGCTGCTGCAGGCCTGGTTCGTGCGCACCGGCCACCGCAGCGGGCCCGACCCGTATTTCCTCTATGCGTCCTCGAACATCGGCAGTTTCCTGGCGCTGCTGTCCTATCCGGTGCTGCTCGAGCCGATGTTCACATTGCGCACCCAGAACCTGATCTGGACCTGTGGCTATGGGCTGCTGATCGTTCTGATCGCGGGTTGCGGCGTGTTGCTGTTGCGGTCGCCGGCCAGTGCCGCCGCACTCAATATGCAGGTCGACGATGCCAACGCTCCGGCGCCGTCCTGGGGTTTGCGCGCGCGCTGGATCTTCCTCGCCGCGGTGCCGTCCGGCCTTTTGATCGCGGTGACGGCGCATATCTCGACCGATGTCGCTGCTGCACCCTTGCTGTGGGTGCTGCCGCTGTCGCTGTATTTGTTGACCTGGGTGCTGGTGTTCCAGTCGCGGCCGCTGCTGCCGCACAAATGGATGCTGCTGGCGCAGCCGCTGGCGATTGCCGGCGTCGTGATCCTGCTCGCGTTCGGCGGCGAGCAGAACCTGCTGCTGACGCTCGGCGGCCATCAGCTCTGCTTCTTCATCATCGCGATGGCCTGCCATGGTGAACTCGCGCGCACTCGACCCGCCGCGAAATACCTCACCGGCTTCTACGTCGCGCTGTCGTTCGGCGGCATGGTCGGCGGCCTGTTTGCAGGCCTGATCGCGCCGCTCACCTTCTCATGGATCGCCGAATATCCGATCCTGCTGGCGCTCGCGGCGCTGTGCCGTCCGCCCGGCGGCGCGGAGCGGCTGCCGCGCTGGAGCGCCTGGTACTGGCCGGTCCTTGCGGTGCTGGCGGTGGCGTTGATCGCGCCGAGCTATTCGGCCGGCGACATCTTCAGCTGGTTCGCCGACCACCGGGTGTGGGTGATCGGCGCCGTCGGCGTGCTCTCGGCGCTGCTCGCGCTCGCCCTGAATGCCAATCGCTGGAAGATCTTCGCCACCGTCGTCGTCGCGCTGGTGGTGCTGCGCGCCTATCCGTCCGACGATGGCCGCGTCGAAACCGTGCGCAGCTTCTTCGGCGTGCACAAGATCGTGGTGACCCCGAACGGGCAGTATCACGTGCTGATGCACGGCACCACGATCCACGGCGCCGAGAAGTTCAAGAACGACGACGGCACCCCGGTCACCGGAAAGCCCGAGCCGATCAGTTACTATTACAAGGACGGCGGCATCGGGCGGGCGATCACTGCAATCCGCGCGCGCAAGGGCGCGCCGCTGAAAGTCGCTGTGATCGGGCTCGGCTCGGGGACGCTGACCTGCGCCGCGGTGCCCGGCGAGGACTGGCGATTCTTCGAGATCGACCAGTCGATGGTCGAAACCGCGCGCGATCCGAAATATTTCACTTACATCCAGAGCTGCGAGCCCAATCTGAAGCCTGTCATCGGCGACGCGCGGCTGACCTTCGCCAAGGAGCCGGACGGCGCCTACGATCTCATCATTGTCGATGCCTATTCGTCGGATGCGATCCCGATCCATCTCGCGACCGCGGAGGCGATGGCGATCTACAAGGAGAAGCTGGCGCCGCAGGGCGCGGTCGTGATGCACGTCTCCAACCGGCATCTCGAACTTGCCAGCGTCGTGGTCGGCATTGCCGACGCCAACGACATGAAGAGCTGGGTCTACAGCGAGGATTCCGGCCGCGACAACGAGTACATCTTCTCGACCTCGGTCGTGGTCTCCGCCCGCGAGGATGCCGATGTCGGCAAGCTCGCGTCATCAGACGTCTGGATCGAGACCGATGCCAACGAGAAGCAACGGGTCTGGACCGACGATTATTCCAACGTGCTGGGTGCGGTCTATCGGCGCCT
Source organism: Bradyrhizobium sp. NAS96.2 (assembly GCF_001908235.1). Classification (GTDB taxonomy): domain Bacteria; phylum Pseudomonadota; class Alphaproteobacteria; order Rhizobiales; family Xanthobacteraceae; genus Bradyrhizobium. The sequence goes on from NZ_LGHK01000098.1 coordinate 6,653, forward strand.
GCGCGACGGCGAGCAGTAGGTCTGATCGGACCGACTAGCCGTCCACTATTAGCAGCTTCGCGATCTGCGGCTTGACGATTGCGGCAAACACTGCGGGATCGTCGAACGCCCTCGCGGAGAGCATTGCTCCGTGAACCGATGCCATCAGCATCTGGGCCTCCTCTTCCGGTCGCTTGTCCAGCCGGAGCAGGCGCTGTTCTGCGCCGGCCTGCAGCACCGAGGTGAGCCATGCCGCGAGATGATGGAAATGGGCGCGGACGCGTGAGGCGACTTGTTCCGGCAACATCGGCATCTCGCCGGCAAGCATCGCACAGACGCAGAAGGGCAGTGACCCATCTCGAATGCACGCCTGCCAGAAGTTCACGTAAGACTGCAACTGGTCGGCCGGATTTGCGGACCACTCTCGAAGCGACTTCAGGCCCTGCTCAGTCTGCTGCCGGTAGCGATCAACCAGCGCCGAAACCAGCTCGGCCTTGGTCGGGAAGTGATGGTGGATGCTCGCCTTCCTGATGCCGATCGCATCCGAGATGTCGGCATAGCTGAAGCCGTTGTAGCCCCCCGCAACGATGAGGGACTGCGCGACATCGAGAATTTTTTCAGAAGTCGAAATCATCACATTCATGTCAGGCCTACCTTCCAGTAGGTAAATTGCCGAGATGTTTCAAGACTTTCACCTCACAGGGGGACGTGTCTGGCGCCGATTGACTTGATTTCAGTGGCTACCTACTAGTAGGAAGGTAAGCAAGGAGTCTGTCAATGCAAAGCCACTTCTGGACCCAATCCACCTGGTTGCGATTCTATTATCTCGGGCGCGCCGTATTCTCGATCGCCTGGGTTGCCGCCGCCGTCCTTTTCAGCGGGCAAGCCGGCCCGGCTGCGTTTCTGCTCGTGATCTATCCGGCATGGGACGGCGTCGCCAATCTGGCCGACGCGCGGGTCAATGGCGGGCTGATCGCCAATCCATCGCAGGCATTGAATGTCGCGGTCAGCGCAATCACCACGGTCGTCGTAATCGTGGCGATCGGCCACAGCAGCTACGCCGTTCTCGCCGTGTTCGGGGTTTGGGCGATCCTTGCGGGCGTGCTGCAATTGGTCACCGGCGCCAAGCGCTGGCGCGATTATGGCGCGCAATGGGCGATGATCCTGAGCGGCGCGCAGTCGGCGCTCGCCGGCGGCTACATGATCAGCCGGTCGATCGGCACCGTCGCGCCGACGATTCTGGACGTCGCTCCCTATGCGGGATTCGGTGCGTTCTATTTCCTGCTTTCGGCGATCTGGCTCGTTGCCAGGGCTCATCGCAGCGCGCGTGCGTAAGTGCTGCCCGGCAGCACCGGAGAACGCACGTCGGCGTCTACGCGATCGCTATTTCTTCTCCGGTGTCGCGGCCGCGGAGGCGGGTGTCGAGGCGGCTAGCAGCGGCATGGTCGGCGTGCTCTCGCCGGTGTCCTCGTCGAGGAACTGCTCCACTCCGGCCTGGATCGACGACTTCGCGCTCTCGGGGCCGCGATCGCTGAGGTCGTTGTGCTGGAATTCGGTTCTGACCACCTTGATGCCGAGCCGGGCGCAGGTCTCCTCGTCAGGCACGACGCCCGGATCGGCCTTGAACACCGGGTCTCTGGAACGGAACGAGAGGATCTTGATCTTGCTGTCGGTGATGAAGGGGACGCGCAGATTGTCCAGCGTCACGACCTTCTTGACCAGATCAGGATGCTGCTTGGCGAAGAACATCGAGATGTCGCCGCCGTTGGAGTGACCGATCAGCGTCAGCGCGCGATAGTTTGCGTTCGGATAGAGCTTCTTGAGCTCGTCGATCGCATACATGATGTTGAAGACGCCGCGATTGTACTGCATGCGGCGCCCGACATATTCCTCGCCGACCTTGGTCACCATCGGCGCATCGGTGTCGAGATCGTGCTGAATGCTGACCACGAGGTAGCCGCGTGACGCGAACACGTTGGTGAGGAACGAATACTCGGTGTTCTTGACGGTGTTGCCGTGGCTCAAGATCGCGACCGGCAGCTCGATCATCTCGGCCATGGCCTGCATTTGCCGGTCGCGGCGGACCGCGACCTCGACCGTGACGTTGCGGTCGTCGCGCAGCACGTCATGGAACGTCAGCGTGGTGTGGCTGATGGCCCATCGGTCCGTCGTGAAATAGCCGGCCATCGCCACGATGCACAGGCAAAGGACAACGAAGCCCCGTTTCATTTTGACCTCTGATACTGCCTACGTGACCCGCGCTTCTCGCCCTGATTCACCGGGCATTCCGCTTGAATCGGCCTTCCAAGGCCAGGGCGGGCGCTATTGCCGCCGAATATCGGGCTAATTTTACAATCAGATGACGATGCGACGACCGGCCACGGCGCATGACGTCGCGTGCCCTTCAAGACGGTCACAAGCGGGTGAGGAGGCTTCGGGACCCGGCGGCGCGCGATGACGGCGCCGCCGGCGGCTCAGGCGCGCGTCTCAGTCCTGATAGTTGTTGCCGTAGAAGTCGCGCTGCCGCGGGTAGTACGGCCTCGGCTGATAATAGCCTTGCGGCGCCGCCGCGTAGCCCTGGTTGCCGTAGTACTGCTGCTGGCCATAGGCCTGCGCGTCGTAGACGCGGCGGCTTGACGGCGGCGCCGGGTAGCGCTGCGCGGTGGAGCTGCCGTCGGCCGGATAGATGTAGCCGTCGTCGGCGCGGGCTTGCGCCGGATATTCGCGCGGCTGCGGTGTCAGCACGACAGGGTCGCCGGCGGCGGCGGTGCCGTACTGTCCGTCATATTGCTGTGGCGCAGAGCGGGCGACGGCGGTGCCGTTGCGCCCGCGCGGATTGCGCGCCAGCGCGACCTGGGACGAGCCGGTCAGCGTCACGGTGGTGTTGAGCACGCCTTCCTTCTGGACCAGCGCGTAGAGCGTCGTTGCGTTGTCGCGCGACAGCCGCACGCAGCCATGCGAGGCCGGCGTGCCCAAGCGGTTCACCGAGTCGGTGCCATGAATCGCGTGCCCGATCTTGGTGAAGAAGATCGAATGCGGCATCGGCGCGTCGTCGAATTCCTTGGAGTAGTGATCCTCTTCCATCCGGAAGGCGCGGAAGCTGCCGTTCGGCGTTTCGCGCGACGGGATCCCGGTCGAGACCGGCCAGTGATAGCGCGCGACGCCGTCGACCGCGACGGTCATCTGCTGGTTGTCCTTGTCGATGGTGATATCGACCTTGGCCTGCGCGACGCCGGCCGTGAAAAGCATCACGGAAGTGAAAGCAATGAGGAACGAACGCATTTTACCTTTGGCCTCCAGGCCTGTCGCAGCAGCGGCTCTCCGTCCCCGCAACCAATATGCACAGAATCCGAATTTGGTTCCAGTCGCGGACCCGACGCATCGTTAATCCCGCGCGCGGCGCAAACAAGGCCGAAGGCAGGCCTGCCCGTCACGACAGGCTGACATTTTCGCGAGCAGCCGCGACCACGGCCCCAATTGGTCGCCGACACGCAACTATTTGGCCGCATGAGCGTTTCACAATCCCGCCCAGCGGCGCGTTCGCGTCGCGCATCAAGGAATCCAGATGAACAACACCAAGGTTAAGACCGCGGCCGTCGCCCCAGCCGGCCTCTCCGCGCGGCTCGCGCTTGCGGCCGCAGGCCTCGCTTTGGCACTGGTGGCAGTGCCCCACGCGGGCCATGCCCAGGGTATCGTCCGCGGGGCGCATGAAGGCGCCTATGAGGGCAACCGGGTCGCCGGTCCGGTGGGCGGCGTCGTTGGCGGTGCCGTCGGCGCCGGTGTCGGTGGCGCCATGGGTGCGGTCAAAGGCGTGTTCGGCATCCCGGATCGCGGCTACCGCCGGGGCCACCGCTGCCGCGGTTATTATCGCCACGGCCATTTCCACTGCTATTGATGAGGAAAGAACCTGTAGCCCGGATGGAGCGAAGCGAAATCCGGGTTCTGCAGGCTTGGCGATAAAGCCCCGGATTGCGCTTCGCTCCATCCGGGCTACTGAAGTCTATTCAGTTCTTCAGCCGATATCCGGTCCGGAAGATCCACGCCACGATCACCATGCAGGCGACCAGAAAGGCCGCGGTCATGCCGAGGCTGAGCCCGACGCTGACGTCGGCGATCTCGTAGAAGCTCCAACGGAAGCCGGAGATCAGATAGACCACCGGGTTGAACAGCGTGATGGTGCGCCAGCCCGACGGCAGCATGTTCACCGAATAGAAGCTGCCGCCGAGGAAGGTGAGCGGCGTCACCACCAGCATCGGGATCATCTGCAGCTTCTCGAAGCCGTCGGCCCAGATGCCGATGATGAAGCCGAACAGGCTGAAGGTGACCGCCGTCAGCACCAGGAAGGTCAGCATCCACACCGGATGCTGGATGTGCAGAGGTACGAAGAGCCCGGCGGTCGCCAGGATGATCAGGCCCAGGATGATCGACTTGGTGGCGGCGGCGCCGACATAGCCGATGACGATCTCGAAATAGGAGATCGGCGCCGACAGGATCTCGTAGATCGTGCCGGCGAATTTCGGGAAGTAGATGCCGAACGAGGCATTCGAGATGCTCTGGGTCAAGACCGACAGCATCACGAGGCCCGGCACGATGAAGGTGCCGTAGCTGACGCCCTCGACCTCGGTGATGCGCGAGCCGATCGCCGCGCCGAACACCACGAAATACAGCGAGGTCGAGACGACGGGCGAGACGATGCTCTGCAGCAGCGTGCGCCAGGTGCGCGCCATTTCGAACAGATAGATGGCCCGGATTGCGCGGTAGTTCATGGCGCCCTCACGAGGCTGACGAAGATGTCCTCAAGCGAGGATTGCCTGGTATCGAGATCGGAGATTCGGATGCCGGCATTACGGAGATCGTTGAGCAGGCTGGTGATCCCGGTGCGATCGCCCTTGGTGTCGTAGTCGTAGGTCACCGCATGGCCGTCGTCGGATAGTTCGAGGCTGTAGGCGGCAAGCGCAGGCGGAACGGCATCGAGCTTGTTCTGCAATTGCAGCGTCAGCTGCTTCTTGCCGAGCTTCTGCATCAAGGTCGCCTTGTCCTCGATCAGGATGATCTCGCCCTTGTTGATGACGCCGATGCGGTCGGCCATCTCCTCGGCTTCCTCGATGTAGTGCGTGGTCAGGATGATGGTGACGCCGGCAGCCTGCAGCGTGCGGACCACTTCCCACATGCCTTTGCGCAACTCGACGTCGACGCCGGCAGTCGGTTCGTCGAGGAACAGGATCTGCGGTTCGTGCGATAGTGCTTTCGCGATCATCACGCGGCGCTTCATGCCGCCTGACAGCGTGATGATCTTGTTGTCCTTCTTGTCCCACAGCGACAGGTCCTTCAGCACCTTCTCGATGTGGTCGGGGTTCTTCGGCTTGCCGAACAGGCCGCGGCTGAAGCTGACGGTCGCCCAGACCGACTCGAACGCGTCGGTGTGCAGTTCCTGCGGAACCAGCCCGATCATCGACCGCGCCGCGCGATAATCCCTGATGATATCGTGGCCGCCGATCGAAATGCGGCCCTCGCTCGGATTGGCGATGCCGCAGATAATGCTGATCAGCGTGGTCTTGCCGGCGCCGTTCGGTCCGAGCAGCGCGAAAATCTCACCTTTGACGATATCGAGATTGATGCCCTTCAGCGCCTTGAAGCCGGAGCCATAGGTCTTTGAAAGATTGGATACGGAAATGATCGGCGACATCGGAGATCGGAAGCGTGAGGGAAGGGCGCGCGCGGATTGGGGCCCGGGCGAGGGCGTGATGCGGGTTCAGCCCAGATAAGAACGCATATTCCGTTCTGCAATCACCCGCTGAGGCAGAAAATTCGTTCTGCGGTGTGGCGGAAAGGCCGCGCTAATGCCGCTTCGCCGGTTTTGCCGGCTTCTTGGCGGCCGCCGCCGGGGCGGGGTGTGCGGGCGGCTCGTCGGCGACCTTCGCGACCAGCAGGATCTGCACCTGGTTGTTGGCCGGCGCGTTGAGGCGGGTGGGATCGAGCAATTGCTCCTCGCCGAGCCCGACCGACTGCAGGCGCTTGGGCGCGATCTTGAAGGTGTTGACCAGGATGTCGCGGATCGCGTCGGCGCGCCGCTGGCTCAGGATCACGTTGTTCTCGCGCCGCCCGGTCGATTCGATGTGACCGACGATCAGGAAGGTGTACGGCAGCAGCGAGGAGTGGGTCAGCGCATCGGCGATGCGCCCGACGGTCTGGTAGGAATCCGGCAGCACGATCGGCGTGTCGACGTCGAACGCGATGTCGGCATTGAATGCCGGCAGGTTGTTCAGGTCGGGCGCGATCGGCGGCCGCTTCGAGGGCGGCGGCTCGTTCTTCGATCGCGACCGCGATCGTTCGAGCACCTGCTGGCGCAACGCGGGGACGTCGATCTCGGCGGCCGTCTCGAAATGGTTCAACTTGGCGATGACGTCATCGCGCGTGATGGCGGTCTGCGCATGCGCCGGCGCGAGCGGCATCGCCAGCAAGACCAGCGTGCCCAGCAGGCCGAGATCGCGCAAGCCTCGGCGCATCATTGATACCCCGCGTCATTGATCGCCTGGGCGCAATTGCGGCTGAGGCCCTTGGCGCCGACGAGGCAGGGCACCGATTTGCTGGTCTCCTTGGTCGAGCCGCCGCACACCTTGACGATCTCGCGGGTGCAGGCATTGGCAACCGTCACGCGCGCCGCGATCCGCTTCTGGATCGCATCGAGGGTGGAGAAGTAGCTTTCCTTGCACGTCGGCGAGATCACGTCGCGGTTGCGCGACAGGCACTCCTTGAGGCGGTTGGAGTCCAGATTGACGCCGCGGCAGTTGGCGGTGATGTCGGCGCCGCAGGCCTTGGCAAGTGCGGCTGCCGAATCGCCAAAGCTGATCGTCTCCGCGACCGCCAGCGACGGCGCAGTGAGCGCGACGACAAAAAGGAAAAACCCACCCCGGACCATGGAGCCATCTCAACCCATGAATTCAACTGGGGTCAAGGGCTACGAACAGAGAAGGCCGTTCTGTCACGCCCGCTCCACAAAGCTGTCGACCACCTTCTTCTCGCCGGCCTTTTCGAAAGCGATGGTCAGCTTGTTGCCGTCGATCTTCACCACATGGCCGTAGCCGAATTTCTGGTGAAACACCCGATCGTCCAGCGAAAATTCCGACGTCGTGCCGGTGGACTTCGCCACCAGCTCGCCCTCGATCACCATCGGACCGCGCTTGGTGCGACTGAAGCTGTCGGAGGAAAACGAGGATTGCCGCTCCTCGAAGCCGCCGCCGCTACGGCCCCCGCCACCACGGCCGCGGTTGGCCTGGGCGCGCTGCCAGCCCGGGGTCGAATAGCTCGAGCCGAATGATTCGAGGTTGTCGAAGCGCGAGGCGCCATAGCCGCCGCTGCCGCCCCAGCCCGATCCACCCTTGGATTCGGTGATCTCGACATTGTGCGCCGGCAGCTCGTCGAGGAAGCGCGACGGAATCGTGGTCGACCAGGTGCCATGGATGCGACGGTTGGTCGCGAAGTAGATCTTGGCGCGGCGGCGGGCACGGGTCAGCCCGACATGGGCGAGGCGGCGCTCTTCCTCAAGCCCGGCGCGACCCTGTTCGTCCAGCGTGCGCTGGCTCGGGAACAGGCCTTCCTCCCAGCCCGGCAGGAACACGTTGTCGAATTCGAGGCCCTTCGCCGAATGCAGCGTCATCAGCGACACAGCTTCGTCGCCGGCATCGCCGTCGCGGTCCATCACCAGCGAGATATGTTCGAGAAACCCTTGCAGGTTCTCGAATTCCTCCATCGACCGCACCAGTTCCTTGAGGTTGTCGAGCCGGCCCGCGGCGTCGGCCGAGCGGTCCTTCTGCCACATCTCGGTGTAGCCGCTCTCGTCGAGCACGATCTCGGCGAGCTCGGTGTGAGACGTGACCTCGCGCTGGGCGCGCCAGCGGTCGAACTGCATCACGAGATCGCGCAAGCTCCCACGCGCCTTCGGCTTCAACTCGTCGGTCTCGACCACGGCGCGCGCCGCCTCGAACAGCGGAATGCGGCGCTTGCGGGCGTGGTCGTGCAGCAGCTGCACGGTGGCATCGCCGAGGCCGCGCTTCGGCACGTTGACGATCCGCTCGAAGGCGAGATCGTCGGCCGGCGAATTGATGGTGCGCAAATACGCCAGCGCATCGCGGATTTCGGCGCGCTCGTAGAACCGGGGGCCGCCGATCACGCGGTAGGGCAGGCCGAGCGTGACGAAGCGGTCCTCGAACTCGCGCATCTGGAACGAGGCGCGGACCAGGATGGCGACGTCGTTGAGATTCTCGCCGGCGCGCTGCAGCTCCTCGAGCTCCTCGCCGATCGCGCGCGCTTCCTCTTCCGAATCCCAGGAGCCGGTGACGGTGACCTTCTCGCCGTCGACATCCTCGGTGCGCAGCGTTTTGCCGAGCCGCCCTTCATTGTGCGCGATCAGGTGCGAGGCCGCGGCCAGGATGTGGCCGGTGGAGCGGTAATTGCGCTCGAGGCGGATCACCTTGGCGCCGGGGAAATCGTGCTCGAAGCGCAGGATGTTGTCGACCTCAGCGCCGCGCCAGCCGTAGATCGACTGGTCGTCGTCGCCGACGCAGCAGATGTTTCGCGGCGGAGCCTGCTCCCTCGCCCCGCTTGCGGGGAGAGGGTCGGGGTGAGGGGGAGTCTCCACGAGCTCGGTGTGCGGAGAGTCCCCCTCACCCGACGCACTATGTGCGTCGACCTCTCCCCGCAAGCGGGGCGAGGTAAGGTCGCCCGGAATGACGTCGGCGAGCGCGCGGCCCGGCCGCGACGGCGCCTGCGACAAGAGCCGCAGCCACAGATATTGCGCGACGTTGGTGTCTTGGTACTCGTCGACCAGGATGAACTTGAAGCGGTTCTGGTATTGCCGCAGCACGTCGGGATTTTCGCGGAACAGCCTGATGTTCTCGAGCAGCAGGTCGCCGAAATCGGCGGCGTTGAGGATCTTCAGCCGTTCCTGATAGGTCGCGTAGATCTTGCCCCCCTTGCCGTTGCCGAACGAGGCGGCTTCGCCCGCCGGCACCTGCGACGGCGACAGCCCGCGATTCTTCCAGCTGTCGATCAGGCCGGCCAGCATCCGCGCCGGCCAGCGCTTGTCGTCGATGTTCTCGGCCTGCAGCAATTGCTTCAAAAGCCGGACCTGGTCGTCGACGTCGAGCACCGTGAAGTTGGATTTGAGCTGCACCAGCTCGGCGTGGATGCGCAGGATGCGGCCGCCGATCGAGTGGAAGGTGCCGAGCCACGGCATGCCCTCGACCGCCTGGCCGAGCATCTGGCCGAGCCGCAGCTTCATCTCGCGCGCCGCCTTGTTGGTGAATGTCACCGACAGGATCTCCTGCGGCCGCGCGCGGCCCTGGCTCAGGATATGCGCGATGCGCGTGGTCAGGACGCGCGTCTTGCCAGTGCCGGCGCCGGCGAGCACCAGCACGGGACCATCGAGCGTCTCGACCGCCTCGCGCTGCTCGGGGTTGAGGCCGTTGAGATATTGCGGACCGGCGGCCGCCCGCGCACGCGCGGCGATACCGCCAGCCACCGGCTGGTGCTCGGGAACGCCGTGATGGGGCAATTTGCTCGGCTCGGTCATTGGCGAATCGTCTCGGCCCCACGATGGCACCGTGGGACGGTGAAGGGGAGCCTTCTTAACAGGGATTGAAGGCCATATAGGGCCTGATCGGCCGTTTTGACAGGTTTTATCCCGCGCGGCGGGAACGGTTTGGGCAGCAGTCTACCGTGAGCTTGGTTCCTGAAATCGGCGAAAATTTCGCGGTTTCGGGCTCAGGAACCAGCGTTTCGCTGCTGGTTTGTTTCCTCAAGCTATGGCGCCGGGCGAGAGGCGGCGCGAGGAAACCAAGCAGAGGTTGGATCATGTTGAGCTGGGTCGTCACATTCCTGGTCATCGCCCTGATCGCGGGCATTTTGGGCTTTGGCGGCATCGCCGGCGCCTCGATCGAAATCGCCAAGGCGATCTTCTTCATCGCCGTTATCCTGTTCCTGGTGACGGCCGTGCTCGGATTGGTGCGCGGCCGTACAAGAGTCTAGCGGCGTAATTTACTTGGCCGAGGGCATCGCCACGTTGCGGCCGACGCCCTCGGGACGCGGCACGCCCGCATAGCTCTCGACGATGGCGCGGGTGCGGGCGCGGATGTCAGGCGGAAACGGCGCCACCTTGCGCGCCTCCATGTCGATGTGCAGCGTGAGGTTCTCCGAGGTCGCGGACAGCCAGCCCTCGGTGGCATGGCGCAGCTCCTCGAACGTGTGCAGCCGCTTCTCGTCGGCGCCGAGCAGGAACACCGAGACCTGCACGGGATCGCCCAGATGAATTTCCCGCAAGTAACGGACGTGGCACTCGGCGGTGAAGGTCGAGCAGCGCCGCGCCTTCATGTAGGCGGGCCCGATGCCGAGCTGCAGCCACATCTCGTCGATGGCGCGGTCGAACATCACATTGTAGTAGGCCATGTTGAGGTGGCCGTTATAGTCGATCCATTGCGGGTCGATCTGCATCACGGAAGATTTGAACGGGGCTGGTGGAAGCGGCATCTCGTTCGTGGCAGTCACTGACGTCATCTTCCATCCCCGGTTCGTTGGCGTGCGAGCATGAACTTTTCTGTGACTCCCGCGACCATTTTTTCAAGTCAGGCTCTCTTGACCCCTTATACAAGCTTTGCCACGGTCGGCTAAAGCCGGGAGGAAAATTGACGTGGCGACAACGATTTCGAGCAATGTGACGCGACCCGAGCCGCAGGCCCTGAAGAGCGCGATCGACGCGCTGGCGGCGCGGTTCGGCAACCGGCTCGTCACGTCGCAGGCGGTGCGCGAGCAGCACGCCCATACCACCACATGGCTGCCGAACCAGCCGCCGGACGCAGTCGTGATGGCGCAGGAAACCGCCGACATCCAGGACGTGGTGCGGATCTGCGCCGCCAACCGCGTGCCCGTCATCGCCTTCGGCACCGGAACCTCGCTCGAGGGCCAGGTCAACGCACCGGCGGGCGGCGTCTGCATCGATCTTCGCGACATGAACAAGGTGCTGGAGGTGCATGCCGAGGACCTCGACTGTGTGATCCAGCCCGGCGTGACGCGGAAGGCGCTGAACGAGCATCTGCGCGACCAGGGCCTGTTCTTCCCGATCGATCCCGGCGCCGACGCCTCGCTCGGCGGCATGACCTCGACCCGCGCTTCCGGCACCAACGCGGTGCGCTACGGCACCATGCGCGAGAACGTGCTGGCGCTGAAGGTGGTGCGCGGCGACGGCGAGATCATCACGACAGGCACGCGCGCCAAGAAGTCGTCGGCCGGCTACGACCTGACGCATCTGTTCGTCGGCGCCGAGGGCACGCTCGGCATCATTTCCGAGCTGACCATCCGCCTGCGCGGCATTCCCGACACGATCGCGGCCGCCGCCTGCTCGTTCGACACGGTGCGCGGCGCCTGCCAGGCCACCATCCTGGCGATCCAGACCGGCATCCCGGTCGCCCGGATCGAGCTGCTCAATGCCGCGCAGGTGAAGGCCTGCAACAGCTATTCCAAGCTGTCGCTGCCGGAGACGCCGCTGCTGCTGCTGGAATTCCACGGCAGCGAGGTCGAGGTCGCCGAGCAGTCGAAGAACTTCCGCGACATCGCCGCCGAATGCGGCGGTGGCGACTTCAGCTGGACCACCAAGCCGGAGGACCGCACCAAGCTGTGGCAGGCCCGGCATGACGCCTATTGGTCCGTCAAGGCGCTGCGCCCCGGCGACAGCATCGGCGTCGTCGCCACCGACGTCTGCGTGCCGATCTCGCGGTTGGCCGACTGCGTCACCGAGACCGAAGAGGATCTGCAGCGGCTCAATCTGCTGTCGCCGATCGTCGGCCATGTCGGCGACGGCAATTTCCACTGTTCGCTGCTCTGCGACGTCAACGACAAGGAGGAGATGGCGCGCGGCGAGGAGTTCATGCACCGCCTGGTCGAGCGCGCGCAGTCGATGGACGGCACCTGCACCGGCGAGCACGGCATCGGCCAGGGCAAGCAGAAATATCTGAAGGCCGAGCTCGGCCCCGAGGCGCTCGACGCGATGCGGGCGCTGAAGCGCGCGCTCGATCCGCAGAACATTTTCAATCCCGGAAAGATCGTTCCTGCGGCCTGAGCGTGCAGCACTTTCTTGCCCGGCGTGTGTGACGCAGTGTGATCACGGATTCTCGCTCCGGACGCGCTTTTCGCGCGGAACTGCCGGCTTGGTGTGACCCTAGCGCCATAGTTCAGCGCTTGCTTGGCGTCGCGCAGACTCTGCCATTCACAGGTTGCACCAGGGCCAGCTATGCTTGCCGCGCTTTCGGGTACGGCGATGTGGTTGTTCAACAAGGCCAAGCGCAAGGACATCTGGGACGATCCCGCTGAGCAGCCGCTCGGCGACATCGAGGCTGCGCACAGGATTCGTGCGATCTGCCGCGATGCGGCGGGCTGCGCCGAGGCGGTCGGCTCGCCCGACGAGCGTTCGCCGAAGCAGCAGCAGATCGAACGCGATCGCTACGAGCGCGCCGCCAAGGTCGCGATGGAGACCGCGATGAAGATCTCCGACGAACTGGTGCGCGATTCCGCGGTGCGCGAGATCGTCGGTCTCTGCATGAAGGCCAACAACATCAAGACGGGGCGGGCGCTGTTCCGCGCCATCCACGCGGGCTCGATCAAGGCGGAGGTCCTGAAGGAGCATCCGACGCTGGAGGGAGAGGCGGGATGAGGGGTCTGTAGCCCGGATGGAGCGCAGCGCAATCCGGGGTTCTGTCGCGTGTTGATAAACTGTCCCGGATTGGCGCTTCGCTTCATCCAGGCTACGCAACTGCTGATCTCACCAGTCTCTAGCCCTGGCCGAGCGTCCGCACCGCTTCATCCACACTGCGGAAGACGTGGTCCCGCGGCAGGACATCGTAGACATCAAAGCGCTCGAACGCGTCCTGTGCGCGCGAGGATTCGAGCCGCGCCACCGCCACCGTTACGCCGTCATCGCGGCATTCGCGAAACAGGTCGCGCAGCGCCTGCGCCGCCGTGAAATCGATCTCGACCATGCCGCTGGCCTCGATCACCAGCAGTTTCGGCTTGGGCGTTGCGTGGCCGATGGTCTTGAGCACGCCGCCGTGAAAACCTTCCGCATTGAGGAACGACAACGGCGCCTGCAGGCCGACGACGGCAATTCCGGGCTTGCGCTCGCCGGCGACGTGCGGGCCCGTCGGCCACCAGATCGTGGTGCCGGGGACGTGGACGAATTCCACCAACTGGCCCTGCGTCGTTGTCCAGATGCCGTGCAACAGCGACAGCGCGATGCCGACGGCAACACCTTGCTCGATAGGCAGCACGATGATGGCGGCTGCCGTCGCCACCACCAGCAGGAACTCATAGAACGACTGGCGGAAGATCGTGATGATCTGCTTGACGCGGATGATGCGCAGCGCCACGAACAGCAGGACGCCGCCGAGCGCCGCATCGGGCACGTGCTGCAGCAGCGTCGCACCGAAGGCGAGCAGCGCGAGCACGATAGCCGCAGCAAACAGCCCCGAGAGCTGCGTGCGTCCGCCGGTCTCGGACACGATGCCGGTCCGTGGCGGACTGGCATTGACGGGGAAAGCGCCGAACAGGCCGGCGAGCAGGCTGCCGGCACCGGCGCCGAGGAAATCACGATCGACATCGGCCGGCTTGTCCGGATCTGACAGAAACGAGCGCGTCGTCGCGGCGGTCTGCACCATGACGACGATGGCGATCAGGATCGCCAGCGACAGCAATTTGATCCATCGCTCCGGCGCGATGTCCGGAAGCGATGGCTTTGGCAGCGACCCGGGCACGATGCCGACCACCTTGACGCCCTTGCTTTCGAGATGGCCGGCGATGACAGCGATGGTGGCCACGACAAGGCCGATCAGTGCGCCCGGAATCCGCGCGCTGATCTTCTCCGACCCGGCAACCAGCGCCAGCACGCCGAGGCCGATCGCCAGCGTATAGGCGTTGGTCTGGCCGATCTCTTCGATGAGGACCCCGAGCTTGTAGAGCGTCGGCCCGTCCGGCGTGGTCAGCCCGAGCACGCCGGGCAATTGCGAGACCAGGATGTGGACGGAAATGCCGGCGAGGAAGCCGACTGTGACCGGCGTCGACAGCAGATTGGCGATCCAGCCGAGCTTGAACAGGCCGCCGGCGATCATGATCGCGCCGACCATCAGCGCCAGGGCCATCGCCAACGACTGATAGTCGGGTGAGCCTGCGGTCGCCATCAGGGCCAGGCCGGCCGCGAAGATCGGCGTGATCGTGGAATCGGCGCCGCAGGACAGGAAGCGGTTGGCGCCGAGCATCGCAAAGCCGAGCGAGCCGGCCATGAAGGCGAAGAAGCCGATCTGCGGCGAGAAGCCGCCGAGCCGCGCGGTCGCCATCTGCTCGGGGATCGCGATCGCGGCGAGGGTCAGCCCTGCTATCAAATCCCCGGGCAAGTTGCCCGGCTGAAAGCCGGCCAGCGAGCGGAAGATCGGCCAGCTGGCGCGTGTCGCGGGGGTTTGGGCCATCGGTCTCCGACTCATCTGGCGGCGAAGGGACGGCAAGTGTCGGCCATCGCGTGGCCAAAAGCCAGCGGACGCGCGTGTGCAGGCGCGAAGGGGTTAGAGCGTTTTCGAGCGAAGTGGATACCGGTTCGCGTGAAGAAAACGCGTCAAAACAAAAAGCTAGAGCGCCGTTCCGATTCAGTCGGAACGGCAACGGCTCTAGCCGATGTTTTGCAGCGCCGGGAACGTCTCCAGCAGCCAGACGCTGACACCAGACACCGCGCCCGTCAGGAAGCCGATGCCGGTGACCACCATCAGCACGCCCATCACGCGCTCGACGGTGTCGAGATGACGCTTCATCCGTGCGAACAGCGAGGAGAACTGCTCGACCAGGAAGGCGGCGAGCAGGAAGGGGATGCCGAGCCCGGCGGAATAGATCGCGAGCAGGCCGGCACCCTTGGTCACCGTGGCCTGCGATGCGGCGATCGAAAGGATCGCGGCCAGGATCGGGCCGATGCAGGGCGTCCAGCCGAAGGCGAACGCAAGGCCCATGACATAGGCGCCCCACAGCCCGACCGGCTTGGGTGCGGTGAGCCGCCCCTCGCGCATCAGGAGGCCGATCCGGGTGATGCCGAGGAAATGCAGGCCCATGATGATGATGACGATGCCGGCCAGGATCGAGAGCTCGGCCGACCACGCCCGGACCAACCCGCCGACGATGGACGCGCTGGCGCCGAGTGCGACGAACACGGTGGAGAAGCCGAGCACGAACATCAGCGCCGCCATCATCACCGCGCGCTTGGAGGCGGCGGTGTCGCCGTCCTGGTTGACCTGCTCGATGGTCGCACCGGTCAGGTAGATCAGATAGGGCGGCACCAGCGGCAGCACGCAGGGCGACAGGAAGCTGACTAGGCCGGCGATCAAGGCGGCCGGGATCGAGACGTCGTGCATCAAGGGACCTTCGCAGAATAACCGTTCTGTCTTGGCGTCTACGCAGCCAACAATCCAGAAGTTTCGTCGCTAAAGCCTTCAACTATGGTCACAGGCCCGTGTCCGGCGCACTGGCGGGAACGGCACGACGGCGCCGCGCGCGAAATGCGGCCAAGGTTTGCCAGCTCGCGGAAAATGGCGCTATCGTTCGCCGATTGCGCGGCCGATCCACGGGAGAGCGGCATGAACGAGCACGATTTCGAAAAGCAATTGAAGGCTGACGGTTTCCAGGAAATTGAGCATCAGAAGCTCGATCCGCGCCCCGGCAGCAAGGGACGGCACCGGCATCATTTCGAGATCCGCGGCCTGGTGATCTCCGGAACTTTCGTGGTCAGGCAGAGCGGCGAACCCGTCGCCTATCGCTCGGGGCAGGTATTTTCCGTTGCCGAGGGCGAATTGCACGATGAGTGGATCGAGGCCGAAGGCGCGCAGGTTCTGGTCGGCCGGAAGTTTTCCGAGGGCAGGCCGTAACGCGAGAATACGGATGTGTGAGTCATAGCTCGTGCTACACGCTCGGTGTCGTCCCTGCGAAAGCTCTAGTGCGAAAGCAGGGACCCATAGCCACCGATGGTCATTGTGTTTGCGCGGCTGCGGCCACGGCGCACCTCAACAACGCAACCCTGTGGTTATGAGTCCCTGCTTTCGCAGGGACGACGCGGGTGAGAGTGGTGCCCCCGGGCTCACACCACTACCGCTTCCGCTTATCCCGCTCCGATGCCGTCTCGAACTCCCGGCCGCGAATCCGCACCAGATCGTCGGCGGAATGCGCCAGCAGCACGACGGTCGCCTCGCGCGCGGCCTCCGCATCGCCGGCGACGATCGCATCCAGCACCGCGCGGTGCTCGCGCAGCGCGCGCGGACGGTGTGAGCCGGGGGCCGCGATCGTAAAGCTCTGGCGCAGGGTGATCTCGAACATCTGGGCGATCGGCCAGAAGAACTCGTTGCGGGTCGCGAAATAGATCGCCTGGTGGAACGCGATGTCGGCGGCGACGAAGTCCTCATTGGTCTTTGCCGCGTCCATGCCGTCGCATCCGGCGCGGATGCGGGCGATGTCGTCTTCCCCGGCATGGGTCGCGGCCAGCGCCGCGGCGGCGGGCTCGACCGCGGAGCGCAGCTGGAACAGTTTTGCCAGATAGCGATCGATCTCCGCGGTCTCGAGGTGCCAGCGCAGCACGTCGGGATCGAGCTGATTCCATTGCTCGGGCGGCCGCACCCGTGTGCCGCTCTTCGGCCGCGACTCGATCAGGCCCTTGCCGGTGAGGGTGCGGATCGCCTCGCGCACCACCGTGCGGCTGACGTCCATCATCTCGCAGATCTGCATCTCCGGCGGCAGCGTCTCGCCGACGCCGATCTCGCCGCGCACGATGCTGCTGCCGACCCGGTCGGTGACCTGGCTGTGCACGCTCCGGCGCAATGCGTTGGATGTCTGGAACATCGGATGCCTCGCTGGGGTTGGTGCCTGCGCCGCCGCCGAGCCGCGCTCTTGCACAACCGCATTTCATTTATCATACATTATGACAAATGGTCTGCCAAGCTCGCGCCAGCCAGCGTCGCGGCCACAACAACGATCCGTTCCTGGGGAGGAGTTCCATCATGACGTCGATGCGCGTGAGCCGCCGTATTGTGTTGCGGTCGTCGGCCGCTGCCGCAGCGTGGCTCGTCGCCGCGCCCGCCGTCATCGGCCGCGCGCAGGCTGCGACCATGAAGATGCGGTGCTCGTCGTCGCTTCCGAACGACTCCAAATACGCCAACGGCCGCGTCTACTACGACAACCTGGTCAAGAGCCTGAAGGCGAACGGGCTCGGCGAGCAGATCGAGGTCACCTTCTTCCCCGACAACCAGCTCGGCCAGGAGATCGACGTCATCAACTCGGTGAAGCTCGGGGTGATCGACCTGATGGTCTCGGGCTCGTCGATCTCTGCGAACCTCGTGCCGCTGGTCGGCACGTTCGACCTCGGCTACCTCTTCACCAGCTACCAGCAGCAGACCAAGGCGTTCGACGCCGGCGCGGCGAAGCCGATCGAGGATGCGCTGCTCAAGGGCGCCAGCATCCACATCATCGCCTGGGCCTATAATTTCGGCGCACGCAGCGTGCTGGCGAAGAAGCCGGTGAAGACGCCGGAAGATCTCGCCGGCCTGAAGATCCGCACGCTGCCCAACCCGATCATCACCGAATGCCTGCGGTTGATGGGCGCGGCGGCGACACCGCTGGCATTCGGCGAGATTTACACAGCGCTGCAGGCTGGCGTGCTCGACGGTCTCGAGCACGATCCGCCGACCATCCTGGCCAGCAAGTTCTACGAGACGGCGAAGCACTACGCGCTGACCCAGCATATTTTCTCGCCGCTGGCGGTCTATTTCAGCGACACCACCTTCAACCGCATGGCTCCCAAGCTGCGCGAAGGCTTCCTTGATGCCGCGAAGACGGCCGCGGCCGATACCCGCGCGCATGGGCTCGCGGGCGAGAAGGAGGCACTGGCGAGCCTGGTGGAGAAGGGCGTCACGGTCGTCGAATGCGACAAGGAGGCGTTCCGCAAGCGCGTGCTGCCGCAGACCGACAATTTCATCAAGGCGCGGCCTGAGGCGAAGGCCGTCGTCGATCTGATCCGCGCCACCCAGGCCTGAGGTCGGCGCATGTCGGTCGCCGCGATTGCGACGAGAAGCAGCCCTGATCGGATCACCGCGCCGCTGCTCGCCATCAGTGACGCGATCGCCGCGATCCTGCTCGCCGCCGATCTCGTGGTGGTCTGTGTCTCGGTGCTGGCTCGCTTCCTGTTCAATGCGCCGGTCGAATGGTCCGACGACGTCGCCCGCGGCCTGATGGTCGGGTCGAGCTTCTTCGGCGCGGCCAGCGCACTTGCACGCAGCGAGAATCTCGGCGTCGCCTTCTTCGTCGACATGCTGCCGCCGGCGGTGCGCCGCGTTGTCGACGCGGTCGGTGCGCTGCTTGTCACCGTCATTGCCGCCTATGTCGCGTTCAACGCCATCAAGATGGGCTGGCTGACCACCGGCCAGACCTCCGGCTCCGGGTTGCCGCTGGAGTGGACGTTCTATCCGATGGGCGTCGGCGCCGCGTTCATGACGGTATTCGCGTTCGAGACGTTCTGTAGCCGGCCGTTGCGCGATATGGTGGCTGGCATCATCACGACGGCTGTCATCGTCGGTCTCTATCTGGCCTGGGACGCATTTGCGCCGTCGTCGGTGCCGTCGTCGCAGACGCTGATGCTGATCGGCTTCTTCCTCACGCTGTTCGGCGGGCTGCCGATCGGCTTTGCGCTGGCGCTGGCGGCGCTGATCTTCATCTGGGTCGAGGGCACGCTGCCGGGCGTGATCTTCGCCCAGCAAATGGCGCGCGGCATCGACAATTTCGTACTGCTGGCGATCCCATTCTTCATCCTGGTCGGCTATTTGATGGAAGCCAACGGCATGTCGGTGCGGCTGATCGAGCTGTTGCAGCGCGCAGTCGGGCGGATGCGCGGCGGGCTCAACGTCGTGATGGTGATGTCGATGGTGCTGTTCTCCGGCATCTCCGGCTCCAAGATGGCCGACGTCGCAGCCGTCGGCTCGGTGCTGATCCCCGCGGCGCGCCGCTCGCGGCAGAATCCAGGCGGCGCCGTGGCGCTGCTCGCCGCCTCCGCCGTGATGGCTGAAACCATTCCGCCCTGTATCAACCTGATCATCCTCGGCTTCGTCGCCAATCTGTCGATCGGCGGCCTGTTCGTCGCCGGCATGCTGCCGGCCGTGCTGATGGCGCTGGCGCTGATCGCGGTGTCGATCATCTTCGGCAAGCGCCCGGAGGCAAGCGTCGAAACCGAGCCGCGCGCCGCAGTGTCTGGCTTGTGGACCGGCGCGATCGCCTCGTTCGGGCTGATCTTCATGATCTTCTTCGGCTTCAAGAGCGGCTTCGCCACGGCAACCGAGATCTCGGCCTTTGCCGCGGTATATGCGATTGCCGTCGGCAGCCTCTTGTTCCGCGAACTCGGCGTGAAGAGTCTCGCGCACTGCTTCGTGCAATCGGCCGTTCGCTCGGGGCTGGTGCTGTTCATCGTCGCCGCTGCGCAATCGCTGGCCTTCATCCTGACGCTGCAGCAGGTGCCGCACGCCGTCGGCGAGCTCATGCTGGCGATCTCGGGCAGCCATGGCGTCTGGCTGTTCATGCTGCTGTCGATCCTGGTGCTGGTGGTGATGGGCTCGGTGCTCGAGGGCGCCGCGGCGCTGATCATCTTCGGACCGCTGCTGCTGCCGGTTGCGGTCAAGCTCGGCATCGATCCGCTGCATTTCGGCGTCGTGCTCGTGATCGCGATGGGGCTCGGGCTCTTTGCACCACCGCTTGGTCTTGGCCTCTACGGCGCCTGCCTGATCGGCAATGTGCCGATCGAGCAGACCATCAAGCCGATCGCGGGTTATCTCGGACTGCTGCTGCTGTGTCTCCTGGTGATCGCCTTCGTGCCGGCCATCAGCACGGCGCTGCCGCATGCGCTCGGCTATTAGGGGGAGACGCTCATGAAAGTGCTGCTCGCCCATACCCCGCAGATGCGCCGCGACTATTACGGCGAGCGTAGCCTGAGCGGCCTGCGCGCGGTCGCCGACGTCAGGCTGCACGAGGGGGAGGAGGCGCTCGACGCGGCGGCATTGGTCGAAGCCGCGGCCGATGTCGACATCATCGTCGCCGATCGCATGACCCAGGGGCCCGGCGAAATCTTTCCGCGGTTACCGAAACTGCGTGCCTTCGTGCGCTGTGCGGTCGATATCCGCAACATCGACGTGGCCGCGGCGTCCGCCGCCGGCGTGCTGGTGACGCAGGCGAGCGCCGGCTTCGTCCAGTCGGTTGCCGAGCTCGCGCTCGGCTTCATGGTTGACCTGTCGCGCGGCGTCTCCCGCGCGACAGCCGACTATCACGCGGGCAGGGCGCCCGAGGTCGTGATGGGCCGCCAGCTTGCGGGAAGCACGATCGGCATCATCGGCTATGGCAGCATCGGGCGCTATCTGGCCGGGATCGCCAAAGTGCTCGACATGAACGTGCTGGTCGCCGATCCCTTTGCGGCCATCGATGACGCCGCGATCGCGCATCTGCCGCTCGACGACCTGCTGCCGCGCGCCGACTACGTCGTCTGCCTCGCGATCGCCAATGCACAGACCGAGAACCTGATCGGGCGGGCCGCATTGGCGCGGATGCAGAAGCACGCGTTCTTCATCAACCTGTCGCGCGGCAATCTCGTCGACGAGGCGGCGCTGGCGGAGGCGCTGCGCGACGGCCGCATCGCGGGTGCGGCGATGGATGTCGGCCGCGCGCCCGACCAGATGCCGTCGCCGGAACTCGCGAGGTTGCCCAATGTGATCGCAACGCCGCACGTCGGCGGCCTGACGCCGCAGGCGATCGAGCATCAATCCTCGGAGACCGTGCGCCAGGTGGCGAGGATCGTCGCCGGCGAGATACCGGTCGGCGCCGTCAACTCCGAGCACTGGACGCGGCGGCCGCGGCTATGAAAGTTCAACAAGGCGCAATGCCGTCCGCGGGGCTGGACAAGACCTCGGCATGCAGCCCAAACTCGATTTTGCAAACCGCGGCCGCTGAGCGCGCGGTCAAGCAATGATCGGACCTCCCGCAACAAACGACGGGCGCCGAGAGGGAAACAGGGAGTGCATCACATGGCCATTTCACGCCGTGACGTCTTGTTGGGCAGCGCCGGCGCCTTGGGCGCCGCATCATTTTCCTTCCCGGCTCCTGCGATCGCACAATCGGAACCGATCAAGATCGGCTGCCTTGCGGCGATCACCGGCCCGAGCTCGGCGCCGACCGTTGGCTTCAACCGCGGCGTCAATTTCGCGGTCGATGCCATCAACGGCGCCGGCGGGGTGAAGGGCCGCAAGATCGAGCTTGTGATGCGCGACACCCAGGGCGATCCGACCAAGGCCGTGAACGCCACCCAGGAGCTGATCAGCCAGGCCAAGGTTCATGCGATCTGGGGGCCGCTGAATTCCGGCGAGGCGCTGGCGACGACGCCGATCATGGCGCGTGCCAAGATGCCGGACCTGCACCCCTGCGTGGTCGAAACCCTGATCGATCCGGTGAAGTACCCCAACGCGTTCCGCATCGCGCCGTCGAACAATCAGTGGGACGACGCCGTGCGCAATTATTGCCTCAAGATCCTCAAGGTGAAGAAGGTCGCCGTGATCGGCGACACCACCGGCTATGGCGTCACCGCAGTCGGCGCCTCCGTCGCGGCGTTCAAGAAGGACGGCGCCGAGGTGGTCTATCAGGCCAATATCGACGCCACGCAGCCCGACATGACGCCGGACATGCTGCGCGCCAAGAACGCCGGCGCCGAGGCGATCGTGGTGTGGAGCGTCTCGACCGGCATGGAGGCGCGGATGTTCAACACCCGCGCCGCGATGAACTGGGACGTTCCCTTCGTCGGCCATCCCTCGATGGCGTCGGGCGAGCTTGCGAGCCTGGTCGCCAAGCCGGTGAACTGGAAGAAGGTCTACGCGATCGGCTACAAGAGCTGCAGCTATGACAGCGCCGGCAAGCTCCCGCCGAAGAGCGAGGACCTGGTCGCGCGCCTGACCAAGGCCAATGTCGCGCTGAACGATACGCTGCTGTGGTGGGTCGCGGGCGGCATCGACTGCATCGAGCTGATCGCGAAAGCAGTCGCCGAGAGCGGCTCGACCGACAGCGCCGGCATCATCAAATACTGGAATTCGCTGTCGACCTATCCCGGCTACTTCGGCAATTATCGTTTCTCGCCGACCGAGCATAACGGCTATCTGACCGAAGAGATCGTGATGTCGGAATCCTCCACCGCGAAGAACGGCACGTTCGCGCTGGCGCCGGGATACACATAGGCCGGCGGGGCGTAGCCGATGCTGGCCTCGATCCTTGCATCCGGTCTCGCGGCGGGCGCGATCTACGCGCTGGTCGGCGTCACCTACAACACGATGTTCTCGACCTCGCGGGTGATGAGCTTCACCGCCGGCCAGCTTGCGATGTTGGGCGGCGTGTTCGGCTCGATGTTCACGCTGAAGCTCGGTTTGCCGATTGTCGCAGGCTTCGTGCTGACGCTGCTCTGTTGCGCGGTGATCGGGATCATCACTGAATTCGTCGCGGTGCGGCCGGTGCTCAAGAGCCTCGACCAGCATCTCTACGTGCTCTCGACCCTGGCGGTCGCACTGATGATCCAGCAGGTCACCGCGATCAAATGGGGCACCGAGCCGCAGCCGTTCCCGCGCATCGCAGGATTCGGCGAGGGTGTGCTGGATGAAAAGTTCTGGCTGCCCGTCGTGGCCTGTGCCGTCACCATCATCGGCCTCGAATATCTCTACCGCCGCACGCTGGTCGGCCGCGCGTTCCTCGCCATCGCGGAGGACAATTTCGCCGCACGGGCGCTCGGCCTGCCGGAGCGCAATCTGCGCGTCGCGAGCTACGCGCTGGCCGGAATGGTCGGCGGCATCGCCGGATTTTCCGGCGGGCAGCTGCTGCTCGCCTTCTTCGCCAACGGCGCGCTGCTGAATTTCTACGGCTTCGTGCCGGTCGCGCTCGGCGGGCTCGGCAACAACAGGGGCGCGATCATCGGCGGGCTGGCGCTCGGCCTGTTCCAGCAGGCGGCGAACTTCCTGGTCGGCGGCATCTTCTCCTCGGTCGCGGTATTCACGCTGTTCATCGTGGTGCTGCTCGCCGCGCCGCAAGGGTTATTCGGCGCGTCGACCGCGCGGAGGGTGTGATGACCTCGGTCGCAGCCGCTCCGCCCCGAACCGACAGCGGCGCCTGGCGCGCCGCGCTGCCGCACATCCTGCCGTTCCTCGGCATCCTCGTGCTGGCCGTGCTGCTGCCCTTCGTCAGCAATGATTACTGGGTGTTGATCGGCACCCGGATGGCGATCTACTGGGTGCTGGTGTCAGGCCTCAATCTCGTGGTCGGCTTTGCCGGCCATCTTGCGATCGGTTATGTCGCGCTGCTGACGCTCGGCGCCTACACGACCAGCGTGCTGGTCGCCGGCAATGTGATGCCGGCCATTCCAGTGTTTGCCGCTCTACCGATCGCAGGCCTGATCGGCGCGATCTTCGGCGTGATCGTCGGCCTGCCGGCCTTGCGCCTGCGCACCTTCTACTTCGCGATGTCGACCTTGGGCTTTGCGACCATCGTGACCCAGATCGCGCTGGCTTGGCAGAGCGTGACCGGCGGCGGCATCGGCATTGCCGGTCCGGAATTTTCCGCGCCGTTCAATACGCCGTGGGGGTTTTACGGGCTCTGCATCGCGTTTGCCGCGTTCACCACCTGGATGAGCGCCAACGTCGCGCGCAGCCGCTTCGGCCGCGCTTTGATCGCGGTGCGCGACGCTGAAGTCGCCGCCGAGGCCAGCGGCATCTCCAAGCCGAACATGCTGATCGCGATCTTCCTGTTCGCCGGCGCGCTGGCGGCGATCGCCGGCGGCTTGTTTGCGACGCTACAGACCTACATCACGCCCGACGCCTTCACCTTCGATCTCTCGGTGCTGTTCTTCATCGCGATCCTGATCGGCGGCCGCGGTTCGATCCTCGGGCCGATGCTCGGCACCATCATCCTGACCATCCTGCCCGAGATCGCAGCACCACTCGCTTCATGGTCGACCTTCCTCTACGCGGTTCTGCTGCTTCTGATCGTGCTGGTGATGCCCGGCGGCATCGCGGCGTTGCTCGATTTCCGCAACCGGCGTCCGCTCGCCAGCAACCGCGCCATTGTCCCGCGCCCGGCCGCGCTCGCCGACATCGTCCGCCGGCGTGATGGCGGCAAGCCGCTGCAGCTCCGCGGCATCGCGCTCAGCTTCGGCAATGTGAAAGCGATCGACGGCCTCGACCTCGATGTCGCGCCAGGACAGATCCACGGCCTGATCGGGCCGAACGGCAGCGGCAAGACCACCACCTTGAACGTGATCTCGGGCTATTACGCCGCGAAGGCCGGCACCATGACGCTCGGGGACGAGACGCTCCCCGCGGGCCAGCCGGTCCGGCGCGCCGCTTGCGGCATCGCGCGCACCTTCCAGACGCCGCGCGTGATCGGCGAAGCCTCGGTGCTGGAGAATGTCATGATCGGCGGCTCGATCGAGGGCCGGGCCAACTTCGTCGAGGCAATGCTTGCGCTGCCGCGTAACGGTACCGACGAGCGTATGCTGGCCGAGAAGGCGCGCGCGCTGCTCGGCGTCGTTGGCCTCGAGGCGCTCGCCGATGTGCGCGCCGACCGTCTGCAGCACAGCGAGCTGCGCTTCATCGAGATCGCGCGCGCCCTGATGCTCGATCCGGATTTCCTGCTGCTCGACGAACCCGCGGCCGGCCTCTCCAATGACGAGATCGAGCGGCTCGCCACCCTGATCAAGGCGGTCTGCGGCCGCGGCACCGGCGTGCTGCTGGTCGAGCATCATGCCGACCTGATCTTCGACATCTGCCACCAGGTCACCGTGCTCAATCTCGGCCGCACCCTGGCGGCGGGCACGCCGGCGGAGATCCGAGTCCACAAGGAGGTCGTCAGTGCTTACCTCGGCGGCTGAACCTCTGCTTGACGTGCGCGCTCTGGAGTCCGGCTACGGCAAGATCCGCGTGCTGCACGGCATCGACATGGCGATTGCCGCCGGCGAGGTCGTCGCTCTGCTCGGCCCCAACGGCGCCGGCAAGACCACGCTGCTGCGCGCGATGTCGGGCCTGTTGCCCGTCACTGCCGGGCAGGTCAGGTTCGGCGGCCGCGACATGACCAACGCCACGCCGCGTGATGCCGCGCGGGCCGGGCTCGTGCACGTGATCGAAGGACATCGCGTGTTCACGCAGATCTCGGTGACCGACAATTTGCTGCTCGCCGGCTACGACCTGCCACGCGCGGAGCGCGCCGTGCGCGTCGATGAGGCATTGTCATTCTTTCCCGAGATCGCCGAGAAGCGGCATGAGCGCGGCGGCGCGCTGTCGGGCGGGCAACAGCAGATGCTGACGGTGGCGCAGGGGCTGGTCCGCCGTCCGCGGCTCTTGATGCTCGACGAGCCCTCCGCGGGATTGTCGCCGGTGCTGGTCGACCGTGTCCTCAACGTCATCGGACGGTTGCGCGAGCAGGGCACCTCCGTGCTGCTGGTCGAACAGCTGCTCGAGAAGGCGCTGGCCTGCGCGGATCGGGTCTACGCGCTGGTGCAGGGCGCGATCGCGCTGGAGGCTGTGACCGGTGAAAGCGATCTCGCGCACCGGCTCGAGCGCGCCTATTTCGGCCATGAAAGCCACGCGCTGGGCGGCTGATGGAAATCGCGGGCATCGACAGTTCAATTCAGGTCTGACACAAGGTGGTCATGCGGCTTCCCTTCTTCTACGGCTGGACCATCGTCGCGGTGACGTTCGTCACCATGGCGATCGGCGTCAACGCACGGACGGCATTCTCGCTGTTCTATCCGCCGATCATCTCGGAGTTCGGCTGGGAGCGCGGCATCACCGCGGGCGCATTCTCGTTCGGGTTTGTCGCCTCGGCGATCGCGAGCCCGCTGATCGGCCGGCTGATGGACCGCGGCGGGCCGCGCGCGGTGATCGAGCTTGGCGTCCTGTTGATGGGCTCGGGCCTGCTGCTGGCGCCGCTGACCACGCAGCCCTGGCATCTCTATCTCACCATCGGCGTGCTGGTCGGCGCCGGCAGCGTCTGCCTCGGCTATTCCGGGCAATCGCTGTTCGTGCCGAACTGGTTCATCCGCCGCCGCGGGCTGGCGATCGGGCTCGCGTTCGCCGGCGTCGGCATCGGCTCGGTGACGTTGCTGCCATGGGTGCAGCACATGATCGAGCACACCGGCTGGCGCACCGCCTGCACCGCGATGGGGATCATGGTGCTGGTCGTGCTCGCGCCGATCAATCTCTTGCTGCACAAGCGGCCGGAAGACATCGGCCTGCAGCCGGACGGCGATGCCGCGCCGCCGGCGACGTCGGCCAGGCCGGCATCAAACATCGTCGATCCGGTATGGGCCGGCACCGACTGGACGCTGCCGCGTGCGCTGCGCACCGCGCGGTTTTGGTGGATCGCGATCGGCTATTTCTGCGGCCTGTACATCTGGTACGCCGTTCAGGTGCACCAGACCAAATTCCTGCTCGACATCGGCTTCAGCTCCAATGTCGGCGTCTGGGCGCTTGGCGTCGTCAGCCTGCTCGGCATTCCCGGCCAGATCTGGCTCGGGCATTTGTCCGATCGCATCGGCCGCGAATGGGTGTGGGCGATCTCCTGCTTCGGCTTCGTGATCTGCTTTGCCGCACTCGCCGCGCTGAAATACTGGCCGAGCATGGCGCTGATCTATCTCATGGTCTTCACGCAGGGCGCGCTCGGCTACGGCCTGACTTCGGTGATGGGACCGGTGGTGCTCGAGATCTTCCAGGGCAAGCATTACGGCAGCATCTTCGGCACCGTGATGCTGGCCGCGCTCGCCGGCGGGGCCGCAGGCCCGTGGATCACGGGACAGCTCTATGATCTCTCGGGCAGCTATACGAGCGCGTTCCTGCTCGGCATCGCCGTCAGCCTGCTGTCGGCGCTCGCGATCTGGCAGGCTTCGCCCCGCAAGGTCCGCGCCGTCGCCGGACAAATGCACAAGGTCGCCAGCGCGGCCTGACGCTTCAGGCGGACGAAACGCCGATCGCCCGCTGCAGGTCGGTGATCGCGCGCAGGCAACTGTCGGCGGGTGTGGTGTCCGGATCGATCAGGCGGTGCAGGCGGAAGCCGTCTTCCAGCGCCAGCACGATCGCGCCGGTCCAGTCCGGATTGAGTCTGGCGTTCCTGCCGCTGTTCTTCTGCGTGGTCTCGACGATGTCGGCGATCAGCTTGCGCCGTGCGCGCAGCCGCTTGGCGAGTTCGGGGCGGCGCTTCTCGGCGCGCGCCACGAACAGGATCATCTCCATATGCAGGAGGGGCGAGCGCCCGAGCGGATCCTGCCGGCTGCGATCCACGGTGCGCAGTGCCTCCAGGAAGTCGGCGAGGTCGCTGTGCTTGGCGAGCAGATCGAGATTGCGCCGGATCGATTGCTCGACGTGATCCTCGAGCATCGCGAAGATCAGCTCGTCCTTGCTCTTGAAGTTCGAATAGAACGCGCCGCGGGTGAAGCCCGCCGCGGCCGCGATCGCCTCGATGCTGGCGCCGCCGATGCCCTGTTCCTCGAACACCCGCGCCGCTGCCTCGAACAGCTTCTCGCAGGTGTCGTCCCGTGTCGGTCTGGTTCGAACCCTTGACATCGGCGCATTTTAGGGCAGAATGCAACTCGATACAAGAGTGTATCGAATTGCAGAACCAGAACAGCCGCACATTTGTGGTGCGGTCTTGAGGATGACACCAAGGCGCACCACGCTACAGGCACTGGTGCAGCGAGCGAACGAGGTCACCATGAACGAGCAAGTTCAGCCGGCCAGCGGCGATCCGCTTTTCAATCCACTGGCACCCGAATTCATTCGCAATCCCTATCCATATTACGAGCGGCTGCGCCGCCTCGATCCGATGCATGTCAACGCGCACGGCGCGTTCGTCGCCAGCCGCCACGCGGAGGCGAGCCTCGTGCTGCGCGACAAGCGGTTCGGCAAGGATTACGTCGAGCGCTCGATCCGTCGCTACGGCCCCAAGATCATGCACGAGCCGGTCATCCGCAGCATGAGCCACTGGATGCTGCAGCAGGATCCGCCGGATCACACAAGGCTGCGCGGCCTCGTCGTCAAAGCGTTCACTGCGCGCCGGGTCGAGGACATGCGCCCGCGCATTCAGCACGTCGTCGACGAGACGCTCGACCGCATCATTCCGCAGGGGAAGATGGATCTGATCGAGGACTTTGCATTCCGCCTGCCGGTGACCATTATCTGCGACATGCTCGGCATCCCGGAGGAGCATCGCGAGGCCTTCTACAACGGCTCGCGCGACGGCGGCCGCCTGCTCGAGCCGGTGCCGCTGTCGGCGGAGGAGATCAAGCAGGGCAACGCCGGCAATGCGATGGCCGCGATGTACTTCCACCAGCTGTTCGAGCTGCGCCGCAAGCAGCCCGGTGACGACCTCACCACCCAGCTGGTGCAGGCCGAGGAGAACGGCCAGAAGCTGACCAACGAGGAACTGACCGCCAACATCATCCTGCTGTTCGGCGCCGGCCACGAGACGACCGTCAATCTGATCGGCAACGGCCTGCTCGCGCTGTTCCGCAACCCGGACCAGCTCGCGCTGCTGAAGACCAATCCGGGCCTGATCACCAACGCGATCGAGGAGTTCCTGCGCTACGATTCCTCGGTGCAGCTGACCGGCCGCGTCGCGTTGGAAGACATCGAGGATCTCGGCGGCAAGCGCATCCCGAAGGGGGAAAGCGTACTGTGCCTGCTGGGCTCGGCCAATCACGACGAGGCTGTCTATCCCGACCATCCCGAAAAGCTCGACATCCAGCGGCCGAACGTGAAGCCGCTGTCGTTCGGCGGCGGCATCCATTTCTGCCTCGGCGCCCAGCTGGCGCGGATCGAGGCCGAGGTCGCGATCTCGACGCTGCTGCGCCGGATCCCCGACCTGCGGCTGGATGACGCGGAAAATCCGGAGTGGCGGCCGACCTTCGTGCTGCGCGGGCTGAAGCGGCTCCCGGCCAGCTGGTGACATTCCGGATCGGCGGCAGGGCAGCGTTCCTGCCGCGACGGCCGGAGCGCACGCACGCTTGAACGGAAATCCACGTTCCAGTTGACGTCGCGGCGGTAAAGCCGCTGTGACTTCGCCATACTTGTCTCTATATTTGGGTTGCTCCGGCCAAGGGTTGGCAAAGGGTTCAGCATAAGGAGGCTGCCGCGGAGCGGGCTCAAAGGGAGACACCGTGCAGACGACGCTGCTCGGCCTGGCAATCGCCTTCATTCTGGCACTGGTCGCTGCGCTGGTCGGTCCGTATTTCGTAGACTGGAACCAGTTCAGGCCGCAGTTCGAGGCGGAGGCGTCCAAGATCATCGGCGCGCCGGTTCGCGTTGCCGGCAATCTCGACGCGCGTCTGCTGCCCGCTCCCTCGCTCCGGTTGAAAACCGTCACCGTCGGCGGCGCCAACGACATGGGCAAGGTCAGGGCCGCCAATCTAGACGTCGAGTTCAGCCTGAGCTCCCTGATGCGCGGCGAAGTGCGCGCGAACGAGCTCACCATCAATGGCCTGTCGCTCGATCTCGGGCTGGACCCGAAGGGGCGGATCGACTGGTCGCCTTCGAGCGGGACCTTCAATCTGGCGTCGCTGGCGATCGACCGTCTCAATCTGACCGGCCGCGTCGCGCTGCACGATGCCGCGAGCCGCAGCACGCTCGAGCTGAACGATATTGCCTTCAGCGGCGATGTCCGCTCGCTGGCCGGCGCGATCCGCGGCGACGGCAATTTCATGTTCGACGGCAACCGCTACCCGTTTCGGATCTCCTCGGGGCAAAGCGCTGATGGCAGCGGCACCCGCCTGCACTTCAACATCGATCCCGGTCAGCGGCCGGTGTCGGCCGACCTCGACGGCATCCTGACCTTCGAAGCCCGCGCGCCGCGGTTCGAGGGCGCCGTGACGCTGGCGGGCACGCCGGGCCAGCGCG
>NZ_LGHK01000099.1 GCF_001908235.1 Bradyrhizobium sp. NAS96.2
GGATAATCTGCTTCACGGACGGTCCCCTCGTTTGAGATTGCACAACCTCATTCTGGCACACTGATGCCGTAGGGGGCCGTCCACACCATCAACCAGCGCCATTGAAAAAGCATTGCGAGGGAGCAGAAGTCTGACCGTGTCGATGCGAGGAACGAAATCCGCATGCCATCTGTTGCCGCCGAAAGGAAACGCGGATGATCCGCGACTACTTCGACATCAGAGACGACAACGGAATCTATCCCGATGAGGAAGGGATGGAGTTTGCAACGCAGCGTGAAGCTGAAGTCGGGTCAGAATCGCTGGCAGGCCTGGCGCGTGACCTCGCCACTCTGGACGATCGACCGGACCTCTCGGTTGAGGTGAGAACCGTCGTTGGACGTGTATTCCAAGCCGCTCTCATTTTCGACAGAAGCGAGACGAAGCGGTAAGATCGTTGCAACTGGCGGCCCTTATCGCTTTCGGTTCTCAGCCTGATTACAACTGCTTAGCTTAAGATCCGCTGCTCCGCCGCGAGCCATTGATGGACGATCTGCCATTTGTCCTCTGCGCCCGACCGAAAATCCAGCAATGTTGGCTCGCGTCTGGCTTTGATCTCGAGGAAAAATCGCCGCGCGTCGCGCGCGCAGGCTTTTCCATCAAGCGGCTGCGTCTTGATCCAGTGGTCTCATTCGCGAACGATCGCCTGCCTCGCTTCGCGATGATGCGACGTCATCCAGCTGGCCTTATCGGCGGGTTGGCGGGACGCTTGGATTCTCGCGCCAATCGCTCGGCTTTGAGACGCTCGCGGTTGGCGTGGAACGCTTTGTCGGCCTTGGCGTGCTCGCTCGGCGCGGCCTCCACCTTCCGGAACATCTTGTTGGCTTCTCGCGCCGCGGCGCTTGAGCTCTGGCGACGGAAGACTCGGTCTCTGATCGTCCCTGGCATTCGATCCTCCCTAAGGTATGAGACGGGTCAAGACACGACCTCGGCTTAGGCCTCGGTGTGTTGGTGCATCGCTGGCGGCGGCCTTACGATTCACGATCTCTCGCCACCTTCGTCAAACGTCCGGGTGTCATTCCGGTTCCTGCGACGACGTCTCCATGCGGAAGTTACCGGAACAAACTGTCCGTCGACTTGTCGAGCCGTCGTAGGGAGCCGCCGGTTTCGTTGAGGTGACCGACCAGTTCACCGGACAGCCGGTAAATTCTGCTGCCCTTCAGATCGTAAAGCTTCCGGCCCTTAAGGTCGAAAATAGCGGAATTGATCACCACGGCGACGTGCACGCCATCACTGTTGACTATGTCGCCCTTCAAGCGTGATCTCCCTTGTCTTTCACTTCCTCGTTGGCCTGCGACTATTTCGGCTTCCTGAAGTCGATGCTTCTCAGGATGATCCCGGCGGGCACACCTTCGAACTCGCCCGCCATGTATTTGACGGCGGCGCGCGCTTCAACGCGCGCTCGCAGTCGCATGAACTGTGCTTCGCGCTCGCTCGATGCTGCGCGTCCCGCGCCTTCCAGCTCATCCATTGCGGAGGTCGAGATCGCGCAGGGGATGACCTTCGCGCCGTCGCGCATCGAGAACCGCACGATCATGCGGTCGTACTCGAAACTGGTGAAGCAGGCTTGTTCAAGTGCCATGCGACTAATCCGTTGCCGTTGGCCGAAGCCGGCATGGCCTCAGCCCTGCCCGTCGAGCCGGGCAAAATCCGCAAGAATCGCCGCGACGAGATCGCGATGCCTTGTATCTGCAGGCGACAGGCTCGCCGCGTAGATGTTGAGCACGTAGCGTGCCTTGGCGGCCGCTTCCGGCCAAGAGGTCGCGGCGACCGACATTAGTCCGCTTTCCAGCACGCTTTGCCGTTCGCGCAGTTCCCGCGCACGGCTCTCGACATCCGTCATTGCGCGGCGGATTTCCGTCGCTTTCTGCGCCGCCATCCCGCGATGTTTATCGAGATCGAGCGGCTCGTCAGTCATCCGGCAAGCTCGCGTCGATCCGTTGTGCATCCGCCAGATCGACCGGGCCGATGGAAAACATCTCCATCCTGGCGCCGTGCGAGGCTGCCGGCACGATCATCATGGTCGCAACGCGACGATAAGACCCGAAGGAAAGGCCTTCGATCATCTCCTCGTCTGTGATGACCTCGTAGCGTCCGGCAGGGAGAGGGTGATCGATGCCTCTGATCTGAAACGAATGCTTAAAGGTGACGACTTCCCGTCGCGAGCGAGTTTTCATGTACGCCCGCCTTTTGCCAATGCTCGGGCGCCAATGTCGGCTTGCCCACAAACGACCATGCGCTCTTTCAGCGGCATTAGCTACCGCTTTCTTGCGGTCCGATGTCGCGCCTGGAACGCCTCAAAGCGCTCGCTATTTCCGCCGGCGGACGCGTCATGGTGCCCCATAATCGCCCGTTGGTCGGCATCCATCGGTTACTGAGAGTGAAGTGCGCTCCCGCCAAAGAAGACGAGAAGCGTCCATTTTCACAGCTTCGCCTGGTTGGCCGCCGGTGGTCGCCGCACCGTTTCTCCCGCTTTTGACTACTGTGATAGCTCTATTACCCGCATCGGGCGGTGGCCGACCGCTCGCGCCGAGCAAGAGGGCCTTACTGGAAACGTCTGATCTCGAAGGTGAACGTCGCCCGTAAAACCGGTCCACCTTCGTCACGAACGTTGATTGCAAGACGGCGTGCGGGAGCATCGATGGTGCAGCGTCGAACTTCATCCTTGGCCAAGTGTGCCAGCGCCAAGGTCGCTTCGTGCTGCATAGCCTCCAGCGAAACGAGATCTATCCCCTGTTCGTCGGGAATCATCTCATCACCTTCGCGCTGATCGAAAAAGTACCTACGCATGCAATTGCTCCCGAATTAGGCGGGAGCGCTGTAGCGTCTCTCTGTCACCGGAAATGCCCAGACAGGATCGGTGATGGTGCCAAGCTAGCCGACTTCCAAGCATTCCTCAAACCTAGGCGATGGGTCGGTTCGATTGTGGTGAGGTTCGGGCTGGTATGTTGACCGGCCACGGCGCATACTCGATGAATGAAAGACCGCATCGGTTGGACGACTTGCCCCTCGATTGGCGGCAAATACGCGGTGGCGGAACTCCTCGAGGGTGGTGTGGTCGGCAACGGACTCATCACCTTCGCCACCAAGGCGCAGGCCCAGGAATTCATTGATTCTGGCCAGGCCGATGAGCTGGGGTCGCGTGGTTCCGTCCCGAAAAGCCACGAATGACCACGCGCGACGAATGGACCGTAGACCTTGAGTGTCCACGTTGTGGGAGGCTGGACGTGGCACGGCTCTCACAGGCTGATGGCTACGCCTATGTGAGGGGGGACACTGCTACACGCGCCGATCATGTGCCGGCCGGATTTGCCTGCATTGATCCGGAGACCAGCAGCTTTCAGTGCTCGAAATGTCAGCTGCTAATACCGTGACGTTGCTCCCGCAAATGAGCGACAAGCGGACCATCATCGTTGCTTCGTAAAGCGGGCCAATCGTCGAGGACTTTATCCGATAAGCAGTGGGAGTTGCCAACCGTCGCAATTCCTCCCTGGCAGTTCGTCCGAGAATTTTGCGACGTTCGACGAACGCTTGCGCAGTTTAAAGTCGCACCGGTCTGCAAACAGAGGCGCCGCGTGAAGGACCACCCTAAGGGAGCCATGGCGCGCTGTGCGTACGCAGAACG
This sequence comes from Bradyrhizobium sp. NAS96.2, assembly GCF_001908235.1. GTDB lineage: Bacteria > Pseudomonadota > Alphaproteobacteria > Rhizobiales > Xanthobacteraceae > Bradyrhizobium. The sequence goes on from NZ_LGHK01000099.1 coordinate 3,662, forward strand.
CCACCATTAGTGTTCACGACACGAGTGCCGATTTGCGCGCGCAGCCCGCCGCAGAACAGAACTCCCTTTACACCATCAAGTGAGCCATATAGCGTCCGTGTACAGGTCAGCAAAATGCTCACCTCGAAGCTGCCCATGAAGCAGCGACTTCCGAAGTCGCCGCCAGTCGTCGTAGCAGCAGCTCACCTGCCATCGGAAGGCGCAATCATAACATTGTGTTTATCACGGCGCGTCAGCGTCGCAGGTGCGTCTCTGCGCGCGCTCAAGAAAGGCGACCTTCATGAAACTTCCTGCAATCTTGCAAGGCGAGGCACGGACCCGCTTCCTTCAAGGAATCGCGTTCGGCGCGGTGGCGACCATGGCGATTGGATTTATATGGGGCGGTTGGGTCACGGGGGAAAGCGCCAGGATCATGCGCACCACGGCGGAGACCAGCGGCCGGATGTCTGTTCTGGTGCCGCTTTGCGTCGCCCAGTTTACAGCCACGGACGGCGCTCTCGCCAAATTCAAGGCGGCAAGCGCTTACTCCAAGGAGAACGTCGTCAGCGAAATCGTGAAGAATGTGGCGTCCACGAGCATGGATTATTCGTTCGCCAAGGCTTGTGCCACCGGGATCGAAACGGAGCTCGCAAACTCAGCGACAAAGAGTTGACGAGCGTACCAGCAAGCCGGGTCAAGGATTGCGCGCCCCGAGATTGCCATTCGTGCTTCATGAGATCGGAATGACGCCGGCTCGACTCTGTGCGCCAACGAAGCCGAGGCACGCGCGACGCCAACCGATGAAGCCGAATCGAGATGAATCGCAGGTGCGTCAATCTGAGCTCAATTGGTCCGACCAAGACTGTGCGTCAGGAAATGCATAGCTCATCGGTAGAAAATGGATCACGGTCCTGAAGAGCGGTCATGATGTCGCGCCAGACGCACTTTCTCGTTCAATCCTTTGACCCTGCGAAAGGTGATCAGTTAAAGGCTGGTGCGCCAATCGCGTGCGGGAGCGAGGAACGTGCGCGTCGAACTGCCGAAAGACTTGCCTTGAGCAAGGCAGGCGTCGTTGCCTTCTCGACAAGCTCGGATACCGAGACGGGCGACTACGACGACCAGCCGACTGTGTTCTTTCGAGCAGGTAGGGTGCCTGCTGAATTCGATGCGATGCCTTGATATCTATTTTGCGTCACTGCTTCTTCAGCAATGAAGACTGGCGGGCGCTCCGCCTGAGCCGAGAAAGATCTGGACAACTACGGAGGCGCCGAGCCGAAAGATCGGAGCATGCAGCTAACTCTCGATTTCTGCGAGATGGTGGCGCAACGATCAATGCAGCAGCCTACGACGGGACAAATGACATTTTATGCCCGTTGGCTCTTCTCGGAAGGTGTCGGATGGGAGTGGCCTTCCTGGAAGTAGATTTTGGTTTCGTAAGCATGCGCTAATCGCCCATATGCGTAAAAAGGAAATTCGATGCGAAGTATTATTGCAGTGTTGGTTTTGATCACATGTGTGCAAAGCGCCATCGCTAAGGGACCGGACTGTCGCGCCATCGGAGGCACGACCGCACGCCTAGCCTGCTACGACGCGGCCTATCCTCCGAAATTGGAAAAGCCCGCAATCGTTGAAAGCGACGCAGGGCGGCCTCCATACAAGGACCCGTTTGCAGCAGAAGAAGCTCGGACAGCTGCCAAGCTAACGACTATCTGCCGCGGTTGCTGAAATACCTCGGAACGACGCTACTCGTTCGCCGTATCACGGAGCGTGCGACGGCTGGATCGCGATGACGCGGCTCTTGTGGCTAGCTTGCGGCCTGCCTCCAGCTGGCTTCAGCGGCCTTTTCCCCCTCATCAACGGGAACGATTTGGTGAGCCTTCCTCCAATTCCCGCAGCCGTTCGATTTGCGCTTTGAGACTCTCCGGTTGTTCCGGCTCAAGCTTCAGCGACGCGCGCAGTTGCTGCCCAATGACTCTAAGAATCGCTCGACAGTGCTTGCGATCTATGTCAATGCGGTCGGGCATAGCGAAGTCTCCTTTGGCAGAGAAAAGCGCCTGCCCTCCCGCTTTCCGTCTGCGAGCACGGCTGCTCATTCAACGGAACTCGAGGCCGGACTCTTGGCTATCTGCGCGAACGCTTGCATTTGAGAACACGCGGGTCCAGCTCTAGGACTTCTGGCTGTTCGCGACATGCGCGTGTAGTTGACGGCGAGCGACGATCTCATAAATCTAAGTCGTGCCTAGGCATTCCGTTCCTGATCTGTCTACGGAGATAGTTCCGGCTCGTCGCCGCTCAATTCCCGGACGTCCTCGGTTTCTCCGATTTGGCCGTTGCGGCACTGTCGATAAAGGCCGCTCCGGAGGCTTGCCGATCAGTCAAGACAAGACCATTCCCTCATCTCCGCGAACCTCCGCCATCATGCCAAGCGCTCACGCCACCATACTAAGGACAAACAGGGGTTCGTCGTGTCGGTGGTCGCGTATGATTCCCTCCCTGGGCACCACGCTTCGCTTTTCCACGCTCGAGCACGATCTCGTACGAAGCACTCTCAAGAGCCGCCCATCCAAATGGTTCTGCTCGAACGATCATCCTCCAGTTGCAATTGTTCGAAGCCTAGCTTTGACCAGAACCGAACAGCTCGCTCGTTTGCGCGGTTGACGCCGACATGCATTGCCTTCGACTTGTCGGATCGCAGTTGATCGAGACGATCCAGCATTGGACCTCGGACGACGCTCACTCGTTGCTCCCTTCGCTGGCATGACCCAAGCAGGTTCTACGGGTTTGATCTCAGTCCGACCGTCGTGGACACCCCGGCTCGATGATATTACATGCCCCTGAATGGAGACCGTCAATATACTGTCTCCGGTTGTGGCAAAGGCTCGATATCGAGGTCGATGCGAATCCCCGAGTTGTCGCTGCGCACGACGACGAAGTGCACGGGCTGACCGGGGTCGAGATTGATTTCTTGATGTGGCACGTTCGGAGCAAAATAGACAAAGTCGCCAGCGCCGACTTCCGTCGTGAACTCCAACTGTTCGCCCCACCGGATTTGGCTCCGGCCTTTGATTACATAGACCGCGACTTCGTGTGTCCCGTGGTGATGAGCGCCGGTTCGTCCATTTGGAGGCAGGGTCACCGTTCCCATCCAAATCCTAGCGCCGCCCGTACCCGTAAAATCAAACGCAGTCGCCCGGCCTTCTTGCAAAGTCTCGGCTGCGCGCACCACTTTCACCCCGTCATTTCGCCAATCTCTGACACCCACAATCAAACTCCAGCTTTTGTCCACGAAAGCGAATACGTGTATTCTATTGCGGACAGGAGGAGATTTATCCACTATAAAAATAGGAATGGCAATATTTGTCCTCTATAGAAGACAAGGTTTTGATCCGGATAGCCCAGGCCCTTCGTAGACGGCGGGAGGAGATGAGCCTAACCGTGCGCGCGCTCGCGAGCCGGAGCGGTGTTTCCTCTTCGATGATCTCGGATGTGGAGCGCGCCGCCAAATCACCGACGATTTCGACGCTTGCTGCGCTTTCCGAGGCGCTCGAGATGCCGCTCTCAGCGTTGGTCGAGAGCCGGGAGCCGGCCCGACTGCGCGTCGTGAAAGCCGCAGAGCGGCAGTGGCTCGTCGAGTCGGGCACCGGCGCAAAGCGCGATCGCTTCGTGCCTACTGTTGCGGGCAGCGAAGTCGAGTTCTTGCGGTATGTGGTGCCGCCGCGAACGCTGTCGGGGCCTTTTCCTGCTCACGCGCCGGGCACGATAGAGCACGTATATCTGGTGGCGGGTGCGGTTCGCGTAACCCTCGGGAACGATATCGCAGACCTTCAGGCAGGCGATAGCTGCTCATGCTATGCCGATTTGCCGCATGGTTTTGACAATCGTGATGGCAAGACGCCAGCCGAACTCATTATCGTCGTCGAGCCGCCCCGTGCGTCGATGTCGGATCGGGCAAGGCGCCTTGAGAGAGGCCAATGACGAAGTCCTGGTGCGCAAGGCTCCTATTTCCGTGAATCGCTCACGCGACCATACGAAGGACAAACAGCGGTTCGTCGTGTCGGTGGTTGCGTATGATTCTTTCCCTGGGCACCATCCCCCTCGATGCTACCGCAGCCCGCAATCGCTCCGCGCAAATGCTCATCCCGGCGTAGCCCGAAGCGCGAAGACGGACGTTTCGATCCAGCCCTTGGGCGTCATCACCTCGACTTGAACCGCTCGACGCAAATGCACGCGCTGCTTTCATGAAAGCCGCAGGCAGTGCTGGCTTAGTACCGATTCCGTCTCGGCTGGATCCGGTACGCTTCGCGCTCGATGCCGGCGGCAACCAGCGGTGCCTTGTCGGCGGCGATCGGCGGGGAAAACACGAAGCCCTGCACGAGGTCGCAATCGAGCCCGCCGAGCACGTCGACCTCGGCCGGCAACTCGGCGCCCTCCGCCACGACGGTCATGCCGAGCCCGTGCGACAGCGCGATGATGCCGCCGAGCAGCTTGCGCTTCTCCGGCGCGGTGGAAATGCCATCGACGAAGGCGCGGTCCACCTTCAGGCAATCGAACGGCAGGCGCGTCAGATAGCCGAGTGAGGAATAGCCCGAGCCGAAATCATCCAGCGCCAGCCGGGCGCCCAGATCGGAGAGCGCCGTCAGCGTGCGGCTGATCCGCTGCTCGGTATGATCCACGAACAGGCTTTCGGTCAGCTCCAGGCAGAGCAGCTCCGCCGGAAAGCCGGTCTCCGCCAGCGCGGCCGCGACCGCCGTCTCGAAATCCACGTTCCAGATCTGCGCCGGCGAGACGTTGACCGAGACGGTGCGCGGCGGCAGCCCGGCATCCAGCCAGGCACGGCCCTGCCGACAGGCCTCGCGCAGCACCCACAGGCCGAGATCGACGATGAGCCCGGAGCTTTCGGCGATCGGGATGAACTCCGCCGGCGAGATCGGCCCGCGCTCGGGATGGGTCCAGCGCAGCAGCGCCTCGAAGCCGGTGACGCGGCCGGTCCGCAGGTCGAGCTGCGGCTGGTAATGGGCCTCGAGCGTGCCGGCCTCCACGGCGTGGCGCAGATGCCGGCCGAGATCGAGCCGTTGATCGACCGCCTGGGCATAGACCGGCTCGAACAGCTGGGCCCGGCCGCGCCCGGCCTCCTTGGCCATGTAGAGCGCGAGGTCCGCGTTGCGCACGGCCGTCTCTGCCGTCGCGCCATGCTCCGGCAGGCGGGCGATGCCGATGGTGGCGCCGACGACGGCCTCGCCCTCGGTGAGATCGACCGGGACCGACAGCTTGCCGATCAGCCGGTTGGCAAGTCCGGTCAGCGCGGCGTCGGACATGCCGCGTCCCTCCGCGAGCACGGCGAATTCGTCGCCGCCGAGCCGGGCGATGAAGGCGCGCGGCCCCAGATCCTGGCGCAGCGCCGCCGCCACCTGGATCAGCAATTTGTCGCCGGCGGCATGGCCGAGGGAATCATTGACCTCCTTGAAGCGATCGAGATCGATCAGCAGCAGCGCGCCGCCGCGGCCTTCCACGGCGCAGCCCTCGATCATGGCGGCGAGCTGGCGCGTGAACAGCGCGCGATTGGCAAGCCCGGTCAACGGGTCGCTGTAGGCGAGCTGCTCGAGCTGGCGTTCGGCCTCCTTGCGCTCGGTGACGTCCTGCACGGTGCCGATGATGCCGATGACATTGTCGTGGGCGATCTCCGCCTTGCAGATGACGGCCAGATCGCGAGCGGTGCCGTCGGCGTGCAGGATGCGCAGGTCCGTGGCCTCGGTCGTGCGGGTGCGGAGCACCCGTTTCTGCACCTCGCGGAAGCGGTCGGCGTCGCCGCCCAGGAAACGTGGCCTGATGTTCTCATCGGTCGGCGCGAACGTATCGGGGTCGAAACCAAGCAGCTGATAGAGCTCGGGCGCCCAGGTCGTGCGGCCGGTGTCGAGCCGGTAGCTCCAGGTGCCGATCTTGCCGAGCCGTTGGGCTTCCTCCAGCGCCCGCGTGCGCTGGTCGAGCAACGCCTTGGCCGCTCTGAGCTGGGTGATGTCGCTGGACGTGCCGCGATAGCCGAGAAAGCTGCCGTCATCGGCGAAGATCGGCTTGCCGCTGGTGCAGATGCTGACGCGCGATCCGTCCTTGCCGATCAGCGTATAGGTGAAGTCGCGAAAAGGGCGATGCGCCTCCATGTCGGCCCGGTGCCGCGCCATCGCCTCCGCGTCCTCGGGCGCATAGGCCAATTCCCAGCGCGCCTTCCCGCCGGAGGCCACCGTCTGGAAGGCGGCGTTGCCGGCAAGCGATTTGGGATAGGGCAGCAGCCGATGGGCGGCGTCGCTCTCCCAGCACCAGTCCGAGGCGGTAGAGACAAAATCGGCCAGCCGCTGCTCGCTCTCCGCGAGGCGGCGCAGCGCGGCGGTTTCCTCGGTGACGTCGCGGACGATGCCGGACACGCGCCGGACCTGACCACGCGCGTCGAATTCCGGCTCGCCATGCACCACGCAGTCGAGCACGCTGCCGTCGGACCTGCGCAGCCGCGTCTGCACCGCATAAGGCTGCCCTTCCGCCCAGCAGGCCGCGTAGTGCGCCTCCAGAACCTTCCGGCTTTCGGGCAAATAGCGTTCGCGCACCGTGGCGATGGGGATGAAGCCGTCGACCGTCTTGAACTCGTAGAACGAGGCGAATTCGGGCGATATCCAGACATCGGTCGCGGTAGCACTGTGTGATTCCCAGTACCCCATGCGGGCCATTCGGATGGCGCACCGCAGCGACCGTTCCTCATTCCAGCGTCGACGCGCTACCCGCGTGAGGGCCTGCCCTTGCGGCAGTTTACGAGCGGCCATCGGTCCCCAACCAAAACGCCAACGTACAATTTACGCGGCAAACTCGTTAGCATATCGCGCGACAACCTTGGAGCGATGCCGCTCACAGTCGGGGAGTCTTCCGCAGATTTGGTATAGTATCGGTGAATCCTGCAACCGGCATTAGGTATGCGAGGAACTTAACCTGGATGAAACTTTTGTTGCCGCGGTAGCTCGTTGCCTTGGCATCCCGCGCACGAAGGACGCTTGAAAAATGACCAGGAGATTTAAGGTCGGCGATCACGTCAGCTGGAATTCCGAGGCCGGCCACGTCTCGGGCACCATCATCAGGGTTCACACGCGTGATTTCGATTACAAGGGGCACATGCACCGCGCCTCGGAGGCCGATCCACAATACGAGATCAAGAGCGACAAGACCGATCATGTCGCAGCCCACAAGGGCAGCGCGCTCCATCCTGCGTAGCAGAGGCGCGGCGTGGCGCTTCCGTTCTTCACGATAGGTCATTCGAACCGCAGTTTCGAGGATTTCGTCGCCGCCCTCACCGCGGCCGGCATCGACCGTGTCGTCGACATCCGAACGGTGCCGCGCTCGCGAACCAATCCGCAGTTCAACAAGGACACGCTTCCCGGTTCGCTCAAGGCCGCCGGCATCTCGTATGAGCATCTGGCCGATCTCGGCGGGCTACGCGGCAAGGCGCGCAGCGTGCCGCCTTCGGTCAATGGCTTCTGGAGCAACGAGAGCTTTCACAACTACGCGGACTACGCGCTGTCGCCGCAGTTTCACGCAGGCCTGCAGCATTTGCGCGACGAGGGGCACGGGCAGCGCTGCGCGATCATGTGCTCCGAAGCGGTGTGGTGGCGCTGCCACCGCCGCATCGTCGCCGACTATCTGATCGCGGCCGGGGAGAGCGTTGTCCACATCATGGGGGAGGGTCGGCTCGAGCCCGCCCGGCTCACCGAAGGCGCCGTCGTGCAGAGCGATGGGACGGTGGTCTATCCGGCGACGGGGCAGCTGGATCTATGAGAGGGTGATGACGCTAGCGGCCGCCGCATTGCGCAACGCGGCTCACTCCACGCTGCGTCTCCAATCGTGGGTGCCAACCTTGCCGGTGTTCACGGCGGTGCCGTCAGGGCGCGGCGTCATCAACTATGCCGACGCCGAGGTGCCGCTCTTCGCGAGAGGAGACATGCGCCTCGGTGACGCGGCCGCGCGCCGCCACGCCTTGTCGCGCCTGCTGGTGTGATTTAAGCCCTACAGGTGCGGGTCAGCTTAATAACAAACCCGCGATCCCCGGTGAGGAAACAATGCGAAAGATCGTCATTGCTGCGGCTGCCGCCGCCACGAGTCTTGCCTTCAACATTGCCCACGCCGCGCCGCCGCTCCCGGAAGCTTCGGCGCACCAGGCCGGCTTCTCCGACAAGGGGCTGGCGCGGCTCGACGACTTCTTCGCGCGCGAGATCGCGGCCAAACGCGTGCCCGGCGCCGTGGTGGCGATCGCGCGCGATGGCAAGCTCGTGCACTTCAAGGCCTATGGCCAGCTCGATCCGGTCAACGGCACGGCGATGCCGATTGACGCCGTGTTCGCACTGGCCTCGATGACCAAGCCGATGGCGGCGGTCGCGGGCCTCACGCTGATGGAGCAGGGCCGGCTGCCGCTGCAGGCCAAGGTCGCCGAGTACTATCCGGCATTCGCCGACATGAAGGTCGGCGTGCATCAGGCCGACGGTTCGTTGACGATGGAGCCGCAGGCGCGCCCGATCTTCATCCACGATCTCTATCGCCACACCTCCGGCCTGATGTATGGCGGCCGGCCCGACAGCTCGAGCGCGCTGGCCATGCTCTATCCCGATGGCACCGCGCCGGCGGTCGAGGGCGACACGGCGGCCTTCATCGATCGCATCACCAAGCTGCCGCTGGTGCATCAGCCCGGCACCGAGTTCGAATACGGCCTCTCGATCGACGTGCTCGGCGCCGTCGTCGAGAAGGTTTCCGGCCAGCGGCTCGGCGACTATCTTGCCGCCAATGTCTGGAAGCCGCTCGGCATGAAGGAGGCCACGTTCCACCCGAGCGATGTCCAGCGCGCGCGGCTGGCGCGGCCGTTCCCCAACGATCCGCTGACCGGCAAGCCGCAAGCCATCAAGCTGCTCGATACGCCGACCAGGTTCGACTGCGGCGGCGCATGCTCATTCGCCACCGTCGGCGATTATGTTCGCTTCGGGCAGATGCTGCTCAATGGCGGCGAGTTCGACGGCAGGCGCATCCTCAGCCCGCAGACGGTGCATCACATGACGTCGAACCATCTCGGGCCCGAGATCAAGAACAACGTCGCCGCGGTCGAGCCGCATCGCGCAGGCTTCGGCTTCGGGCTGGCGGTCGCGGTGCGCACCAGCGAGGGGCTGTCGTCGGTGCCGGGCAATCCCGGCGAGTTCACCTGGAACGGCGCCTATGGCACGCAGTTCTTCTGCGATCCGAAGGAGCGCCTCGTCGTGGTGGTCGGAACCGCCGCGCCCGGCGAGCTGCGCAAATATTATCGCGAGAATGTGCAGGACATCGTCTACGGCGCGATGGTGAAGTGATCGTCCTCCAAATTTCTGGAGAGTCGTTCACAGATGGCGGTTCGCCGAAATTGCAAAAGGCCCGCCGCCCGCCGCTCGGTCCGAGCGACGGGCCTTCAAATTTGCGTGGCTTACCACTGCCGGTAGACGCCGGTCAGCGTGCCGTTGTTGTTCCCATCAGGGCCGACGTCGCCCTGCGTCGAGCTCGGTGCAGGATGGTTGCTGCCGTTCATCGCGCCATACCAGCCGGGTTCATTGTACATGACCTGCGGCTGATAGGTCTCGTAGCCGGCCGCCATAGTACCGTGGGCCGGGGTTCCCATAAGGATAGTAGCCCTGCGCGAACGCACTCGCCGTCGTTGCGATCAGCGTTGCCGCGGCCAGCGACAATGTCTTGGTCTTGCGTTGCATTCATACACTCCTTGCTGGTGTCATCACCAACATCCGCCACGGAGCGGCGTTCCTGATCCGCCATGCAGCTCACGAGGGTGAATTTGCACGGAGGTGGGATCAGGATTTGGTGAAGAGCCTTGCGCCGTGAGATTGGCCCGCCGGCTCTGCCCGGTCGCATGCATCCGCTGGATCGCTATGTTTTTCTAGCTATAACGGTCCACAGCAGGCTGCGCCCGGGCTGGGCGGTTCGTAAAAGGAAGCCCGCCGACCGGGGCGGGCAAGGTCTCAGGGAGGAAAACGCTCTGACAAGGGAGCGTGCAGCCAGTTTCCTCGATTCGAGTGCGGCTGCGAAGATCGTATAACTACTGTCATCAGGGCCGGCATTATGCGAATGCTGCTGCGGGCCGCGGCCGGCCGGCAAGGCAATAACAAGGCCCAATAACGGGCGCGAATAACAGGGGAAGTTCATGAGCACGTCTGGAGTTTTTGCCCGCGTCGTCGCGGCGATCGGGGCCGGCGCCGTGGCGTGGCGGCGGATGCAGGGCGCGCAGCCCGCGCCCGCCTGGGGCAACGCACCGCAGATTCCGGCGGCGAAATCGCAGGGCGCAATCCCGACGCTGAAGATGCCGACCGCCAGGGGCTGGGACAAGGGCCAGCTTCCGGCAGCCGCCCCCGGGCTCAAGGTTAACGCCTTTGCGACCGGGCTCGATCATCCGCGCTGGATCAACGTGCTGCCGAACGGCGACGTGCTGATCGCGGAGGCAACGCAAATCGCAGGCACACCGCGCAGCGTCTTCCACTATGCGATGCAGGCGACGATGCGCCGCGCCGCGGCGCTCGGCGTCAGCGCCAACCGCATCACGTTGCTGCGCGACCGCGATGGCGACGGCGTCGCCGAGAGCCGCGGCGCCTTCATGGAGGGCTTGCGCCAGCCGTTCGGCATGGCGCTGATCGGCGACACCTTCTATGTCGGCAACACCGACGGCGTGGTCGCGTTTCCCTACACTGCGGGCGCCGATCGCATCACGGCGGAGGGACGCAAGCTCGTCACCTTCAAGCCCGACGGGCACTGGACGCGCAGCCTGCTGCCGAGCGCCGACGGCAAGAAGCTCTATGCCGGCGTCGGCTCGCTCACCAACATCGCCGAGAACGGCATGGCGGTCGAGCAAGGCCGTGCCGCGGTCTATGAGCTCGATCTCGTAGCCGGCACCAGCCGCATCTTCGCCGGCGGCCTGCGCAACCCGGTCGGGCTCGCATGGGAGCCGACCACCAACGTGCTGTGGACCGTCGTCAACGAGCGCGACGGCATCGGCGATGAGACGCCGCCGGACTACCTGACCTCGGTGCGCGACGGCGGCTTCTACGGCTGGCCCTATTGCTATTGGGGCCAGACGGCGGACGATCGTGTGCCGCAGGATCCGGCGATGGTCGCCAAGGCGATCCAGCCGGACTATGCACTCGGTGGCCACACCGCTTCGCTCGGCCTGTGCTGGATGCCCAAGGGTACGTTGCCCGGTTTCCCCGACGGCATGGTGATCGGCCAGCACGGTTCGTGGAATCGCTCGACACTATCGGGCTACAAGGTGGTGTTCGTGCCGTTCGAGAACGGCCGTCCGTCCGGGCCGGCGCGCGACATCTTGTCGGGCTTCCTCGCGCCCGACGAGAAGGTCTCCTACGGCCGCCCGGTCGGCGTGACGATCGGTCCTGATCGCTCGCTGCTGGTGGCCGACGATGTCGGCAACGTGATCTGGCGCGTCACAGGAGCGTAGACGGTGCGCGTCGAGGTCAGCGGCTCAAGAAGTCACGGATGCTGTACGCGATCTCGTCGGCATGGGTCTCAAGCGCGAAGTGGCCGGTGTCGAAGAATTTGACGACGGCCTTCGGAATGTCGCGCCGGAAGGCTTCGGCGCCCGGCGGCAGGAAGAACGGATCATTCTTGCCCCACACCGCGAGGAACGGCGGCTGGTGGGTGCGGAAATATTTCTGGAAGGCTGGGTAGAGCGCGACGTTGCTCTTGTAGTCGCCGAACAGGTCGAGCTGCACGTCATGTGCGCCCGGCCGCGTCATGTAGTAATTGTCGAGGTTCTGCCCATCGGGCGACACCGCTGCCGGATCCGATGTGCCGTGGGTGTACTGCCAGCGCGTGGTGTCCGGCGTCAGGAGCGCGCGCAGCGCGTCGCGGTTCGCCGGCGACGGATCCTGCCAATAGGCCTTGATCGGCGTCCAGCCGTCGCTGAGGCCTTCCTCATAGGCATTGCCGTTTTGCGAGATGATCGCAGTGATGCGCTCGGGATGCTTGAGCGCCAGGCGGAAGCCGGTCGGCGCGCCATAGTCGAACACATAGACCGCGTAGCGATCAAAGCCGATCACCTCAGTGAAGCGATCGATCACGCCAGCGATGCTGTCGAACGTGTAGTTGAACTTGTCGCGCGGCGGCATGTCCGACTGGCCGAAGCCGGGCAGGTCGGGCGCCACGATGTGGAATTGGTCCGCGAGAAGCGGAATCAGATCGCGGAACATGTGTCCCGCGCTCGGGAAGCCGTGCAGCAAAAGCAGCTTTGGCGCGCCTGGCGATCCGGCCTCGCGATAGAACACGTTGAAGCCATCGACATCGGCGGTGCGGTATTTGACGTGGGACATCTGTCACTCCTTGTGGTCGTGATTGCGGGGAAGTTTTGCGACGTCAGGATTTGGTCTTTTTGGCAACTTCGCTGACCGCTTCCCGGATGAAGTCGGTGACGAGCTTCGGCGCCGTGACGATCGGGGTGTGATCGACGGGGTGTGACCGCATGGTCGCCTTCATGCGAGCCGCCATGCTGCGCTGGGTGCCGGGCGCGATCATCCGGTCGTCCTCGGCAACCAGGAACCAGCTCGGAACGTCCTTCCAGAGCGGACGGCCGACCGGCACGGTGATGCAAGCCGGCGAGATCGGCCGCTGCACGGCGGCGAGCACCGCGAGGTCCTCGGACCGCGCGCCTTGCGCGAACGCCGACGCGAACGCGGCCTCCGGCAGCCAGATCAGGCCGTTGGAGTCGGGCGCGAGCTTGGGCGCAAACGGATGCGGGGGCGCACGATAGAACACGTCGGCGACGGTCTCGCCTTCGTCCGGTGCCAGCGCCGCGACATAGACCAGCGCCTTGACGCGCGGCGAGCGGGTCTTGGCGATCACGGCGCCGGCATAGGCATGGCCCGCCAGCACGACCGGTCCCTCCACCCTGTCCAGCGCGCGGTTCAGCGCGGCGACGTCGTCCGCCAGCGAGGTCAGCGGCAGCGGTGCCGCGATCGCCGTGATGCCCTCGGCGTCGAGCGCCGCGATCACCCGCGCCCAGCTCGACCCGTCGGCCCATGCGCCATGGGCAAGCACCACGCTGACATCCTTGTTCGACATCGTTCGCTCCCTAGTTCCGTTCGTAACCTATCAAGTGCCATCTTATAGGTTACGTCGCTTATGATCCAATGGGCGTAACTTGTCAACATGCTATAATCAGGTTATCTGCGGCGACGACGAAAGGCCGTCCAGGAGGACGTCACCGTGCAATCCCACCCGCCCGCGATGTTCATCGCCGATAGCTTGGGCCTCGATTTCATCAATTCGATCGCGACCCCGGTCGATACGCCAGTCGACTGGATCGCCGACGGCGACGGCCTGTTGCGCTGGCTCGCGCAGGCGAAGCTGGTGCCTTCGGATGTGCTCGACGAGCTCAAGGCGCGCGCGAAGCCGGGCGAACTCGACGATGTCGCCGGTCAGGCCCGTGATCTGCGCGAATGGTTTCGCGGCTTCGTGCGCAAGCATATGGGCAAGCCGCTGGCGCCGCGGGCGCTCAAGGAATTGGAGCCGTTGAACCGGCTGCTCGAAAACGATCAGGCGTTCAGCCGGATCGTGCTGCATCGTCACGACGATCATGACGGCTTCGCGTTGGAGCGGACGCGGCGCTGGCGCTCGGCCGAAGCGCTGCTGCTGCCGATCAGCGAGGCGATGGCGAGGGTGGTCTGCGAGGAGAGCTTTTCAGACATCAAGGCGTGCGAGGGGCCGGCCTGCACGCTGATGTTTGCCGATCACACGCGGGCGCGTGCGCGCCGCTGGTGCAGCATGGCGATCTGCGGCAACCGCGCCAAGCAGGCCGCGCACCGCAGCCGGATGAAGGACAAGGGCGGAGCATGATCCGGACCCGGAGGGCCGCGTTAGCGCAAAGTGCGTAGCGGTTTTCCCTCGCGACAAACGCGGTACGCGTTTGCGCGGAGATCATGCTCAAAACAAAGATGCCAACCTAACGGGAGACGAGAATGGCGCTTCCTCCAATCGTGTTCGACGTCAACGAGACCCTGCTCGACCTCGAGACCATGGAGCCGGTGTTCGCGCGCATCTTTGGCGACAGGAGCGCGATGCGGTGACAATCTCGACGACGTCGCCGACCAGCTGATCGGCCGCTATGGCGCCAAAGGGTAATGACCGCTGACAGATTTCGCGGCGGAGGAGGGGGCAACAACCCCTCGGGGCCTGATCGCTTGGAAGCGAATAAAACCGGAATGAAATCCATAGCGGTTCTCAACCATGCCCCTTGAGCCTTCCTCAACTTCCCCGGCCGATGCTCGGCCCGCTGCAGGGAATCGCCATGGGATCGACACGGGATCGACAAGGAGCTTGAGCATGCCGGCCAAGGCACGAACGACCGCACGAACGACCGCACGAACGACCGCACGAACGACCGCGAGCAACGCCACCGCGCAATCGCGCGAGGATATCCTGAATGCGCGGGCCATCAGCACGCTGGGCGCCGGCGTCGTCAACGCGATGAGCGCGGTCGGCGCCGCCGTCATCAAGAAGCACAAGCCGGCGCTCGGCAAGAGTCCGGATTGGTTCTGGCACATGTTCGCGAAATGCGAGGCCAAGGCCGCGCGCGTCGCCGAGCAGGCCGCGCGCGATCCGCAAGGCTGCGGCGATGCCACCTTCATCGAGGTCTATGCCGCGCAATTGCCGAAGCTGATGACGGCGGCACTCGAGAGCCACGAGAAGGCGCCCAAGGTGAAGTGACGCGGCGTTCAAAAAAGAGAGCGTGATAACGGCGGTCGTCCCGTTATCGTTCCCTCGACCTCTCGAATGCACCACCGCAGCGGGGCTGCCATGCAGCTGAAACCGACCCGCCGCCGTTCGTAATGATGGCGGAAGCCCGCGCCCGCGGGCTTCGGATTTTTTCAATCCGGGACGTTCGATGGTGAAGCACCTTGTTTCCGATGAAGAGAAGTGTGACGCGTGCAACGGGACAGTCTTTCCCAAAGTCAGGCAACCGAGCGAGCCGGGACGAAAAATCTATCCCGAGCCTTGCAAGAAATGCGGCGGCAAGGGGCGGATCAGGAAGGCGACGTGGGGCAAGTAACGACGTAGAGCAATCGGTCTTGTGGGGCGGGTTACGCTGCGGTGATCGGGGACGAACGCGTGTGACACGCGTCACGGCGGCCACGCGCGCCGCGCGCCATTGATAGCGCCATGAACGGGCGGTGCCCCGTCAATCATGGAGCTGAAGATGACGTCCACCCTTGCAATCAGCACTTCCGATGACGGCCTTGCTCTGGTGCCGGAGCACGATCAGGCGGCCGCGTCCCTCGTCCCCGCCGATCCGGTCGCCGTGCCGCAGCGCCAGTTCTGGGAGACCGAGCACACCCGGCCGGACTTCCAGCCGTCCAACGATGCTGCACCCGAGCTGGTCGCGGCCACCGAAAACTATCTCGGCGAGTGCATGCGGCATCCCTATCTGCCGGTGTCGGAAATCCGCGCGCGGCAGTTCGCCCGCATCAAGGAGCTGGTCGAGCTCGCCTATCGCGATATTCCGATCTACCGCGCCAAGTATGATGCGGCCGGCTTCAAGCCGGAGCATCTGCGCGACTATGACGACATACAGAAGATCCCGGTCATCACCAAGCCCGAGCTGGTCGCGGCCTTCCCGGACCAGTGCGTCAACAAGAAGTACAAGCCGGAAAACCTGTTTCCGACCCGCTCATCGGGCTCGTCCGGCCAGACCCTGTTGATCCGCGTCGACTATGATGCCGTCATCACCGACACCATCCAGGGCGTCCGCCAGTTCGCGATGCAGAGCGGCGGCAATTACCGCGCCGAGGACCTGCTCGCCCATGTCTACACCGTGCCGTGGTGGTTCGATTCGATCGGCGGCGATTATCCGACCGCGTTCATCTCGAACCTGATCCCGCCGGCGCGCGTCGCCCAGCATCTGCGCTATCTCGGGCCGAAGATCCTGTCGCTGTATCCGTCGAGCCTCGATGCGCTGATGCCGCATGTCGACGAGTTCCGTTCCTCGCTCAATCTCGCGGTGACGCATTCGGAATATTCCTCGCGCGCTGCCCGTCAGGAATGGTCGCGTCAGCTCGGCGTGCCCGTGCTCGACGAATATTCCTCGGAGGAGGCGACGCGGATCGCGCTCGAAATGCCCGGCGGCCAGTATCACGTCTGCGAGGACACCGTGCATCTCGACGTGCTCGACCCCGTCACGATGGAGCCGCAGGCTCCCGGCCAGTCCGGCATCGCCGTGATCACCAATCTGCTCAACGAAGCGATGCCGTTCATCCGTTACGTGCAGGGCGACTACATCACGCAGCCGGCCAATCCGGCGCCATCCGATATCAACTGGTCGCAGATCGCCAGCATCGACGGCCGGCTCAACGACGCCTTCGTCAACCGCGATGGCCGCAAGGTTCCGGCCGGCAGCATTCTCGATGCGACCTATCGCTGGATGTTCGACTGCAACCTGCATCTGGCGCAGTTCGAGATCGTGCAGCGTGGCGTCGATCTCGTCGAGGCGCGCGTCGTGCTCGGCCAGGATACGCCGCTGTGCCGGCTCCACGGTTCGGTCGCGCATCTCGAGGACCTGCTCGCAGCCTGCCTCGAGCATCCGGTCCGGGTCCAGGCCAACGCGCTGCTGGCGTTTCCGCCCAAGGTCGGCAAGCGCCGCCCGATCCGCCGCGAGTTCGATTGATCGCCAGAGCGCCGTTCCGATTAAATCGGAACGGCGCTCATGATTTGGTTTTGACGCGTTTTCTTCACGCGAACCGGTATCCACTTCGCTCGAAAACGCTTTAGCAACACGGGGTGCTTGCCATGACACAGTCACTGAACCGCATCGCGGCCATGACGGCGCGCTATTACTACATCCTGCGCTCGTCATCGCTGCGGCTGCTCGAGATCATCTACTGGCCGGCGATGCAGATGCTGGTGTGGGGTTTCCTCTACACCTACCTCTATGACAGCAAGTCGGCGATGGCCTCCACCGCCGGCCTGCTGCTCGGCGCCGTCCTGCTCTGGGACGTGCTGTTCCGCGGCCAGCTCGGCTTCACCTTTACCTTCCTGGAGGAGATCTGGTCGCGCAATCTCGCCAATCTGATGATGAGCCCGTTGCAGCCGTTCGAGCTCGCGGCATCGCTGATGCTGATGAGCCTGATCCGGCTCGTGATCGGCACCCTGCCGGTGATGCTGCTGACATTCGTGCTGTTCGGCTTCAACGTGTTCGCGATGGGGCCGGGGCTGCTCGCGTTCTTCCTCAATCTCGTGCTGACCAGTTGGGCGATCGGGCTCGTGGTCGCAGGCCTCGTGATCCGGCAGGGCTTTGGCGCGGAAAGCCTCGCCTACTCGATCATGATCGTGCTGCTGCCGCTGTGCTGCGTCTACTATCCGGTCGCCGCGCTGCCGCTCTGGCTGCATCCGGTCGCCTGGTCGCTGACGCCGACCTATGTGTTCGAGGGCATGCGCGCCGCGCTGCTCGACGGCACCTTCCGCACTGACCTGATGATCGAATGCCTCGCGCTCAATGCCGTCTATCTCGGCATGGGCTTCACCACATTCGTCGCCCTGCTGCAGAGCGCCCGCCACAAGGGCGGCCTGCTCACGATGGGCGAGTAAGGGGAGACATCCATGAGCCGCATCGAACGCTTTCTGCCCCGCCGGCACCTGACGTCCGTGTCGCCGAATACCACGCCCGCGCAGAACAACGCGCCGGACCGACCCAATCCCGATGAAACACCGGCGATCGCGGTCGAGGGCCTCTGCAAGCAGTACCGCACCCATTGGGCGGTCGACGATGTCAACTTCATCGTGCCGAAGGGCTGGACCGTCGGCCTGCTCGGCGGCAACGGCGCCGGCAAGACCACCACCATCGCCATGATCATGGGCCTCGTGGTGCCGAGCTTCGGCCGCGCCATGGTGCTCGGCCACGACATGGCGATCGAGCGTCACAAGGTGCTCAGCCGGATGAATTTCGAAAGCCCCTATGTCGCGCTGCCGGGGCGGCTCACCGTGCGCCAGAACCTGATGGTGTTCGGTCGGCTGTATGGTGTTGCCAATCTCAAGGCGCGGATCGAGGAGCTGATCGAGGATTTCGAGCTCGGCGACGTGCTCGACCGCGTTACCGGTCGGCTGTCCGCCGGCCAGAAGACCCGCGTCGCCGTCGCCAAGGCGCTGATCAACGATCCGGAGGTGCTGCTGCTCGACGAGCCGACGGCCTCGCTCGACCCCGACCGTGCCGAGTGGGTGCGCAGCCGGCTACGCGCCTATCAGAAGCGCCGCGGCGCCACCATCCTGTTGTCCTCGCACAACATGACCGAG
Source organism: Bradyrhizobium sp. NAS96.2 (assembly GCF_001908235.1). Taxonomy (GTDB): domain Bacteria; phylum Pseudomonadota; class Alphaproteobacteria; order Rhizobiales; family Xanthobacteraceae; genus Bradyrhizobium. The sequence goes on from NZ_LGHK01000099.1 coordinate 21,983, forward strand.
GTCGAGCAGCTCTGCGACTTCGTCGTGATCATGAGTCATGGCCGCGTCGTCGCGATGGGGCGTCCAGGCGAACTCGCCGAGCGCTTCAAGTGCCGGGACCTCGATGAGGTCTTCATCTATCTGGCGAGGGTTGCGTGATGTCCTCATCTGGTTCTCCGAACGACAGACCGGTTGCGATCCGCAGGGAACGCCGTTCGGACGTGGCGGCGCGAGAGAGTCTGCTCGACGCCGCATTCGGTCCTGGCCGTTTCGCCAAGACCTCGGAGCGGCTGCGCGAGGGCCGCAAGCCTGCGCGCGGCCTCGCGTTTGTCGCGCGCCGTGGCGGCCGCCTGGTCGGCACATTGCGGCTGTGGCCGGTCGTGACCGCTACCGGTCACGCCTGCCTGCTGCTCGGCCCGCTTGCGGTGGCCGAAGAGGTGCGGTGCCTCGGCATCGGTGCCGCGCTGATGCGGCGGGCGTTGCAGCGGGCCAATCTGCTCGGTCATCGCGCCGTCATCCTGGTCGGCGACGCCGCCTATTACGACCGCTTCGGCTTCTCGGCCGCGACAACCGGTGCGCTCCGCATGCCCGGCCCCTACGAACGGGAGCGCCTGTTGGCCTGCGAGCTGGTGCCGGGTGCGCTGCGCGGGGCGGGCGGCCTGATTGCCCCGGCCAGCCTGCCGCCATCGCGGTTGTCGGGATTGATGGACCGGATCGCCGGCAGCCAGGCCCCGATCGGGCAGCCGGCCTGATCCGGCACCTTTTCCGTCAAGGAGGGCCTCGGGGGCATGGCGATTTGGCCGGTCTTGGCGTAAAGCAGCGCCAAATCGTCATGCGGCCGTGCCGCCTGCCGGGGTCGCAGCCTCAGGTCGTCCCGCTCGACGTTCTGCGCCCGGACCAATCAAGGTTTCCCATCTCGTGCCCTTTCCGACCACAAGTCTGCCGCTCGCCCGCGCCTTGGCTGAGCGCAACTACGAACAACCCACCCCCGTCCAGCTCGCCGTGCTCGCGGACGATGCCGTTGGCCGCGACCTCCTGGTTTCCGCCCAGACCGGTTCGGGCAAGACCGTTGCCTACGGATTGGCCATGGCGAAGGACCTGCTCGGCGACAGCGAGCGGTTCGAGCCGGCCGGCGCACCGCTGGCCCTGATCGTGGCGCCGACGCGCGAACTCGCTTTGCAGGTCCAGCGCGAGCTCGCATGGCTATATGAGCATGCTGACGCACGCGTCGTTTCCTGCGTCGGCGGCATGGACCCGCGCCGCGAGCAGCGCGAGCTTGCCGAAGGCGCCCACATCGTGGTCGGGACGCCCGGCCGGCTCTGCGACCATCTGCGGCGCGGTCGTCTCGACATCTCGGGATTGCGGGTCGTCGTGCTCGACGAGGCCGACGAGATGCTCAATCTCGGCTTCCGCGAGGACATGGAATTCATCCTCGAGACCACGCCGGAGACGCGCCGCACCCTGTTGTTCTCGGCGACGTTTCCGCGCGGCATCGTCGCGCTGGCCAAGCAGTATCAGCAGCAGGCGTTTCGCGTCGAGGTCGCGGGCGACGAAGGCGGTCACGCCGACATCGAGTACCGCGCCATCCGCGTCGCCGCCGACGATGTCGAGCACGCGGTCGTCAACGTGCTGCGCTTCCATGAGGCGCCGAGCGCGCTGGTGTTCTGCAACACGCGGGAAGCCGTCAGGCATTTGCAGGCGGCGCTGCTGGAGCGCGGTTTCTCGGTGGCCGCGCTGTCGGGCGAAATGACCCAGAACGAGCGGACCCAGGCGCTGCAGGCGTTGCGCGACGGGCGGTCGCGGGTGTGCGTCGCGACCGACGTCGCGGCGCGCGGCATCGATCTGCCTAGCCTCGATCTCGTCATCCATGCGGATCTGCCGAAGGATCCCGAGGTGATGCAGCATCGCTCGGGCCGCACCGGCCGTGCCGGCCGCAAGGGTGTCAGCATCCTGCTGGTGCCGCCGGCACGACGGCGGCGCGCCGAATTGCTGCTCGATCTCGCCGGCATCGATATTGTCTGGGGCTCCGCGCCGCAGGCCGAGGAGATCCGCAAGCTCGACCATGATCGCCTGTTGAAGGATGCGGTGTTCTCCGAAGAGGCGACGCCGGACGATCTGGCCCTCGCGCAGGCCTTGCTTGCCGAACGCTCGCCCGAGGCGATCGCCGCGGCGCTTGCCCGGCTCTATCGCGCGCGGCTGCCGGCGCCCGAGGACATCCTCGATCCCGGCGAGGGGCGGGGCCGCGAGCGCGGCGAGCGCCCCTCGCGCCGAGACGATCGTCCCGCCGGGCCGCGATCGAAGACCGGGAAGTCTCCGCGTCATGGCATGGAGGAGGCCACGGTCTGGTTCCGCGCCGCGATCGGGCGCCGCAAGAATGCCGAAGCCCGCTGGCTGTTGCCGATGATCTGCCGCCGTGGCGGCATCGACAAGCGCGACATCGGCGCCATCAAGATCACGGACACGACTACCGAGTTCGAGATCGCCGCGCGGGTCGCGGATTCCTTCGCCGTCAAGATCAAGCGTCCGGACAAGGAAGACAGCATCCGCATCGAACCGCTGGCGGACAGCCCGCAGGGCGAGGCGCGCGCCGAGAAGCCGGCACGCAAGCCCAGGCCCGATCCGAGGTACGAGCCTTGGCGCGATCAGGACGACGGCGGGCACCGCGCGCCGCGCGGCGACGAGCCGCGTGAACACACGGCAGCAAAGCGCCACGGCAAGCCGGATCGCGAGGCCAAAGCGTTTTCGAGGGAAGGTGCGAGCGGTTCGCGCGAAGACCAAGCGTCAAAGCGAGACTCCAGAGCCCCGTTTCGATTCGATCGGAACGAAAAGGGTGCGAGGCCGACATCGGGCGATGAGCCCAGGTTCGGCAAGAAAAAGAAGCATCGGGGCAAGGCCGGACACACGCAGTGGCCAGAGGTGTCGGCGAAACCAAAGTTCGGCAAGAAGCCGAAGAAGAAGCGGCGGGGCTAGCCGCACTTGGTGCCACGCTAAGTGAGGTGAGCAGGCTGCTCAGGCACCCTCCCCCCTTGTGGGCCCCCGCAAGGGGGGAGGGAGCCCTTCCGCCAGTGCGTCCCTTACAACTGCGATGCACTGGGTTATCCGACGGGCAGCGCGGCAAAATGCGTCAACAACTCTTCACGACGATGTCTCACGCCACCAGCGCGATCTTCGGCGCCGTTGCGAGCACCGACTGGTTGCGGCCGTTGGCCTTGGCGGCGTAGAGCGCCTTGTCGGCGGCTTCGATGAGGTCGGACCATTGCTGGCCGGCGAGCGGCCGCATGCTGGCGACGCCGATGCTGACCGTCGTGATCAGCTCGCCCTCGCACCATTGCTGGACCTTGCCACGGATGGTCTCGGCCAGGTTGAAGGCCTCGAGCGTGGTCATGTTGGGCAGCAGCACGGCGAATTCCTCGCCGCCGAAGCGCGCCGGGCAATCGCCGGCGCGGCGCACTGCATCCGAAATGCAGATCGCGATGCCGACCAGCACCTGGTCGCCGGCCTGATGCCCATAGGTGTCGTTGTAGGCCTTGAAATGATCGGCATCGATCATCAACAGCGCAACCGGCTGGCCGTACCGGCTGGCGCGGCGCCATTCGCGCTCGATTTCGGTATCGAACTTGCGCCGGTTCTTCAGGCCGGTGAGGGCGTCGGTGGTCGCCAGCTCCTCGAGCTTGTCCTCGGCGTCGCCGCGGCGAACGATCTCGCGCGCGAGCACCAGCGTCGCGCCGAGCACGAACAGCACCAGAAAGCCCATGATCGCGCCGATCCGGATTGCCTCGGTGCGCCAGAGATTGAAGACGACTTCGAGCGGCTTGCCGACCACGACGTAAAGCGGCCCGCTGCCGCTGCGCCGGACATAGAGACGTGCCGTGTCGTCGACCGGGCCCCTGCCGGAGAACGCGCCGCCGATCTTCAGGTTCTCGGATTTCCAGTCCATCTGGTCGACGAGGTTCTTGCCGATCACGTCGAGATCGAACGGCGTCCGCATGATGATGGTGCGGTCGTTGCGCAGAACGGTGATGGTGTCGCCCGGCACGAGGTTCAGCCGCCCGAACAGATCGTGGAAATAGCTGAAGCGGATCGAACCGACCACGACGCCGAGAAAGCGGCCGTCCTCGCCGACGATGCGTCGGCTCAGCACGATAGCGTAGGCGCCGCGATGCAGCATCGGCCGGCTGACATACAGCCCGGTGTCGGGATGGTCGCGCTGGACGGTGAAATACTCCTCGTCGCTGCGGTTCTCCGGCTGCGGATCGAGGCTCGCCGCGTCGATGGTCAGATCGCCTTTGCTGTCGAACACCTGGATCGCGCCGAAATGCTTTGCGGTCGCGGCGTGGTCGAACAGGATCAGCTGGCGCAGTTCCTTGCTGACATTGCGGATCTCCGGCATTTCCAGATTGCTGGCGACCGCCCGCAGCGACAGGTCGTAGAGCTCGATGTTGCGGCTGATGTCGGCCTCGATGCCCGACGCCAGATTCTCCAGGGTGCGTCGGGCCAGTTGCTCCTCGCCGCGGCGCATGTCGAACATCACGCCGGCGCAGACCGCGGAGAAGCCGAGGACGGTCGCAACCGACACAACGACCAGCAGCTTTGCCGATAGCCGCCAGCGCCGCCTTGCGTCGTGTCCCCGTCGAAATGGCATGTCCCGCTCCAAGGCGCCGTCATGCAACGGGAAATCTTGTTGTCGCCTTAAATGGCGACAGCGGCCGCCGAATGGGTTAACGGGTGGTTGCTGGAACCCTGAGCCTTGAGGATGATGTGAACGACTACGACGCGCTGCGGGATTATCTGAAGGAGCAGCATCTGCCCGAATTCGTGCTGACCTTCGAGCAGATCGAGGAGATCATCGACGCCTCGCTGCCGCGCGCCGCGCAGCGCGCGTCGTGGTGGGAAACCCTGCGCAGTCCGCAGGAGAAGATGCCGCAGCGCGAAGCCTGCCTCGAGGCCGGCTACATCGCCACCCGCCAGGCCGACGGCAAGAGCGTCAAGTTCAAGCGCATGCCCGCTCGTCGTCCCGGCGAACGCCGGGACCCATAACCACAGGGCGTTGTGGTTACGAAGGCAACTGGCCCCCAGCGCGTCGTGGACAGGCCGCGGCGTATAGGTCCCGGCTCAAGGCCGGGACGACAAGAGCTAACTCGCAGCTTCCAGCCGTTCCTCGGTGAGAAGGCGCGTCGCGGCGTCGGCGTCCATCGGCTCGCCGAAAGCAAAGCCCTGCGCGTATTCGCAGCCAAGCTGGTAGAGCTCGACGGCGTCGGAGTCTGTCTCCGCGCCCTCCGCGACCACCTCCATGCCGAGATCATGCGCCAGCGCGATGATCGATTTCAGGATCACCGGGCGGGTGCCGCGGCTGGTGGTGCGGACGAACGACTGGTCGATCTTGATGGTGTCGAACGGGAAGCGCTGCAGATAGGACAGCGAGGAGTGGCCGGTGCCGAAATCGTCGAGCGACAGCCCGGTGCCGAGCTCGCGGATCCGCGCCAGCATCTGCGCGGCGTGCTCCGGATTCTCCATGACCAGCGATTCCGTCAGCTCCAGCTTCAGCGTGCCGCGCGCCACGGTGGAGCGCGACAGCACGGTTCTGATATCGTGGATCAGATCGTGGCGCAGCAATTGCCGTGACGACACGTTGACCGACGCGAAGATCGGCTCGCGCGCCCGCATTGCGCGCTGCCACACCGCGAGCTGGCGCGCGGTCTGGTCCATCACGAACATGCCGAGATCGACGATCAGGCCGGTCTCCTCGGCGACGTTGATGAATTCCGACGGCGACATCCGGCCGAGCTTGGGATGGTCCCAGCGCGCCAGAGCCTCGAAGCCGGCGATCGCGCGATCCTCCAGCCGCACGATCGGCTGGTACAGGATCGTGATCTCCTGCCGCTCGATGGCGCGGCGCAGGTCGCTCTCCAGCGTCAGGCGGTCGGTCTTCCGCGCCCGCATAGCCGGCTTGTAGACGTCGATGCGGTCGCCGCCGATCCGCTTGGAATGATACATCGCAAGCTCGGCGTCCTTGATGATCTCGTCGGTCAGCGGCGCCGCCGGATCGGACAGCGCAAGCCCGATCGAGGCGGTCAGGAAGATCTCGCGATCGTTGAACGCGATCGGCGCGCGGATGGTCTTGCGGATGGTCTCGGCGAAATTGGTGATCCGCGCCGGGTCCTGCTCGGACAGCAGGATCAGGCCGAACTGGTCGCCGGCCATGCGCGCCAGCGTGTCCTGCGGCTTGAGGATGCGGGTCAGCCGGCGCGCCAGCGTCAGCAGGATCGAATCGCCCACCGCGATGCCGACGGAATCGTTGACCTGCTTGAAGCGGTCGAGGTCGATCACCATCAAGGTCGGCCGCAGGTTCGGCATGGTCTTGGCGAGGTTCGCCACCGCGCAGAGGCGGTCCATGAACAGCCGGCGGTTCGGCAGGCCGGTCAGATTGTCATGCACCGAGTCGTGCAGCATCCGCTCTTCGGAGTTCTTGAACTCGGTGACGTCGGTGAGGGTGCCGACCACGCGCGAGACCTCGCCGTCGGAGCCGACCACCGGCCGCGCCTTCAGCGCGAACCACATGAAGTGGCCGTCGGGCGTCCGCAGCCGGAAATCCTGCACCAGGCGGCCGCGGCGCTGGTCGAGCACGCTGTCGAGCGCGGCGCGGAAGCGGTCCTGGTCGAGCGGGTGCAGCACCTCGAGCCATTTCGCCGCCGGGCCTTCCAGCGTGCCGCGCTTGAGGCCGAGCAGCGCCTCGGTCTCGGGGCTGGTGAACACCTTGTCGGCGGAGACGTCCCAGTCCCAGATCAGGTCGCCGGAGCCGGTCAGCGCCAGTGCGCGGCGCTCGACATCGGAGACGACGCCGGTGGTGGCGCCGCCGCCGGCGAAGGCGTGCTGCATCACCGTAAATCCGATCAGCATCACGATCAGCACCAGGCCGCCGAGCAGCGCGGGGCCGACGATATCGTTGGTGACGGAGCCCGCGACCGTCATGCCGGCTGCGACCACCCAGACCACCAGCAGGAACCAGGTCGGGATCAACAGCACCGCGCGGTCGAAGCCGTGGGTGGAGAGATAGACGATCAGCGCGAAGCCGGCGAAGGCGATCATGACCAGCGACATCCGCGCGATGCCGGAGGCGACCGCGGGATCGAACAGCGCCAGCGCCACCAGCGAGCCGAGGAAGACGAGCCAGCCGATCGTGATGTGCGAGTAGCGCACATGCCAGCGACTGAGATTGAGATAGGCGAACAGGAACACCAGCAATGTCGCCGCGAGGATCGCCTCGCCCGCCGCGCGCCAGACGCGCTCGGCGTTGTTCGACATGTCGAGCACCTTGCCCCAGAAGCCGAAGTCGACGCCGATATAGACCAGCACCGCCCAGGCCAGCGCCGCGGCGGCGGGGAACATGATGCTGCCCTTGACCACAAACAAAATCGTGAGCACGAGCGCGAGCAGGCCCGAGATGCCGATCACGATGCCCTGGTACAGCGTGAACGAGTTGACCTTGTCCTTGTAGGCGTCGGGTTCCCACAGATAGAGCTGCGGCAGCTTGTCGGTGCGCAGCTCCGCGACATAGGTGACGACGGCGCCGGGATCGAGCGTGATGCGGAACACGTCGGCGGTCGGGCTCTCCTGCCGCTCGGGGCGATCGCCGACCGACGGCGTGATGGTCGCGATGCGCGACAGGCCGAGGTCGGGCCACAACAGGCCCGACGACACGATGCGATAATGCGGCGCGACGATCAGGCGGTCGAGCTGGTCGTCGGTGTTGTTGGCGAGCGCGAACACCACCCAGTTTTGGCCGCCTTCGCGGGCGCGAACCTCGATGCGGCGCACGATGCCGTCGGTTCCCGGTGCGGTGGAGACTTGGATGCGGTCGGTTTCGCTGCGTTGATGGTCGAGAACCGCCGTCAAATCGATCGCCGGCGCATCGCTGCGCACGCTGACGGCGTCGATCGCATACGCGTCAGGCGCAGCGGCAAACATCATGAGGCCCAGCGCGAGCAGCGCAAGGCACCTGATCAGACGCAATGTCAGTACTCCGCGATCGACAAACTGCCCGGGCCCGGCGACCGGCCCGGAGGTGGCGCGATAAATGACACGAAAGCGAAGGGAATCAAAGGGTTTCCGCCCCTGCTTCCGTTGCGAGAGTTAAACCACCAACACAATTTTGCCAATATGTTCGCTGGTCTCCATGCGCCGGTGCGCGTCGGCGGCCTTTTCCAGCGGGAATGTGCTGTCCATCAGCGGTTTGACGCGGCCTTCGCGCAGCAGCGGCAGCACTTTCGCCTCGATCGCCGCGACCATCGCCGCCTTGTCCGCATTACTACGGGGGCGCAGGGTCGAGCCGGTGTGGTGCAGCCGCTTGACCATCAGCTTGGCGAAATTGGCCGTGGCCTTCGGTGTTCCCGACAGGAACGCGATCTGGACGATGCGGCCCTCGACGGCGGCGGCATCGTAGTTCCGGTCGATATAGTCGCCGCCGACCATGTCCAGGATGACGTTGGCGCCATTGCCGCCGGTCGCCTTCTTCACTGCCTCGACGAAATCCTCGGTCTTGTAGTTCACCGCATGATCGGCGCCGAGCTTGAGGCAGGCATCGGCCTTGTCCTGCGAGCCGACGGTGACGATCACCTTGGCGCCGAATGCCTTGGCGAGCTGGATCGCCATCGTGCCGATGCCCGAGGAGCCGCCGTGAATCAGCAGCGTCTCGCCGGCCTGCAGCGCGCCGCGCTCGAACACATTGTGCCACACCGTCATCAGCGTTTCCGGAATCGCACCCGCTTCCTGCATCGACAGTGAGGGCGGCACGGTCATCGCCTGCGCGTCCTGCGCGATGCAATATTGCGCGTAGCCGCCGCCGGCGACGAGCGACATCACCTTGTCGCCGATCTTGTGCTTGGCGCCTTCGCCGAGCGCCACCACTTCGCCTGCGATCTCGAGGCCGGGCAGGTCGCTCGCGCCGGGCGGCGGCGGATAGGAGCCGGAGCGCTGCGCAACGTCGGGACGGTTGACGCCGGCGGCCGCGACCTTGACCAGGATCTCGCCGGCCTTCGGCACCGGCAGCGCGCGGGTCTCCGGCACCAGCACCTCCGGGCCACCGGGCTTGCTGATGGCAACGACGGTCATTTGCGCGGGCAGGTTTGTCATGGCTGGTCCCTGGTCAGAGAAGAGGATTGGCGGATGGCATACCGCCTTTTCCAACGAAGCGAAACGCCATTAGGCCCCGAACCGGTTCGTCAGATGGTCGGCTTTTTCAGGGCTGATTTTGTCGACCAGCGGGCCGAAGCTCGCGACCGGCGTGCCGGCACCATCATCCAGCAGCGGGAGCAGTGGGCCATTGGGCCAGCGCGGCAGGGCATCGTTGCGGCCGAACGCGCCAAGCACGCGCTCGGACAGGCTTGGCACGATGCTCCACGCCAGCGTCGCGCACAGCGCGACAAGATTGAGCCCGACGCGGGTGACGACCGCTGCACGGTCAGGATCGGACTTGATTGCCGTCCACGGTGCGGTGTGTTGCAGGTAAGCGTTCGCGCTATCCCAGATCGCGCGGGTCGCAGCCGATGCGGCGCGAAACTCCAGCGCCGTGTGGTGACGGTGGAGCGCTGCGACCCGCTGCTCGAGATCATGCGCGAGCTTTTGCTCGGCGTCGCCGGGTGCGCCGCCACGCGGGATGCGGCCGCCGAAGCCGCGATGCGCAAAGCTGATGATGCGGTTGGCGAGATTGCCGAAGATGTCGGCGAGATCCTTGTTCACATCGGCAACGAACCGCGCGACGCTGAAATCGGTGTCGGCGCTCTCCGGCGCGTTGGCAATCAGCCACCAGCGCCAGAGATCGGCCGGCAATTCCTCCAGCGCCGCATCGGTGAAGATGCCGCGCTTGCGGCTGGTCGAGAACTTGCCGCCCTCGTAATTGAGCCAGTGGAATCCCTTGATCACGTCGGCGGTCTTCCACGGTTCGCCGGAGCCGAGCAGCGTCGCCGGAAAGCTCACGGTGTGGAACGGGATGTTGTCCTTGCCGAGAAACTGAATGTAGCTGACCTCATCGGCCTGCCACCACCATTGCCGCCAGTCGCGGCCGGGCGCGGCATCCGCCCATTCCTGCGTCGCCGCGATGTAGCCGATCGGCGCGTCGAACCAGACGTAGAACACCTTGCCGTCAAAACCCTCGCGCGGCACGGTAATGCCCCAGGCGAGGTCGCGCGTGACGCAGCGATCGCGCAAGTCCGCATTGAGCCAGCTCTTCGCGGTCGACACCACGAAGGGGCGGCCATCCGCCGCGGCTGTCGATCCATGCACCGATCTTCTCGACGAGTTGCGACTGGCGCAGGAACAGATGACGGCTGTCGCGGATCTCGAGCGCGCGGTCGCCTGACAGTGCCGAGCGCGGCTCAATCAGCTCCGGCGGATCGAGCAGCGTGCCGCAATGGTCGCACTGATCGCCGCGCGCCGATCGATCGCCGCAATGCGGGCAAGTGCCGAGCACGAAGCGATCGGGCAGGAAGCGTCGGTCGACCGGCGACCACACCCGGCGCGAGGTGCGCTCTTCGATGAATCCGGCTGCGTCGAGCCGGCGATAGAAGTGCTGCGTCAGCGCATGATTGTGCGGCGCGCTGGTGCGGCCGAAGTGATCGAAGGACAGACCAAAGCGCCGGTAGATGGCGGCCTGGACGGCGTGCTGCGCGTCGCAGAACGCGCGGACGTCTTGTCCGGCTTCGATGGCGCCGAGCTCGGCCGGCGTGCCGTGCTCGTCGGTCGCGCAGATGAACAGCACGTCGCAGCCGATCTGGCGGCGGAAGCGGGCGTGGACGTCGGCGGGCAGCAGCGAGCCGACGAGATTGCCGAGATGCTTGACGCCGTTCACGTAAGGCAGCGCGCTGGTGATGAGAATTTTGGTCATGGGCTGAGCTCTCTCGCGTTCGGTGATGCCGACCCCGGGCCATCAAAAATTAAAAAGCCCTCCCGCATGATCGGAAGGGCTTGGGGTCGGCTCATGCCTGGCGCGCAGGCGCACTATCCCGTCCGGTCAGACTCCTTGCGGTCGGGCCGGGGCATTCGCGTCAGATGTTGCGCGCAAACGAAAGTCACTGCAAAATTCTCCTTGACCCGACACTTAACATCCCTGGACGCATGGCGCCAGACCACATCGCCGGGAGGACACATGCCGAGTGAGGATGAGGACCGGCCGCGGAAGAAGATCAGCCACGAGATCGGACAGGATCTCTCGCTGCTGTCGGTCGAGGAATTGACCGAGCGCATTGCGCTGCTCACCGCCGAAGTCGATCGCCTGAAAGAGGCGATGACCAAGAAGCGCGCGTCGAAGGACGCCGCGAACGCGTTCTTCAAGTCGTAGCCAGAGCGACATCACATCACGTCGTGCCGGACAAGTCCTCGTAGCCCGGATGGAGCCAACGGGTCGCGCGAACGCGCGCCCGATGACAGGCTCCGCGCAATCCGGGGCCGCTCTATCCGCTCATGCTCCATTCCCGGATTTCGCTGCGCTCCATCCGGGCTACGCATCGGCGTGCCTGCCCCCGTCCCAAACTAGGTCAATGGCCGACATGGCAAACAAAGCCTGAAGAAAACCGTTCATTTACGATCGGTTAAGCTTTCTCGATTATGACTGCATTGTCCTCGTTTGGACACCGAGTGGCTCCTGTCCACTCTGTTTGACGCCTCCCTGTTATCAACTTCAAAAGCCGCCGGAAACGGCGGCTCTTTTTTGTTGCGTCCGCGGCTGGAAACCATAAATCCGGTTGCGGCTGGACTCTTCGGCGCGCCCGCGCAATGATTTGTTCATCATAAGCTGGCGCGTGAGATGCCAGCGGGCGTTAAGATGGTGTGAGGGCGTTAACCATGGCCGATCGTTCCCAGAACGAAGCCGGGCTTGTGCTGTTCAGTGAACGGCTGACCAATTCTGCGGCATTCGGCGTGCTGTTCCGGGAAGGCATGGACCTGGTCGAGCAGACCGCCGCCTATCTCGACGGCGACGGACGTGCCGAGGCCAAGGCGCTGGAACGGTCCGTGAGCCTGACCTATGCCACCGAAAGCATGCGCCTGACCACGCGGCTGATGCAGCTCGCCTCCTGGCTGCTGCTGCACCGCGCGGTCAAGGAAGGCGAGATGACGCTGACCCAGGCCAATCGCGAGAAGACCAAGGTGAAGCTGTCGGCCGCCGATCCCGGCCCGGCCGACATGGTGATGAAGCTGCCCGAGCAATTGCAGCAGCTGATCGCCCGCTCGATGGATTTGCAGGCCCGCGTCCGCCGCCTCGACACCACGATCCACGCGCCGGCGCCGGATCGTTCCTCGATCGGCAACCCCCTGGTGCCGCAGCTCAACCGGCTTAAGGCTGCGTTCGAGCAGTAAGAAGCGAACAGTCAAATCAGTATGACGCGCGGCGCGGCTTGGCCCGCCGCTGCAATCTGTGTTGATCGAACACGCGTCGCAGCCGTATCGCGGCCGCCTCCAGCTGCTCCGGTTCAAATCCGCCGAAGCCGAGCATCAGGCCGCGTCGCGCTGATGCCTTGTACATCGGTGAGATCGGCCGCACCACGACGCCGTCGGCGAGCGCGGCCTTCGCCAATCGCACATCGTCGACGTTTTGCGGCAGCCACAGCAAGAGATGCATGCCCTGGTCGCTCGGTTGCAGCGTGACATCATCAGGCATGTGCCGTGCGAGCGCCGCGATCAAGGTCGCACGCCGCGCGGCGTAGACGCCGCGGATCCGCCTGATATGCGCCTCGAACAGGCCCTCGCGGATATAGGCCGCCAGCACATGCTGGTCGGCGGTCGGCGAGTGCCGGTCGAGCAAGGCCCGCGCGCCGGCGAAGGCGTCGATCAGCGGCTGAGGCGCCACGACATAGCCGAGCCGCAGCGAAGGAAACAGCACCTTGCTCAGCGTGCCCAGATAGATCACGCGTGACGGGGCGAGGCCCTGCATCGAGGGGAAGGGATGCCCGGCATAGCGCAGCTCGCTGTCGTAATCGTCCTCGACGATCCAGGCATCGCGCCGCGCGGCCCATGCCACCAGCGCGTTGCGGCGGGCCATGCTCATCGGCATGCCCAGCGGATATTGATGCGACGGCGTCACGAACGCTGCGCGCGCATCCGGGCACGCGGCGATCGCGGCATCGACATCGATGCCCTGCGCATCGACGCCAACGCGCGTGGTGACGAGATCGAGATCGTCGAGCACGGCCGTCATGCCGGGATAGGCGGGATCCTCGGCCCAGACGCGATCGCCCGATGACAGCAGCACGCGGCCGGCGAGATAAAGGCCCTGTTGCGTGCCGGCCGTGATCACGACCTGCCCGGGCTCACAATGCACCGCGCGCGATTTGCGCACGTAGTCGGCGATCGCCTGCCGCAGCTCCATCAGGCCGCGCGGATCGCCATAGCTTGCAGGCGCCGCCGCGCGCGATGCGCGCACCCGGTTGCCGAGCCGGCGCCAATTGTCGTCCGGGGCGACCGCGCCTCCGGGGACCGCGATCGCAAACGGGACTTCGGGCATCGGCGTGAAAGCTGTCACCACTTTGGCGAGCCGCGCCGCGCGGGCAGGCAGCTGGATCGGCGCGGATTGTCTCGGGCTGCGATCGACCGCGACGGGCTGCGCCTGTTCCGCAAGTGTCGGCGCCACCCGGGTGCCGGCACCGACCTGCGATTCCAGATAGCCCTCGGCCTGCAATTGCTCGAACGCCTCCGTGACGGTGCCGCGCGCCACGCCGAGCGAGGCCGACAGCGCGCGCGTCGACGGCAGGAATTCCCCGGCCTTCAATTCGCCCTTGGCGATCGCGGCGCGCAGGGCCTGCGCGAGTTGGCGCCCGACCTGCCCGGCGGCGCGGTCGATCGCGCCGAGCGAGGGGATACTGATGGTGTCGCGCAGGCGGGCCATAGTGGACCAATAATTATGATCGAAAGTGGCTCTTATCATAGGCCACTTCGGCGCTATGGTGCGAGCAGCAATTGATTGAGGACGACCAAGAGGTCTGCCATGTACCTGCCGCCGCATTTCAAGATGGATGAGCTCGGCCCGATCCACGCCGCGATGCGGGCCTCGAAGCTCGCGACGCTGGTCACCGCGACCGCGGACGGCCTGATCGGCACGCCGCTGCCGCTGATCCTCAATGAAAGCGAAGGCGATTGCGGCACGCTGTACGGTCACGTCGCGCGGCCCAATCCGCAGTGGAAGCTGCCTGCCGTGGGCGAAGCGATGGCGATCTTCATGGGGCCCGACGCCTATGTCACGCCGTCCTGGTATGTGACCAAGGCCGAGCACGGCAAGGTGGTGCCGACCTGGAATTACGTCGCCGTGCACGCCTATGGCCCGGCCGAGTTCTTCGAGGATGCCGACCGCCTGCTCGACGTCGTCACCCGGCTGACCAGGCTGCATGAGAGTTCGCGCAAGGAGGTCTGGCAGGTCAGCGATGCGCCCGATGATTTCATCAAGGCGCAGTTGCGCGGCATCGTCGGCTTCCGGATGCCGATCACCCGGCTCGACGCCAAGAAGAAGATGAGTCAGAACCGAAAGCTCGAGGATCGTGCTGGTGTCATCGCGGGGCTCGGCGAAAGCGACGATCCTGTCGACCGTGAGGTCGCGGCGATGATTCCTGCGAACTGAGATGCTTGAACAAATGCAGCCTGTCATTGCGAGGAGCGATAGCGACGAAGCAATCCATCCATCGGCATATGCGGGCAGATGGATTGCTTCGCTTCGCTCGCAATGACGGCGGAGGAAGTTATCGCCCAGACATTGAGCCCGCACATGGAATTGTACCTCGCCTTCGCAATCACGACCGCGACCTTCGCACTGATCCCAGGTCCCGCCATGCTGTACGCCGCGGCCCGCACGCTCGCGGGCGGCCGGCGCGCCGGGCTGATGGCCTCGCTCGGGCTGCATCTCGGCGGCTACGTCCATGTCATCGCCGCGGCCGCCGGCCTCGCTTTGCTGTTTCACGCGGTGCCGCCGCTCTTCACCGCGATGAAGCTGGCCGGCGCGGCCTATCTGGTCTGGCTCGGGCTGTCGCTGTTCCGCGATCGCGACAACACCAAGCGTCCCAAGCTTGCGCCGCTCTCCGCGGAGCGCGCCTTTGCGCAAAGCGTCGTCGTCGAGGTGCTCAATCCGAAGACCGCGATCTTCTTCCTGGCGTTCCTGCCGCAGTTCGTCGATGCGTCGGCGAGCCTGCCGGTCTGGGCTCAGCTATTCCTGCTCGGCACAACGGTCAATTTGACCTTCTCGGCGGTCGATATCGTCTGCGTGTGCTTCGCCAGCGCCGTGATGGCGAAGCTGCAGCGCTCCCGGAGGTCGCAGCGGATCATGCAGCGGATCGGCGGCAGCATCCTGGTCGCGCTCGGCGCGCGGCTGGCGTTCGGGGATCGCTAGGGGGCGGCCATCGTCCGTTAGCGGCGATCGTGCCGGTCAACGCCAGAAGCGGACATCGTAACGGTGCGAGCCGTCAGCGTTCTCTTGGCCGCCATGTCGATGGCCAGTCGTCTGCGGAAATAATTTCAACCCTAGGTGGCCTCATTCGGGATGTATGGTACCGTGCGCATGGCGGGGCGGCATTTCCGTCCCCGATTTGGGAGGGCATCTCATGAGATTGTCGCCGAGCCTTGTCGCGCCTTCAACTGTCGCTGTGTTGTCGACCGTCCTGCTGTGCGGCCCGGCCGCGTCGCAAACAGATTCCGCAAAGCCGCTACCGTCCATCACGATTGAAGCGCCGAAACAGGTGGCACGGACAAATCGTCCGACGCAAACGGCAAACACAGGGGTATCTCACCGGAGATCGAGAACCACCCAGACGTCATCGTCGTCCGCACGAGCGCCATCGCCGGCGCCGGGTTCCGTGCTGGGCAGGATTGCCGCGCTGGAGAAAGTCGCCAGCAATTGCAACGGTGGTTGTGAATCGAGCCTGCCGCACGGCAAGGACCCCTGGGTCGGGTGCAGCGAGTCGGCGGGCGGACAAGCATATGGACCGTTCTCGTCGACGTGCAGGGACAACCTCACCTACAAGTCCTACGTGGATTGCGTCGAGACCAAATGGTTCCTGGGCGAGTACCGAAACCGGGCCTGGTGGCTTTGCAGCAGCCTGCAGGCCGCCGGGAAGTTCAAGGTCGCCGAGCTCAAGCGACCAAAACGTCCGCGCTAGGTCGCACTCCCGCGGGCTGTCTGTTCCGGTTGAACGCAAGCCCTGCGTCTCTGGACGTCGCGAGCGTGCCACACACTCACTGTCGTCCCGGCGAAGGCCGGGACCCATTGCCCCAATGGCAGTTGCTGCGCGACGATGGGGCCACAGCCCTCTTCAACGACACAACCCTGTGGTTATGGGTCCCGGCCTTCGCCGGGACGACAAGCGGAGAGAGTCGTGTCCCACCCACACAGTCATCGCCCGGCTCGCCGCCTCCGCTAAAGCTTCGGCGCGCCCGGGAGTCATGGCCCCGTCGAAGCCTTGGCGAAGACGGGACCGGGCGATCCAGTACGCCGCGGCCTCTCGGCTCAAGCACTGCCGTCTCTGAATATTGATCACCCGCCTTCGGCCTTCGCGGGAGATGACACCGCGTGAATCATCCACCGCTGTCGTCCTGGCGAAAGCCAGGACCCATTACCCCGAATGATTGTCGTCGAACGATGCTGGGGCCACGATCGCTGTCACAGCCAATGGCTGTGGTTGATGGTGTGGACGGCCCCCTACGGCATCAGTGTGCCAGAATGAGGTTGTGCAATCTCAAACGAGGGGACCGTCCGTGAAGCAGATTA
>NZ_LGHK01000412.1 GCF_001908235.1 Bradyrhizobium sp. NAS96.2
TTGCGGCCGGCCATGTCACGGTCGGCTCCGGCGCCTTCGCCGGCTTTGCCGGCTCGACCACATTGACAGCCCGATCACGGTGACGGCTGCGGTGACCGACGACGCCGGCAATACGGCGACGTCGAGCAACAGCCCGAGCTTCACGCTCGACACCACCGCGGATGCCGGTGCGGCGCTGACGCTGAGCGCGTTTGACGCGACCGGCGGGGTCAGCTCGTCCAACGTCTCGGTTTCGCTGACGGGGATCGACAGCGACATCGCCTCCGGCACCATCACGCTGACGGACGGCGACGGCCACACCGCGACCTACAACCTGACCGCGGCCGACATTGCGGCCGGCCATGTCACGGTCGGCTCCGGCGCCTTCGCCGGCTTTGCCGGGCTCGACCACATTGACAGCCCGATCACGGTGACGGCTGCGGTGACCGACGACGCCGGCAATACGGCGACGTCGAGCAACAGCCCGAGCTTCACGCTCGACACCACCGCGGATGCCGGTGCGGCGCTGACGCTGAGCGCGTTTGACGCGACCGGCGGGGTCAGCTCGTCC
>NZ_LGHK01000413.1 GCF_001908235.1 Bradyrhizobium sp. NAS96.2
CAGGCTGATGTCCGCTTCGGGTGTGCGCCGTGAGAAGGCGGCGCTTTCCAGTGGGTGCAAACCCCACCCGGCAAACGCTCCAGCCGGAAGCAATCGGAGCAGTCATGGAGGTAACGAAGTGGCTGAAGCCTTCGATTAGCGTGTCACGAATTGGTGACAGCGCGAGTGTGCAGGCCGTAACGCGAGTGAACGCCGAGCAAGCCTCGAAAAGGACGATGCGCAGGCCGACCCGACAACCCTTTCGGGGAAGGCTGATACGGCTGGGATAACGAGCGAAATCCACCCAGCCGCTGCGCCGGGGTAGTGGCGACAGCATGTACACAAGGAAAGCGTACGCAACACGGGAGGCCCCACGACGTGGTCAGGGATGATCAACCGGACGCCCGCGAGGGACAGGCCGGGCGCCGTGGGGATGCGGAGGGGTTCGTAGTACTGGTGAAGCCGGGTAACGCCGGTGGAGGGAAGGGACCTCAGTTCAAGACGAACGCAACACGTCGTGAGGGACCTGGAGATTGGGCAACCTATCAACTCCGAAGAGTGTTCAGAAACTGCAGACGGCGTTGCACGCGAAAGCGAAGGCAGAAGCCGGCTATCGCTTCTATGCCCTGTACGACAAGATCAGCCGTGACGACATCCTGGCGCATGCCTACGCTCAATGCCGCTCCAACAAGGGCGCACCGGGCGTGGACGGTCAGGACTTTGCGGACATCGAGGTGTACGGGGTGCAGCGGTGGCTCGGCGAACTGGCGCTTGCGCTCAGGCAGGAGACGTATCGACCGGACCCTATCAGAAGAGTGTACATACCGAAGGCCAATGGCAAACTCAGGCCATTGGGCATCTCAACCTTGCGTGATCGAGTCTGCATGACGGCAGCGATGCTGGTGCTAGAACCGATCTTTGAGGCCGATCTTCCACCGGAGCAGTATGCCTACCGTCCCGGGCGAAATGCCCAACAGGCGGTGGTCGAGGTGGAAGAGCAGCTGTTCCGCGGCCACCCGGAAGTCGTAGACGCCGACCTTGCGGACTACTTCGGGAGCATTCCGCATGCCGACCTTCTCAAGTCGGTAGCGCGCCGGATTGTTGATCGGCGCGTGCTGCATCTGATCAAGATGTGGCTGGAATGTCCCGTGGAAGAAACCGATGATCGAGGACGGAAGACACGCACGACCGAGGCACGGGACAAGCGGCGCGGCATCCCGCAAGGCTCACCCATCTCACCATTGCTGGCGAATCTTTACATGCGCCGGGTTGTGCTGGGATGGAAGATGCTTGGTCTCGAGCAAAGCCTCGGCTCTCGCATCGTGACCTATGCCGACGACCTCGTAATCTTGTGTAAACGGGGCGAAGCTGAAGAAGCCTTGCGTCAATTGCGCATGATCATGGGAAAGCTGAAGCTGACGGTCAACGAGGACAAGACACGAATCTGTAGGGTCCCGGAAGAGGAGTTCGACTTCTTGGGCTACTCGTTCGGGCGGATGTACTCAGAGAGAACCGGCCAGGCACGCCTGGGGTACCGGCCATCGAAGAAGAGCATCAAGCGTATGGTCGAGCAAATCCATGCGCTGACGGTCCGAACGGGGACATGGCAAGAAACCACAGAGCTGGTGGGTAAGTTGAACCGGACGCTGCGCGGATGGGCGAACTACTTCAAGGTAGGCACCGTCAGCAAGGCGTACCGCGCGATCGACAACTACACCGCTGTGCGGTTGCGCCGGTGGTTGCGCTCCAAGCACAAGGTCAGGCGACGCAAGGGCGGGACTTATCCACTCTCGCACCTCTACGGGCACTTCGGGCTCGTACGCCTAACTGCACGCGGACGCGACGTGCCGTGGGTGAAGGCGTGAGGTCTTGTCCGAGAGCCGGATGCGGGCGATCTGCATGTCCGGTTCGATGAGCGAGATGTGGAAACGGAGTCACGGTCGAACTACTAAGGCACCGCCAGACGAAAGAGGCGGCAACAGATATGTTCAGCCTACAACCACCGCGCCACATCCCGACTCTACCATTCGCGACTGGGGCGAGCCGGCAGCG
>NZ_LGHK01000414.1 GCF_001908235.1 Bradyrhizobium sp. NAS96.2
TCTCTCCTCTAGGCGACTCGTGGGGTACGAACCGGGCTGAGTCCTGACGTTTTAGACCGGGTTGATTCCTGACAGGCAAAGCTTCGTCTGATTCGAGGGAGGATCGGACGATGCCTTTCAGGGAGAGCAGTGCTGTGGAGGAGCGTATCGGGTTGTTTCGGGAGTACGAGACGGGGGTATTTTCGGTGACGGAGCTGTGCGCACGGCACGGCATCAGCCGGGAGACGTTCTACGTCTGGAAGCGCCGTCGCGAGAGTGGAGAGCCGCGCTGGTTCGAGGAACGAAGCCACGCGGTGCAGAGCTGCCCGCATGCGACGGCGGACCGGCTGGCCGATCGCATCATCGCAACGCGGCGCCAGTTCCCGCATTTTGGCCCGAAGAAGATCAAGGCATGGCTCGAGCATGAACGGCCCGAGGTCGACTGGCCAGCGGCCTCGACGATCGGCGACCTGCTCAAGCGCGAAGGCTTGGTCGAGGCGAGGCGGCGCCGTCGTCGAGCGATTGCGCAAGGCGAGGTGGTGGCGCCGGCGAGCGCGCCCAACGAGGAATGGGCGATCGACTTCAAGGGCTGGTTCCGGACCCGCGACGGGACCCGCTGCGATCCGCTGACCATCACCGATACGGCGAGCCGCTTCCTTGTCGAGGTACGCATCGTCGATCCGACGGGGGCCGGCGTCCGAGGCGCCCTGGAACGGGTTTTCCAGGACATCGGCCTTCCCAGTGCGATCCGCTCCGACAACGGCGCACCGTTTGGATCGACCGGAGCGGGTGGCCTTTCGGCGCTCTCGGTGTGGTGGCTCAAGCTCGGCATCGAGCCGCGCTACATCCCGCCGGCGAGCCCGCAGGACAACGGCCGCCACGAGCGCATGCACCGCACGCTGAAGGCCGAGACTTCGAAGCCGCCGGCGAACACGGCGGCCGAGCAACAGCAGCGCTTCAATGCCTTCCGCCATCACTTCAACGAACAACGGCCGCACGAGGCGCTCGACCAGAAACCGCCCGTCAAGCTCTGGCAACCGCCCTCGCGCGCTTGGCCGGGCCGTCTCGACGACCCC
Organism: Bradyrhizobium sp. NAS96.2; assembly: GCF_001908235.1. Classification (GTDB taxonomy): domain Bacteria; phylum Pseudomonadota; class Alphaproteobacteria; order Rhizobiales; family Xanthobacteraceae; genus Bradyrhizobium. Next base: position 1,056 of record NZ_LGHK01000414.1, read on the forward strand.
TGGTACGACGCCGATCACGAGGTTCGCCGTGTGCGTCCCACCGGCGAGGTCAAATGGCGTGGCGAGCACGTCTTCATCGGCGAGGCCCTCGCCGGCGAGCCCGTCGGCCTCTGCGAACACGACACCGGTGGCCACATCGTACGCTTCTGCGGCCGCGATCTCGGGTTGATCGATCGCGAGCGCCGTTTCCTGCGCTTTGCTCCGCCGCGTGCGCGGCTCCGCGTCGCACAGCAAACGGCGCAGACAGCACCACGATGACCGGATATTGTCAGCCATCAGCCCGGTCCAATATGTCAGGCATCAACCCGGTCGGACAGGA
>NZ_LGHK01000415.1 GCF_001908235.1 Bradyrhizobium sp. NAS96.2
TGAGAAGCGCGCCACTCCCTCMMCGYCGTCGTCCTGGCGAAAGCCAGGACCCATATGTGGACGGCCCCCGTGGCACAAGAGCTTTGTGGAACGGTTCGGATCGCTGTCATCCATATGTCCGGCCTGTTTGATGCGATCGTGCTGATCGCTGGGCCAAGATGGTTTCCGCGACGCGAGTGCCAAACAACCTGACGACCTTCTGAAGGCCAATGGGTCCTGCGGCTTGTCTCGCGTTCTGGATCGATCGATCATTCCATCTGCTCTTGCAGCTCCGGTTCGGCCGGCGCGTATCGCGTGCGGCCGGCCAAACTCCTAAGTAGCGATTGCCGGTTCGGCGTTGATCCGTGCGGCATCGTAGCTCTCGCCGGTGACCATCAGCTTCCAGGCGATGCGGGCCACCTTGTTGGCGAGCGCCACCGCCGCCAGCTTCGGCGGCTTGCGCCTGAGCAGCGCGACGAGCCAGCGCGAGGGCTGACCGCGCCCAAGTCTTGCCTGCCGGATCACCGCGGTCGCCCCTGCCACGAGCAGGCGACGCAGGGTCTCGTCGCCGGCACGGGTGATCTTGCCGAGCCTGGTCTTGCCCGCGGTGGAATGGTCTTTGGGCGTCAGGCCGAGCCAGGCCGCGAACCACCGGCCGGAGCGGAACGCACCCGGGTCGGGGGTCTTCATCACCAGCGACGTCGCAATGATCGGACCGACTGAGGGGATCTGAGCCAGACGACGGCTTGTGGCGTTCGCCCGATGCCAGGCCAGCAGCCTGGCCTCGATCGCCTTCAACTCACCCTGCAGCTGCGCATAGTCGCGCCCCTGCATGGCGAACAGCTCACGCGCCACGGCCGGAAGGTTCTCGTCCTGCGCGATCCGTGCCAGCAGCGGTTCGATCTTGTCCAGCCCCTTGGGAGCGATCAGGCCAAACTCCGCCGCGTAGCCGCGGATCGCATTGCAAAGCTGGGTACGGCGGGCGATCAGCCCGTCGCGGACCCCCGCCAGCATCAGCGCGGCCTGCTGCTCGGCGCTCTTCACCGGCACAAACCGCATCCGCGGCCGGCTCATTGCTTCGCACACCGCATCCGCGTCTCGCCCGTCATTCTTGTTGCGCTCCACATACGGCTTCACCAGCTGCGGCGCCATCAGCTTCACCTCATGGCCAAGCTTGCCAAGCTCCCGAGCCCAGTAATGGGCCGCACCGCACGCCTCCATCCCGACCACGGTCGGCGGCAACTTGGCAAAGAAATCCAGCACCTGCTTGCGCGACAGCTTCCGCCGCAACACCGGCTGCTCCGACGCATCAACCCCATGCAGCACAAAAATATGCTTCGACGTATCCATTCCAATGCGGATAATCTGCTTCACGGACGGTCCCCTCGTTTGAGATTGCACAACCTCATTCTGGCACACTGATGCCGTAGGGGGCCGTCCACACCATCAACCACAGGGCGGCGTT
>NZ_LGHK01000416.1 GCF_001908235.1 Bradyrhizobium sp. NAS96.2
GTCTGAGCTCCTAAAGCGGGATGAAGTTAGCTTGAATCGATTTGGGATTCCCAAATCAGGTCGTTTTTGATTCACCATGCTGGCTGGGCGGAGGCCAGCATGGATGGGCAAGCCTTACTCTGAGGATCTTCGGAAGCGGGTTGTCGCAGCGGTTTTGACCGGCGGTTTGTCGCGCAATGAGGCGGCAAAACAGTTCGGGGTTGCGATCAGCACCGCCATTGGCTGGGTGCGCCGACAGAACGAGACCGGCAGCGTGGCGCCCGGCAAGATGGGCGGCCACCGGACGAAGGCGATTTCCGGCGAACACCGCGTCTGGATGTTGGAAAGAGCCAAGCGAGACTTCACCTTGCGCGGCTTGGTCGCCGAGCTCGCCGATCGCGGGCTGAAGGTTGACTATCGTTCGGTATGGGAGTTCGTCCATGCTGAGAAGCTCAGCTTCAAAAAAAAGCGTGGTGGCCGGCGAACGCGATCCGATATGGCGGCCTTGCGGGGATGGGCGCCGCGCGGCCAGAGGCTTCCTATCAAAGTTCCACACGGCCGCTGGAAGACCATGACCTTCCTGGCGGCCTTGCGCCATGACCGCATCGCGGCGCCGTGGTTTCTTGAGGGGCCGATCGATGGCGACAGCTTCCGCCTCTACGTCAAGGAGGTCCTTCTCCCGACGCTTCGCCCCGGCGACATCGTGGTCATGGACAATCTTGGCAGCCACAGAGGCAAGATCGTGCGTCAGCTCATCCGCTCCGCAGGAGCCAAGCTTTTCTTTCTGCCAAAATACTCCCCCGACCTGAACCCTATCGAGCAGGTCTTCGCCAAGCTCAAGCACTTCCTCCGCAGAGCAGCAGCCCGAACAGTCGAGGCTGTTTGTTTCGCCATCGGCGAGGTCCTCAAGCTCTTCTCGCCCGAAGAATGTCTGAGCTACCTAAAGCGGGATGAAGTTAGCTTGAATCGATTTGGGATTCCCAAATCAGGTCGTTTTTGATTCACCATGCTGGCTGGGCGGAGGCCAGCATGGATGGGCAAGCCTTACTCTGAGGAT
>NZ_LGHK01000417.1 GCF_001908235.1 Bradyrhizobium sp. NAS96.2
GTRTCGGTCCCTGCTTTCGCACTAGGGCATGCACACATCTCTGAGGCTCCATCCTTGGGCGACGGCGTGGAAGTGTTCGAGGCCGGTTTTGAAGGTGATGGGGCCTGGCGGCTTGGACGATGGGTAGCCGTCCCAGCCGCCGAGGCGACCGATGATCCAGGCTGCCCAAGCGAGGGTATCGGGCGGGTGCGGGTTCTTCAGCCGCTTGGTTCTGGCCTCGAGTTGCTGATTGAGTGCCGTCAAGGTGGCGATCTCATTGCTGTTGAAGGCCGTGGAGATGCCCTGCGGGCCGCCGTTGCGCGCTTGCAGGAGTTGGATGGTAATGACCGCAGCCTTGGCGGCGACCGCGACCAATTTGAGAAGCCGCTCGGCGATGCCGATTTGGCTGTCTTCGAGCCTGAAGCCCTGTGTCTTGAGCACGCGGAAGAACTGCTCGATGATCCAGCGCTGCTTGTACCACTCGACGATGCGCCAACCGTCGTCCGCACTGGCGACCTTATGCGAGGTGATCAGACGCCAGTGCAGCGGCTCGACGTCGGGACCGGCATTGATCTCGCGGACGTCGACGATGGCCAACGGCAAGCTTTCTGGCAAATGGCGCAGGAACTTGCTCTGAGGTCGGGCAAGCTCGATCGCGCCGAAGCGAAGTTCGAGGTCCACCTGACGTGCAGGCCGTTGCGCACGCGCGGGCAATTGGACGGTGCGACGCTGCACCGGCGCCATGGCGTCGATGGCCCCGTACAGACCGGTCGTGTCGGCCAACTTGCGATCATGCATGCTGCGGGCGACCACGTGGAAGTCTTGCTCGGCCGCGCTGGCATAAAGAGCAAAGATGTCGCTCTCGCGGTCACCAAGCAAGGTCACTCTTGCGGCGCCTGCGAGCAGCGGCTTGGCCGCAAGGGCAGTGGTGATCCAGCGCTGCGATTCCTTGTCCGGCAGGTCGCGGCTGTCATGCGAGACGGTTCGACGGCCCTCACGCGTCCACACCTCGCCGCTCAAAAGCCCAAGGCAGCTGCCACTGTCCGCATCCACCGCCAGCAGCGGATGCAGCAGCACGCCATGGTGATTGCCCCTGCCGATTTCCCCGAGCCGGCGCCGGCGTTGCGCGGTGGTGTTGAAGTGGATCTCGCTGGTGTCCTGGATTGCCAGCACATGGCGGCCTCGGGTCGCCGCAACCGTGCTCTCGCTCCAGCTTTCGATGATCCGTTCCGCTGTCACTTTGCCATTGCCGAGAAAGCGGTTGAACCGCACTTCCAGCGCCCGGTTCCCCTTCGAAAGCCGCCGCAGGCATACATCCTTGCCCGCAACCATGCGTCCGACAAGCGCCGCCCCCCTTTATCGAGACGACGATCCCCGAACCGGCCCAGCGTCCAGTCAATCCGTGACAACATGGCGGCACCTCCGTCCAAACCGAAGTGCCGACATAGGAATCACATCGATTGCCGATTCTGGAATCCCAGATTCAGCGTTCGAGTCAATCTGTCGCAGCAAAATGTGTGCATGCCCTAGTGCTTTCGCAGGGACGACAGCGAGGGTTTGGCGCGAGTGG
>NZ_LGHK01000418.1 GCF_001908235.1 Bradyrhizobium sp. NAS96.2
CCACAGGACTAAACCGCTCGCGCGGTAGGGCGCTGCTGCGGTCAGCGTAGCCAAGACGATAGCGCAACGGGGCGTCCTGTCTTGAGATGAGGGGTTCGCAACCTTCACTCAAAACAGGAGCATCCCCATGACCGACGAGGCCGTAAGCCCGTTGCGCCGGCGCATGATCGAAGACATGACGATCCGCAAATTCGCGCCGAAGACCCAACATGACTACGTGCAAAGAATCAAGAGCTTCGCGGCGTTCCTCGGGCGGTCGCCGGATACGGCAAGCTTCGAGGACGTGCGCCGCTACCAGCTGCATCTGGCGCAAAGCGGCGTTGGCGTGCCGACCATCAATCAAACCGTCGCGACGCTGCGGTTCTTCTTTAAGGTCACGCTCAGGCGCCACGAGATCGTCGAACACACCCATGTCATTCACGAGCCGCGCAAGCTGCCGGTGGTGCTGAGCCCCGAGGAAGTGGCGCGATTGCTCGAGGCCGCGCCGGGGCTGAAGTACAAGGCGGCGTTGAGCGTGGCCTACGGCGCCGGCCTGCGCGCCGCCGAGGTGGTCTCGCTCAAGGCCTCCGATATCGACAGCAAACGCATGATCATCCGCGTCGAGCAGGGCAAAGGCGGCAAGGACCGTAACGTCATGCTCTCCCCACACTTGCTCGATCTGCTACGGACCTGGTGGAAGGCGGCGCGCCCGCGGGGCTGGCTGTTCCCGGGCCGCGATCCGGCGCAGCCGATGACCACGCGCCAGCTCAACCGCGCCTGCCACGCCGCTGCCGAGATGGCGGAGATCAACAAGCGCGTCTCGCTGCACACCTTGCGGCACAGCTTCGCCACCCACCTGCTCGAACAGAACATCGACGTCCGCGTCATCCAGGTGCTGCTCGGTCACGCCAAGCTCGACACCACGGCACTCTATACCCGCGTCGCCACCAAGACGATCAGCGAGGTCATGAGCCCGCTGGAGCACATCGCGCTCAAGCTGAAGGCGGTCCGGCCGCCCGGCTGACGCGGGACACATGTCGCGCCCGGCTCTGGAGGTTGCGGATATCTTCCGCAGCCACGGTCCGGCATGGCGTCAAGCCCATGCCGGCCATGTCAGCCTCGGCCAATTGAAGGTGATGTCGGCAATCGAGCGCTGCCGCACGGCGGAACTCGGTGGCCACGTCGCGCGCTGCGCGGACTGCACCTACACCACGATCGCTTACAACTCCTGCCGCAACCGGCACTGCCCGAAGTGCCAAGGCGCCGCCGCGAAGGACTGGCTTGCCGACCGCGAAGCCGAGCTGTTGCCGGTGCCGTACTATCACGTCGTGTTCACGCTGCCTGCAGCCATCGCCGACATCGCCTATCAGAACAAGGCCGTTCTCTACGATCTGTTGTTCAAAGTCTCGGCCGAGACGATGCTGACGATTGCCGCCGATCCGAAGCATCTGGGTGGGCGGATCGGCATCACCTCCGTGCTGCACACCTGGGGCTCGGCGCTCACCCATCACCCGCATGTCCACATGATCGTGCCGGGTGGCGGCATCTCGCCCGACGGCCAGCGCTGGGTGTCCTGCCGGCCGGGGTTCTTCCTCCCCGTACGCGTGCTCTCCCGCCTGTTCCGGCGCCTGTTCCTGGACAAGCTCGTCGCCGCCCACCAAGCCGGCCGCCTCAGCTTCTTTGGCGACAACAGCCGGCTCGCCGATGCCCAACGCTTCGCAGCCTTTCTGGCGCCGCTCCGCACGGCGGAGTGGGTCGTCTACGCAAAGCGGCCGTTCGGCGGACCTGAGGCGGTGCTGGCTTATCTCGCGCGCTACACCCACCGCGTGGCCATCGCCAACAGCCGCCTGATCGCCTTCGACGAACGCGGCGTCACCTTCAAGTGGAAGGACTACCGCATCGAGGGCCGCGATCGATACCAGCAAATGACGCTCGCCACCGACGAGTTCATCCGCCGCTTCCTCATCCACGTGCTGCCAAAAGGCTTGCATCGCATCCGCCACTACGGCCTGTTCGCCAAAGGCGCTTGCGCCGACAACGTCGCACGTGCGCGTGAGCTGCTCGCCGCTTCAAACGCCCAGCGCGAGCCCACCAGTGCCGCCACCGATCCCAGCAAGCCGACCTGTCCATGCTGCGGCGGTCGCATGATCATCATCGAGGTGTTCGCGCGCGGTGCAACGCCACGGCATCAGCCGGCAACTCCAGCGACCGTCATCAGGATCGACACCTCATGACCACATCACAATTCCGCAAATCTGCGCGTCATGCCCGCCGGCCCTCGACCGGCCACAGCGGGGCGCGCCCCAATGTCCGCCAGTCGTTGCAATTCGTTCGGCAATTCACAGGGCTCGACGCTACCCGCCGCTCATTCGTCAGCCGCTTCACCGTCGAAAAGCTCGTGGCATCGGCTCGATTCAAATCAGCCAGTTCGCCCGTGGCGCTCAAATCCCCATAGCGCCTGCAGCACCGCCTCACGTTCCCTTAAGCGCGGTTTCCTCCCTTGGAGGCTTTCGGACGCCGGCCGCCGAATACGCGGCGCCGTCCCTCAAGCGGCCGGCGTCCGAAACCCTTCACAACAACGGA
>NZ_LGHK01000419.1 GCF_001908235.1 Bradyrhizobium sp. NAS96.2
TCTTGTCGATGTTGAACGGCTTTATAGCGCGACAATCAGGATGAGAGCGGCGCGTCAATCAAGATGAGACGAGGCGACCGAGTCAGGGGATCATTGACGCTCGCGGCGGTTTTGGCAAGGCTTGATTGACGCCGCGCGACAATCACGCAGGATTGCCAGCGTCAATCATGGCTTTGTCGAGTTCGTTTGGAGTCGTATGAACGGGCGGCCGGCCTGGACCGCGCTTGCGATCGAGGGCAACTTTTCGACGGTAGCTCTCGACGTTCATCTCGAGGATCGTGGCGTGGTGGACCAAACGATCGATGGCTGCCAGCGTCATTGCCTGATCCGGGAAGATACGTCCCCATTCGCCAAATGGCTGATTGGCCGTGATCAGCAGCGAGCGTCGCTCGTAGCGAGCGGCGATCAGTTCGAACAGCACGCTGGTCTCCGCCTGATCCTTGCTCACATATGTGATGTCGTCGAGGATCAGGAGGTCGTAGCGATCGAGTTTGGCGATCGCAGACTCCAGCGTCAGTTCGCGTCGCGCCACCTGCAGCCGCTGAACCAGATCGGTGGTGCGGACGAAGAGGACGCGCCAACCATTCTCGACGAGAGCCAGGCCGATCGCTGAACCGAGATGAGTCTTGCCGCCGCCGGGTGGGCCGAACAACAGCAGATTGGCGCCGGCCTTCAACCAGGCGTCGCCGGCGGCGAGCGCCATCGCCTGTGCCTTTGACAGCATCGGCACGCTTTCGAAGTCGAAGGTGGCGAGCGTCTTGCCGGCAGGCAACCGCGCTTCCACCATGTGTCGCTCGATGCGTCGGCGGGTACGATCGGCTGCCTCGTGCTCGGCAAGAGCGGCGAGGAAGCGGGCGGCAGGCCAGCCTTCCTTGTCCGATTGCGCGGCGAGCTTCGGCCAGATCGCCTTGACACCGGGCAGGCGCAGTTCATTGAGGAGCAGCTCGACGCGGGCGGCATCGACGGAGGTCGCGATGCTGGTCATGCCGCTTCTCCCGGGTTCGAGTGGGCCGACACGATGCTGACGGAGGCCAGCTCATCGTAGACCGCGAGCGGCGCCAGTTTGACGGCGACACTCGGGATCGAGCTCGCCTCGGGCCGGAAGCGATCGCGCAATGCCGCAAGATCGGGTAGCCGTCCGGCATCGAGATCAATCGCGATCGCCTTGGCGAGCTCGGCTTCGCAGGCCCGCTCGTGGGCCAGTGCCAGAAGCTCGACCGTCACCTTGCAGGCGCGCCGGTCATCACCGTGTTCCCGCAAGGTCTCGAACAGACGTTTGTAGGCTGCGCGCGGGAAGAGCTGGTCGCGATAGACGAGGTTGACGAGCGCCATCGGCTTGCGCCGCAGGGCATGGATGACGTGCCGGTAATCGACGACATGCCCGCCCTGGCTCTCCGACACAGGCCGCCCGCGCCGCAGCGTCACGACCGGCGTGACGCCGAGGAAGCATTCGAGCCGGTCGTCGAAGATGCGCACACGCAGGCGATGGCCAATCAGTCTTGAAGGCACGGTGTAGAACACGCGTCTCAAAATGAAGCCGCCCGACGACGTCACCGGGATCACCTTCTCCTCGAAGTCGGTCGTGCGACCTTTCGGCAGCGGCGCCAGTGCTTCCTTCTCGAGCGCGATCCGCTTGGCGAGGTTGGCGTTGCGCCGGCCGACAATCTCGTCGACAAAAGCCCGCCAGGCATCGAGACTGGCGAAGTCACGTGTGCCCCGCAGCAACAGCGCATCCTCCAGCGCTCGCTTGAGATGACCATGTGCACTCTCGATCGAGCCGTTCTCGTGGGCGATGCCCGCATTGTTGCGCGTTGGTGCCATGCCATAGTGGCCCATCAGCGCGGCGTAGCGCTGTGTCAGATCCTCCCGCGCATCAGCCGCCAGATTGCGGAACGCCGCCGACAGGCTGTCGCTGCGATGCTCCCGCGGAACGCCGCCGAGCGCCCACAGGGCGTTCTGCAGGCCCTCGGCCAGGGCGACAAAGCTTTCGCCGCCGAGCACGACATGGGCATGCTCGAAGCCGGAGAACGCCAACCGGAAGTGATAGAGCCGGTGATCGAGCGGCTCACCCGCGATGGTAATGCCGAGCGCGCTCACGTCGGTGAAGTCGGACAGACCCAGGCGACCGGGCTCGTGCTCCTGGCGGAAGATCACGTCCTGTTCGGGACCGTTGAGTGCCCGCCAGGCATTGATGCGTCGCTCCAACGTGCGTCGGATGTTGGGATTGAGGCCAGGATGCCGTCGGCGCAGTTCGTCCAGCACGCCGATCACGCGGATGCCGGGCGCAGCCTTCAGGATCGGAACGATCTCGGCGTCCCAATAGGGCTCGAGCGGATCGGATCGTCGCCGACCCCTCGGCGCCCTCTTCTGCGATGGCGGACGCGCATCGCCCTCGATCCGATACGCACTTGCTTTCGAGAACCCCGCCTTGGCCGCGGCGGCCTCGGGGGACAACGTCAGTCGGTAAGTCATGTACAGCCTCATCTGGTGGTCGGTGATGTGGAGGCCAGGCAAGGCATCGATTCCCTCTTGTCGAGACGAATCAACAGCTTGCACCAGCCGCACCCGGCCGCCAGACGGGTCCGAAAACGCGCGACGCCGATGGGGACGGTCCTCCGGTCGGGCTACGCCCTCCCTTCGGTCCGTCCCCATCGGCGCAGTCTCATCCTGATTGTCGCTGGAGTCTCACCCTGATCGCCGCCGCGCACGGCTGCT
>NZ_LGHK01000420.1 GCF_001908235.1 Bradyrhizobium sp. NAS96.2
TGTTTTTGGTGCCCCGGAGCAAAGGGGGCGCGATGGGCACGGCATCCATTCACGAGGGTGTACGACGGATGCGGTTTTCAGATTTGCTGGAACGGACGGAGGCGAGGGAACTGACGCAGGAGGCTGCTGCGGAGGTTCTCGGGATCAGTGTTCGGACCTTCCAACGGTGGGCGGAGCGTTATGAGGCGGAGGGCGATGGCGGGCTGGTCGACCGCCGGCTGGGGCGGCGCTCGCCACGGCGGGCTCCACAGGAAGAACTGGAACGGATGCTGGGACTGTTCCGGGACAAGTACGCGGACTTCACGGTGAAGCACTTCCACGAGCAGCTGCAAAAGCGGCACGACTATGTGCTGGGCTATACGGTGACGAAGCTCGCCCTGCAGGCGGCAGGCCTGGTGCGGAAGGCGCCGAAGCGTTCGGCGCACCGCAAGAAGCGCCCGCGCCGGCCACTTCGGGGCATGCTGCTGCACCAGGACGGATCGCGCCATGTCTGGATCGAAGGTCTTCCGGCGATGGACCTGATCGTCACGATGGACGATGCGACGAGTGAGATCTACTCGATGCTGCTGGTCGAGGAAGAAGGCACGGCCTCGACGTTCCTGGCCCTGGGCGAGGTGATCGGCGAGCATGGCCTGTTCTGCGCGCTCTACACCGACCGCGGCAGCCATTATTTCCTGACCCCAAAAGCTGGCGAGAGGGTCTCGAAGACGCAACAAACCCAGGTGGGACGGGCCTTATCCCATCTGGGGATCGAGCATATCGCGGCCTATTCGCCGCAGGCGCGGGGGCGCTCCGAGCGGGTGTTCGGCACCTTGCAGGATCGGCTGCCGAAGGAGCTGCGGCTTGCCGGGATCACGACGGTTGAGGCTGCCAACGCGTGGCTGAAGGCGCATTACATCCCCGGGCACAACGCCGCGTTTGCGATCAAGCCCGATCAGGAAGGCACGGCATTCGTGGCCGATCGGCATGAGGCCTGGCGCGAGGCGCTGTGCGTGATCGAGGAGCGAACCGTTGCCAACGACAATACCGTTGCATGGAACGGTCGGCGGCTGCAGTTGCCGGAGAGCCGGCTAAGACCTCACTTCGTCAAGGCCTTGGTGCGGCTACATGAGTATCCCGATGGCACCGTCAGCGTGTTCCTTGGACCGCATCGATTGGCGAGGTTTGCCCCTGACGGACAGCAGATCAGCCCCGACGCGCTTCAGCCTAGCGGCGTGCTCGGAGCCGTCAAGGACAAGCCCTTGCGGGCGCGCAAGCGCGCGTCCTTGACCGCTCCTGCGCGCCCCGCCGTCGAGAAAGCGCGGGTCGGGACGGAGAAACGGGCTTCAAGTCGAACAAAGAAACTCACCCACACGGCTAAAACCGCCACAACAGCCGTGGCATGATCAATCAGGGAAAGCCGTCCCCGCCTTCCGGCTCCCCTGCAAATCAGAAACGAAGGCGACAGATCACGAGCTACAAAAACACGACATCTTCACCCGCTACGGACAGGCGTCGTGTCG
>NZ_LGHK01000421.1 GCF_001908235.1 Bradyrhizobium sp. NAS96.2
CGTGGCGTGAGGTTGTAACCTGAGACCGAACGCGCGGCCAATTTCCAAATTGAAGCCGGAGCAGGACGGCTTGTTTGAGATGAAAGCGGACCGTCTTGCGTCTATACGGGCCAGGTTCAAACCCGACGTGCCGCACCGCTCTTTCAAAAGGAGGGTGCGGGTAATGAGCGAACAGAGAGAAGGGGGAGGACTGTCGTTCTTTGGCTTTGTTGCGGTCGTCGACTGAGCGAACGGCTTAGCTCCGGGTCAGCTATGAAGATTTACCTCATCTAGGGAGAGTGGTGTGGAGTCCAACTATAACGAATCGTTCAATACGGACGCTTGGATGCATCAATACGCTGCTTTGCAAGAGCAGCAGCGGGCGAGGCAAGAGTCGGATCATATTCCTGCGGATCGTCGGATTATCGCGCCAATCTCATCAGGGTGATGGCACAGCGCGCGGCGGCAGGGATGGCGTGATCATGGGTTTCTTTTTCGCCGAGCACTTGCCGCGCACTCGGTGAGTTCTCCCCCACTGCGAGGACCTCGTGTCCTCGCGACTTTTTGCGCCGCATTCATCTAGCCAGGAGCAAATCGATATATGAGCTGGAAAGCCCCAAAAATCGTCGAATTACCGGTCGGTCTCGAAATCAACGTGTATGCGTGCGCCGTTCGCAAGGAGGTAACCAGAAAGCTGGGAGCTTGAAGACAGATCCTATCCTTGCGGTCAACGATCGGAGTGAGCACTACCCTCGTAAACAACACCACACCTTAGGCAATCTCAAGGAGGAGACAAGATGTCGATCACGATGACTCGTAACGCCAAGTCTGCCGCTGAAGACCGTACTCAGCCGTTGGCGAATTTCAAACTTGCAGCAGGAGTCACTCTGGCGGTGCTAGCGCTGATGGTGTTCTGGCGCATCTTTCAGCAGGTCTATGCTTGGAGTGCCGGCCTGGATTCGACTGAGCCCGCGTTCGATGCCGCCTGGATGACGTTGCTGAAGGTTGAGCTTAGCGTCATCCCTTTGCTCTGGGTGGTGACCTGGGCGCATCTATGGTTCACGCGAGACCGCAATCTTGGCGCGCTCAAACCGCGGGAAGAGCTCCGGCGCTACTTCAATCTGGTCCTGTTCATCTTCGTCTATGCCTTTTGCGTCTGGTTCGCTACCAGCTTCTTTGCTGAGCAGGACGCCTCATGGCATCAGGTTGTGGTCCGGGATACAAGCTTCACGCCGAGTCACATCGTGCTGTTCTACGGCACCATGCCACTCTACGTGCTATTTGGCGTGGGATCATTTCTGTACGCGATGACGAGGCTGCCGAAGTTCGCAACGCAGATCTCAATTCCATTCGTGCTCGCGGTTGTAGGTCCGTTTCTAATATTGCCGAACTTGGGCTACAACGAGTGGGGTCATGCCTTCTTCCTGATGGAAGAGGTGTTCTCCTATCCCTTGCACTGGGGTTTTGTCGTGATGGGCTGGAGTGTGCTGGCCTTGGGTGGGCTCCTGATCCAGATCGCGATGCACATGCTTGAAGTGATCGGGCGGCTTTCCCAAGCGGACGAAGTTTCGGTCGCCACCCAGCGCTGAAACCGCTTATGAACCATTAATCGCTGACAGCCCGGCATGTGCAAAGCATGCCGTCTTGTAATCATGTCGGGCGTCGGTTTCCAGGAAGGTCGATCTCAACTCGGTAAAAGAATTAGGAGGAAGCCATGCAAGGAGGAGCGTCTGTGAGACTGTATGGGCTCGAATGGCCTAAAGAGTCAGCAAGAATCTCAAGAGTGTTTGACCTTCTCGTCGCCGCCATCCTTTTTCTGGCCGTCTCCGGCGCATTCCACCTGCATTACATGCTGACCGCAGGGGACTGGGATATGTGGATCGATTGGAAAGACAGACAGTGGTGGGTCACCCTGACTCCAATCATGGCCATAACATTCCCTGCAGCTTTGCAGTATGTGTTTTGGACGAAATTTAGACTTCCAATCGCCGCTACATTTGCGGTCGTTTGTCTCCTGTTCGGTCAGTGGATAAATCGATATTTCGGTTTCTACCTGTGGTCGTACTTTCCGATGAGCGAGGTCATTCCAGCGCTGCTGATACCTGGCGCACTAGTCCTCGATCTTGCTCTTTTGCTGACCGGGAATTTTTTGTTCACGGCGATGTCCGGCGCCTTTGCATTCGCACTGCTTTTCTATCCGGCTAACTGGTTTTGGCTGGCGCCATATCGGCTACCCGTAGAAGTGATGGGGCAGCTTGTTTCCGTGGGCGATTACATCAGCTATGCCTTCACCCGCACCGCCCTGCCTGAGTATATCCGGCTGATAGAGCGGGGCACGCTTCGAACTTTTGGTGGCCACTCAGCCATTATCGCGTCCTTTTTCTCGGCGTTCGTATCCATACTGATGTATTTGGCGTGGTGGCATATCGGAATGCTCCTCGCTCGTGTGGTAACGACGCCAAACACCCTGAAAAATTTCATGGGGCTCACCGATAAGGATGAGCCAGCTGAGACAGCCCAAAAAGCCATAGACCGCACCAGCCTGCAAGGGCGCTTCGTCGCAAGCGAATGATCCTGCTGGGACTGTGGAGGACTCCAAATGAGAACATTCTGTTTCCGCAAAAGCTCATGCGCGCGTGTAATCTTATCGGCAGCGGCGGCGATCATGCAGATCGGAATACTGACCTTCGTCCCAGATGCTGCTCTGGCGCATGGTGAGCGCAATCAGGAGCCGTTTTTGCGGATGCGAACGGCTCATTTTTACGATGTGAAGTGGAGCGCGAACGACATTCCCGTGAACGGTGAAATCGTTGTCACCGGCAAGTTCCGACTCTTCCCGATCTGGCCAGTCAACCTACCCCTTCCCGAAGCGGCCTTTCTGGGAAACGGGACGCCGGGCCCGGTGCTAGCCCGAACCGAGAGCTACATTAATGGCGTCCCAGCAATTCAGTCCACCAAACTGGAGTTGAACCGGGACTATGAATTCAAAACAGTGCTCAAAGGACGAGTGCCGGGCTACCATCACGTCCATCCGATGATCAACGTGATGGGAGCCGGGCCGCTGCTCGGACCGGGAAACTGGCTGTCGGTGACGGGGAACGAAAGCGACTTCAAGCTTCCAATCAAAACTCTCAGTGGCGAGACTATCGACAATCTCGAGACCTGGGGCCTTGGCAGGGTGTTCTTCTGGCATGGCTTGTGGGTTGCGATCGCCATCGTGTGGCTTGTCTGGTGGTTGCGCCGGCCGCTCCTGCTGCCTCGTTTTCGCGCGTTGACGGAAGAAGGCGGCGATCGATCTCAGCTCGTTACCAGCACCGATCGCCTATTTGGGGCCGGTTTGCTCGTGGCGACGATTCTCATCGTATTCTTCGGCTTTCAGGCGACCGACACCGCTTATCCAAGGACCGTGCCGCTGCAGGGGTCCCGCGCAACCGTCGAGCCCCTACCGGAAGTGCCTGAGCAGGTCAAAGTTGTGGTCAACAAGTCAAACTATGACGTCCCTGGCCGCTCGCTTCGTATGAACGTTACACTGACGAACAATGGGAGCACGTCAGCACAGCTTGGCGAGTTCTTAACTTCCAATCAGCGCTTCATCAACCATGAGGTTAGCCAGGCAATGGCGACGGTGGATCCGAATTACCCCAAGGAATTGCTTCCTCCGAATGGGCTTAAGGTGAGCGACAGCCGACCGCTCAAGCCGGGTGAAACGAAGACAGTCGATATCGAAGCGGCCGACGCGGCATGGGAGACGGAGCGCTTGAGTAGCCTGATCAACGATCCGGACAATACGTTGGGAGGACTGTTGTTCTTCTATGACGAGCACGGCAAACGGACAATCTCAAACGTCAGCGGCCCCATGGTCCCTGTATTCACCGATCCCGACAACCGCACGGCCGAGAATCCGAAAGGAGGTGCGGGTTGAATGTCCTAAAAGCCGCAGTGCTTGGAATTCCATCTTTGCTCCTCATCCTAGACTGCGGTGGGGCGCGGCCAGCGATTGCACACGGGGGAGTATCGATGGAGAAAGACGTGTGCAAGCTTCGCGCTGGGCCCTATATGATGCATTTTACCGGATACCAGCCGGCCAAGCAGGGGAATCGGGAATTTTGCGAGGACATTCCGGAAATCGGCCGCACGGTCATCGTCTTGGATGCCGTCGGCGATGTGCTACGTGACCTCCCCATCGAGGTGCGGTTGTTGCGAGACGCCGGCAACGACGTAGACGGCGAGGCCGTCCTTCGAATCCCGCCAAAACAATATCCGACAGGCTCACTATCGTTTCAGTACACGTTCCCCGAATCCGGGCGCTTTGTGGGCCTCGTGACAGTCGGCGACGGACCGAAATACGTATCGAGATTTCCGTTTTCGGTTGGTTACGGCAGCGGGATTTGGGTCCGATATAGGGACAGTTTCGCAATCGTTCTAGGAACGCTGGCAGCCGGGGCCGCCCTGTTTTGGTACTCCACGTTGCGCAAGGAAAGCTAGGCTAGCACTTTGCCGGCCGCTGTCCGGCAATAAGGGTCACACTCATGTCTCACGAAAAACACGGAAACAAGAGCGATTACATCCGAGTAGCGACGGGGCCGTCACTCGATCATGCTGGCACGCCAAACTTGACCGCCGGCACCGGCAGGGCGCGAACTAGGCTGATTCAAGGGACGGTAAAAGAACTCTCATCCGCAAGCAGGCGTCCGGTATCAGCGCTTGGCATCACGTTGCTGTGCGTTGGCCTCGTGTGCCTGCCGACGGCTGCCTCTGCACATGCCGCTCTCGTGAAGTCCGATCCCGCGAGCCGGGCAGTGTTAGCTCATTCGCCGCAGCAGATCGAACTGTGCTTCAACGAACGCATAGAGCTCAAGTTTTCGAAAGTGGAGCTCAAGAACGCCAACGGTCAGTCGCTAACGCTTGGCGATTTGAAAGCAGGCAATGATCCGAAGTGCATGGTAACGGCAGTATCTGACATGAGACCGGGCAGTTATTCGGTTCATTACCGCGTGCTCTCGCAAGACGGGCATGTGGTGGACTACGGCTATCAGTTCATCGTCGAGGAACGTTAGGCATGCGGAATGACGGTACTGTTTCCAGCTCTGTGCAAGGCCATCGCTGACATTGCGCTTGCATGGGTCGTAGGCGGAGTACTCTTTCTGTTGCTGGCAGCGCCGTCTTCCGATCCGTTCCTTGCCGCTTGGCAAAGACGAGTGCAGGTGAGCTTTCTGTGGGCGGCCGGCATTCACCT
>NZ_LGHK01000422.1 GCF_001908235.1 Bradyrhizobium sp. NAS96.2
CAGCGAGGGCGCGGCGTTGATCCGCACCGTCGATCGGCTATCGTCGGCATATTCCGAGAGGAATGGCCTGTCGCGGTTAGCGGCCGCGACAGGCCGCTGGCGGTCGGATCGTACCCATCCTGAGCAGTTTGTGGCTGCCCCGTAGCAGGATCGCGCCAGCACCTTCATCGGACCCGGATGGTTGCCGGAACGGTTAGGTTCGCTTCACAAGGCGGGGTCGACGAGGATGACAAAGACTAGCACGACAACGGCAGGAATCGATACGTCCAAGGGCAAGCTCGATGTGGCGCTTCACGGCCGAACCGAACGTTGGCAGGTCGCCAACTCATTGACTGGGTGGCGTGAACTGACGGTCAAACTGGCCAAGGCCGGGGTGGGTCGCGTCGGGATCGAGGCGACCGGCGGCTATGAGCGCGGCGTGGTGGAGCATCTGCGTGCGGCAGGCTTCACGGTGCTGGTGTTGCAGCCGATCCAGGTCAAGGCATTCGGCCGGATGCATCTGCGGCGCGCCAAGAACGACGTGCTGGATGCGGTGTTGATCGCAGCCTGCGCGGCAGCGATCGACCAGGTCAGGGAAGCCCCCGATCCGCGCCTGGCGGAATTGGCCGAACATCTGACCTTCCTCGAGCAGACCGAAGACGACATCAAGCGCTGCAAGACCCGGCTCGAACACATCGATCAGCCTGCCTTGCGACGCCTGGTGCTTGGCGACATCGCCAGGCTGAAGGCACGGCGGCTCGCCCAGCTCCGTCACCTTGCCAGGCAACTACGCGCTCACCACGATCTCGCTGCTCGCCTTGATCTGGTGCTCAGCATTCCCGGGATCGGCGAGCGAACTGCGCTTGCGCTCTTGATCCGCATGCCCGAGCTCGGTCGGATCAGCCGCGAGGAAGCCGCTGCCCTTGCAGGCCTTGCGCCGTTCGACAATGATAGCGGCCAACACAGGGGGCAACGTCGCATTGCCGGCGGCCGAGCTCGTCTCCGTCGCTCCCTGTTCGCGGCCGCGCTGCCAGCGGCGTTCCGCTGGAACAAAGCGCTAATCGCGCTCTATACGCGCCTGACTGCCGCCGGAAAAGCTCACAACGCAGCCCTCATCGCTTGCGCACGGAAGCTGCTGATCTATGCCAACACTGTCGTCCAGCGCGGAACGCCTTGGCTCGAAACAACCGTCACGGCTTAATGGTTGCTACGGAACGTCGCGCCG
>NZ_LGHK01000423.1 GCF_001908235.1 Bradyrhizobium sp. NAS96.2
ACTTCGGAGCTTTTCAACTCACTAAAGCGGGATGGGGTTAGGTTGAATCGATTTGGGATTCCCAAATCAGGCTGTTTCTGATTCACCATGCTGGCTGGGCGGAGGCCAGCATGGATGGGCAAGCCTTATTCTCTGGATCTTCGCAAGCGTGTCGTGGCCGCGATTGAGGGCGGGATGTCGCGCAATCAGGCCGCCAAGCAGTTTGGGGTGGCGATCAGCACGGCGATTGGCTGGATGCAGCGGGTCGATGAGACCGGCAGCGTTGAGCCTGGCCAGATGGGCGGGCACAAGCCGAAGGCGGTTTCGGGAGATCACGCGGTCTGGCTGTCGCAGCGGATCAAGGACGGTGATTTCACCATACGCGGGCTCGTTGCCGAGCTTGCCGGGCGCGGTCTGAAGGTCGACTACCACTCGGTGTGGGACTTCGTGCATGCCGAGAAGCTCAGCTTCAAAAAAAAGCGTGGCGGCTGGCGAACGCGATCGTCCCGAGGTAGCTCGCCGGCGAGCCCAGTGGGCAAAGTATCAAGGTCGCGTCGACGCTGAGCGGCTGGTCTTCATCGACGAGACCTGGACCCGGACCGACATGGCCCCTTTGCGCGGATGGGCGCCGCGCGGGCACAGACTTTCGGCCAAGGTTCCTCACGGCCGCTGGAAGACCATGACCTTCCTGGCGGCCCTGCGCCATGACCGGATCGATGCGCCATGGTTCATCGAGGGGCCGATCGATGGCGTGAGCTTTCGCACCTACATCGAGAAGGTTCTTTTGCCCGTCCTTCGACCCGGCGATATCGTCGTCTTGGACAACCTCGGCAGCCACAGGAGCAAAGCAGTTCGCCAGCTCATCCGTTCGGTCGGCGCCAAACTGTTCTTCCTGCCAAAATACTCGCCCGACCTGAACCCGATCGAACAGGTCTTTGCCAAGCTCAAGCACCTGCTCCGCAAAACTGCCGCGCGAACCGTCGACGCGGTCTGCGCCGCAATCGGCCACGCACTCGATGCCTTCACCTCCGAGGAATGCGCCAACTACCTCAGAAGTTCAGGCTATCGGACTTAATGCCATCACGCTTTAGCTCATCCCGAA
>NZ_LGHK01000424.1 GCF_001908235.1 Bradyrhizobium sp. NAS96.2
TTCGCGGAGGCGACTTTTTCATAAAACTGTCAGATCGAAGACTCATCCTGAGAGTCTGACTCATAAATCATCGCCCCCTATCTGCAGCGGCAAGTCTGCGGGTCAGGAGTCTGATGTGTGCAATCAGCAGCCAGGCAGCTTCGGTTGCCACCGTCGCCTCGAAGTCTTTGGCGAGGCGGCGGCATCTGCCGAACCAAGCGAATGTGCGTTCAACCACCCACCGCCTCGGCAGAAGCTGGAAGCCTTTGACGCCTTGGGGCCGCTCAACGATCTCGATAGTCCATGGACCACAGTCTGAGAGCGCCTCGAGGAGTTGATTTCCGCGGTAGATCCGGTCGGCAAAGACATGGCGCAGCCGGGGGGAAGTTCATCCCCACATTCTTCAGCAGCGGCACGGCGCCATGGCAGTCCTGAACGTTGGCCGGATGAACATGAACCCCGAGCAGCAGGCCATTGGTATCCGTCACAATATGCCGCTTGCGGCCGTAGATGCGCTTGCCTGCGTCGTAGCCGCGTGGTCCGCCAGCTTGCGTGGTCGGCGCACTTTGACTGTCGATCACCGCTGCCGTCGGCTTCGGTCTGCGTCCAAGCTTTTTTCGCGCCCGTTGGACGAGAACGCTGACAATCCTTTGCCATCGGCCTGTATCCCGCCATGTATAAAAATAGCCCTGCACCGTCGAATAGGGTGGGAACTCCAGCGGCAACGCCCGCCACTGGCAGCCAGTCGAAACGATATAGAGGATCGCTTCGACCACACGACGCAGCTCAGTCTTACGCGGCCGGCCGCGCCGGTTCGCTCGCGGCAACAGCCGCCTGATCAGCGCCCATTCCGCATCGGTCATATCGCTTGCATAACGCAGTTCGTCCCGCCGATATTGCTCCCGAGTGATCTCAGTCCAGGGCATCGTGCTCTCCCTCGAATCTTTGCAAATCCGATGGAATCACACCCCACTCAGGTCACTCACCCCTTTTTCAGTCAGGCTCTGAGGAGCGCGCTCTTGCGCGCGTCTCGAAGGATCGACGGCCACCAGCCGGGCCGTGCATCCTTCGAGGCTCGCTCCGCTCGCACCTTGTACTGGAAGGCTCTGCTATCTTTGTTGCGTTCCGCAAGGAATGGCTCGATCCGGGTGGCCACCCGGATCGAGCCGGTCGATCGTCG
>NZ_LGHK01000425.1 GCF_001908235.1 Bradyrhizobium sp. NAS96.2
TTTGTGAGCCAATGGCGCCAGAGCGGAGCGTCCAGCGCCAAGCCACAGGGTGGCGATCAGCGCTCGCATCGCATTGAGGCGTACCGCGAGATGATCCTGGGCGCGATCAAAGCTAAGCCGGACATGACCCTGGTCGAGGTCGCAGAAATGCTCGAAGCCAAGACGGGAGATTCGTTTGCGCCGAGCTCGGTTTGGCGCTTTCTCGACCGTCATGCCATCAGCTTCAAAAAAAACCGCGCACGCAGCCGAGCAGGACAGGCCCGACGTCGCAGCCGCCCGCGAGGCTTGGCGTGAGCTGGCACCGAGCCTGGATCCGGACAAGTTGGTCTTTATCGACGAGACCGGGGCTTCCACCAAGATGGCCCGACTTTACGGTCGCTCCAGGCGCGGCAGCCGCTGCCGTGCCCCGATCCCGCACGGTCATTGGCTAACCACGACCTTTACCGCAGCCCTGCGCCGCACCGCCTTGACCGCGCCGATGACGCTCGACGGACCGATGAACGCCGTCGCCTTCCGCGCCTATGTCGAGCAGGTTCTGGCGCCGACACTCGATCCCGGCGACATCGTGGTGATGGACAATCTGCCGGCGCACAAGGGTGCGGCCGTCCGCGCCGCCATCCAGGCATGCGGCGCAAACCTTATTCTGCTGCCACCCTATTCGCCCGACTTCAATCCGATCGAAAACGCCTTCGCCAAGTTCAAATCGCGGCTGCGCAAGGCCGCCGCCAGAACTATCGAGACCTTGGAAACAGCGATCGCAGACGCCTTCCACACCTTCACACCGCAAGAATGCTCAAACTACTTCCAGGCCGCGGGATATGGTTCAGCGTGATCGGAATCTGCTCTAGCATAACCCGCCGAAAACCTCGTGCGC
>NZ_LGHK01000426.1 GCF_001908235.1 Bradyrhizobium sp. NAS96.2
GTCGCGCAACAATTGAGAATTGGGCTAATGGGTCCTGGCTTTCCAGGCCGTGCAAAAACCACGCTCTGATGGTGGATTTTGGCGGCTGAGATTGATTCGGGGGGACGATGGGACACGTCATTGGGCGATCGCGGTATCAGGCGACGCTGTATCCCGAGACGCTGGACGAGGTGATCGCAGCGGACAGTGCGGTGCGGGTGATCGACGGCTTTGTGGACGGTCTGGATCTTGCCGGGCTGGGTTTCTCGCACGTTGAGGCGGAAGCGACGGGGCGGCCGCCTTACGATCCTCGCGACCTGTTGAAGCTTTATATCTATGGGTATTTGAACCAGATGCGTTCGAGCCGGCGGCTTGAGCGTGAGGCCCAGCGCAATGTTGAGGTATTCTGGCTGATCAACCGGGTGACGCCGGTGTTCAAGACCATTGCGGACTTCCGCAAGGATCATCCTGAGGCCATTGTCGGGGTCTGCCGGGCCTTCATCAAGTTCTGCCGCGGGCAATCGGTGTTTGGAGGCGAAGTCTTGGCGATCGACGGGAGCAAGATTGCTGCGGCAGCCAGCCGCAAGCAGGTGATCACGAAGAAGAAGCTTGCGGAGCGGGAGACGGCGATCGAGCGCAAGATCGCCGAGTATCTGACGGCGATGGATGAGGCCGACGCCGAGGAGGCGCCGCTTGAGCCGGCCAAGACCGACGTGGCAGCAGCCCTTGCCGCGTTGAAGGCTCAGCGGGCGGAGTTGCAGCAGCAGGCCAGGCAGCTGGTTCAGGAAGGTCTCAAGCAAAAAGTCCTGGGCGAGCCCGAGGCCCAGCTGATGCGCACGCCGCGCGGCCATCAGGTGGCCTACAACGCACAGATCGCGGTCGATGCCGAGCATGACCTGATCGTTGCATTCGATCTGACCAACGACGGCAATGACCTGCAGCAATTGCATCCGATGGCTCAGCAGGGCAAGGCGGCGGTCGGCGCCGATCAGGTGACTGTTGTTGCAGACACCGGCTACGCCAACGGCGCGCACGCCAAACAATGTGAGCAGGACGGCATCACCGCGATCGTGCCGGACGCCGAACGGGTCAATCCGAAGGGCAGGCAATACTTCAGTCGCGATCGGTTCAGCTACGACCGGGAGAACGACAGCTGGAGCTGCCCGGCCGGCGAGGTCCTCCGACTCTTCAAGACCTCCCGCACCAAACAGAAGAAGGAGTACCGGACGCAAGCTTGCCCGACCTGTCCGCTGAAGTCGCAATGTACCGAGGCGGCGCAGCGGATCATCGTGCGCGGCTTCCATGACGATGACCGCGAGGCCATGCACCAGCGGGCCATGGCCGATCCTGCTTGGATGAAGCTCCGCCGGCGGGTCGCCGAGCATCCGTTCGGGACCATCAAATGGATGATGGGCTTTCCGCGATTCCTCGTCCGCGGGTTGCGGAAAGCCAAAGCCGAACTGGCGCTCAGCATCACCGCCTACAACATCAAGAGAATGATCGCCATCAAGGGCCTGCCCACGCTGCTCACGGCACTCCGGCCATCCGCAGCCTGAGCCGCGCGCTTGGTCACTCAATACTCCCCGCGCCGGGCCGACTTTTTGCACGGCCTGGAAAGCCAGGACCCATTACCCCAAATGCGCATGGTTGCGCGACGTGG
>NZ_LGHK01000427.1 GCF_001908235.1 Bradyrhizobium sp. NAS96.2
AAGGCTCTGCTATCTTTGTTGCGTTCCGCAAGGAATGGCTCGATCCGGGTGGCCACCCGGATCGAGCCGGTCGATCGTCGGATCGTTTGCACCACAGTCTGCCTGGACTGCTCCTGAGCAAGATCGCGATCGGCTCTTCATCCGGCCCGGATGGTTGAACGAACCTAGGGTTCGCGTAGCAAGGTTGGGACAGACGAAGATGATGAAGCATAGCACTGTTTGCGCCGGGATCGATATCGGCAAGCTTAAGCTCGATGTCGCGCTGACCGGTTCCAAGGCCCGGCTCGAGGCCGACAATACCGCCGCGGGACACGACACGATCGTGACCTGGCTGAAGCGCCACAACGTCGACCGGATCGGAGTTGAGGCAACCGGCGGCTACGAGAAGAACCTTGTCAGAGTGCTCCGTCGGGCCGGGTTCGTTGTCGTCGTGTTGCAGCCGCTGCAGGTCCGCTCCTACGCCCAGTTCCGCCTCAAGCTCGCCAAGAACGATAAAATCGACGCCGCCATGATTGCCGCCTGCGTCGCCTCAGTCGAGGAGTTCCGCGACGCGCCAGACCCTCGTTTTGAGGCTTTTGCCGCAGCACAGACCCTGATCGATCAATTGAGCGAAGACATCGTCCTCTACAAGACGCGGCTAGAGATGGCGCAGGACGAGACTAGCCGCGCATTCTGGAAGCAGGAAATTGCCAACCGCAAGGCCCAGGCGCGCAGCGCTCGCGAAACACTGCGCGAGGCTATGCGAGCGCATGTCGATCTCGCAGCCAAGCTGGATCTGATCGTGAGCGTTCAAGGCATCGCCGAGAAGAGCGCGATTGCCGTATTGGTCCGAATGCCGGAGATCGGGACGCTCTCCCGCGAACAGGTCGCCGCGCTGGCCGGCCTCGCTCCCTATGATGATGATTCCGGCACCAGAACCGGCCCGCGCCATATCATGGGCGGTCGTACCCGATTGCGGACCAGCCTCTACGCGGCGGCCTTCGCCGCCACATTCCACTGGAATCCCCACCTCAAGGCCTTCTATGCGCGCCTGCGCGGCAACGGCAAGACCCACAAAATGGCTCTCGTCGCCTGCGCCCGTAAGCTCCTCATCTTCATCAATACTGTCGTCGCTCGCGGCACTCCGTGGCAGCCGATGCACCCCGCAAGCTAACGGTTGCTCAGGATGACGGAGCTGGCTTCACTTGCTGGG
>NZ_LGHK01000428.1 GCF_001908235.1 Bradyrhizobium sp. NAS96.2
CGGGCGAAGGGATACTGTGGCGGGCGAGCGTGTCCGTCGGGCGGGATCTCTTAATCAACCGAGAGTTTTCGCCTTGGCGCCGCACATCTTCCCGAACATCCGGCATTGGCAGGAGCGAGCCGGAGGGATAGGCTTGGTCTTATTGTAGCGAAAACACTTTCAGTTCGTCTCACAGGAGGAGTGCGGTGAGGCTAATTTATATTTCCGTCGGACTCTTGATTGGATTCAGTTGTTCCTCTATTTCCGCCGCCGAGAAGCCAATCGTTGAACTTCTAGCAGCCTGCGATCAAGTTGCGGCTCATCCATTTGATAGGACGCGACCAGCGGGAGTCGCTGGCGTCAGTTCTGAAAAGATCGTCGCACAGGTCGCAATCGATGCATGCGAACGCGCAGCGAAGGTCGCCCCAAAAGATCCCAGGATTGCCCTGCAGCTAGGTCGGGCATATCAGGCCGCAAAGAACGTTGATGCGGCTCGGCTGCAATACGCCAAGGCGTTCGAGGGTGGCAGCGTTCAAGGCGCGGCCAACCTGGCGTCGCTCTATCTGATTGGAGAGGGCGGCATCCCGAAGGATGACGCCGAAGCGCTCCGCCTCTCGAAATTCGCTGCAGATCACGGGAACGCGCAAGGTCAAAACGACCTTGGAGTTCTTTATCTAGCGGGACGTGGCGGGCTTGCCCAAAGTGATAGTGAAGCCGCCCGTCTTTTCAGGCTTTCCGCAGATCAGGGCTTCGCGCCGGCGCAATATAATCTCGGCAGATTGTATCAAACGGGACGGGGCGGCTTAGCCAAGGATGAGTACACGGCCGCCCGTCTATACAGAACGGCAGCAGAGCGCGGTAACGCCTTCGCGCAAGTCTATCTAGGGATCTTTTATCTCGAGGGACGCGGCGGAGTCACCAAAGATGAACGCGAAGCGGGCCGACTGTACAAATTATCGGCCGACCAAGGTAATGCTCTCGGAGAGGCTTATCTGGGGCTTGCCTACGCGCGAGGTCACGCAGGGGTATCAAAAGACGAGCGTGAAGCCGTACGACTTTTTAAGCTTTCGGCTGACCAAGGTAACGCCGTTGGCCAGGTGAACCTCGGGTTTGCCTATGAGCATGGAGCGGGCGGGCTAGCAAGAGACGAGCGTGAAGCTGTGCGTCTCTACAAGCTGTCAGCTGAACAAGGCAACGATCAGGCGCAAAATAACTTGGGCGCTGCGTATTTGCGCGGCTCCGGTGGGTTAACTAGGGACGAGACCGAAGCTGTACGGCTTTATAAGCTCGCAGCAGAACACAGGAATGCGCAGGCGCAGGCGAATTTAGGACTTGCCTATTTGGCTGGGGCCGGAGGACTGCCGAAAGATGTTGTAGAGGCTGTACGGTTTTTCAAAATGTCTGCAGAGGGGGGCAACGCTCAAGGTCAGGCAAATCTAGGAGCTGCATACGAGCGCGGCGATGGCGGGTTAGTAAAAGATGAGCGCGAAGCCGTCCGCCTGTACAGGCTAGCCGCAGATCACGGAAATCGTTTTGCCCAAGCGGCATTGGCCCGTCTCATTGGAGTTCGGCCCGCGGCAACTCAGATAGTGACCGAACTATCCGCGGGCGACGCGCGCGTGAGGATGGTTTCAGGCAATGGGACCTTTTTCGTGCCCGCTCTCATAAACGATACCCTGAAGTTAAACTTCGTTGTTGACAGTGGAGCCTCTGACGTTTCGATCCCAGCCGATGTTGCTCAAACATTGATGAGGACCGGCACGATCAACGAAAGCGACTTTACTGGATCCACAAACCATCGCCTTGCTGATGGTTCGATTGTCTCATCGAGGACATTTATCATCAGATCTTTGAAGGTTGGAGATCGAACGGTGACCAATGTTCGCGCAAGCATCGCGCGCGCCAATGCCCCTTTGCTGCTTGGACAGTCCTTTTTGAATAGGTTCAGGTCTTGGTCGCAGGACAACGTAACCCACGAACTTGTCCTTCAATAAGGTCTCACACTCGCGGGTGATCTCATCGATGTCCTGACTGATCAAGTCACGCCCGAACCCTACACCCTCCCCGTCCAGTGGTAGAGCCATGCATCAAACGATTCGCACCAAACATTCTGCAGCGCGACATACATGGGTGCTGTCGGTCGTCGTCTTCGCGCTGTCAACATCGGTTCCTCTCGCTGAAACGGTCGATGTCAAATATCGCGGCGCGGTCGACCTCAAATCGTTCGCGTGCACCGACATTACCCGTAGCAGCTTTATTCAGCGTGCCTGCTACGACAAGGCGCAGAGCTATAATCGCGCCTTCCTCCAACAAGCCCGGACGCGCGTCACATGGACATAAGGAAAAATGTGCCGAAGGCGAGCAAGCCGAAGGATGCCACGACTACGCCGTCGAACACCGCACAGAGAAGGTCGAGTTCGCGTTCGTCCATCTGACAATCCTATTTGCTCGCGGACTGTTTCTCCCAATTTAATACACCCAGCTTAAGCTCAT
>NZ_LGHK01000429.1 GCF_001908235.1 Bradyrhizobium sp. NAS96.2
CGTTGATCCGGATCTTCGAAGAGCTGCGCGGCCGCGGCTATGACGGCGGTTACGATGCGGTGCGGCGTTACGCCAGGCGGTGGAGCAAAGAACGCGGGCAATCGACCGCGGCTGCTTATGTCCCGCTGAGCTTTGCACCAGGCGAAGCCTACCAGTTCGACTGGAGCCACGAGGTGGTCTTGCTGAGCGGCACCACGGTGATGGTGAAGGCCGCCCATGTCCGGCTCTGTCACAGCCGCATGCTGTTCGTGCGGGCCTATCCGCGGGAGACGCAGGAGATGGTGTTCGACGCCCACGACCGGGCGTTCGCCCTGTTCAAAGGCACCTGCACCCGCGGCATCTACGACAACATGAAGACCGCCGTAGAGACGATCTTCGTCGGTAAAGGGCGTCTCTACAATCGCCGCTTCCTGCAGATGTGCAGCCACTATCTGGTCGATCCGGTCGCCTGCACGCCAGCGTCGGGCTGGGAGAAGGGGCAGGTCGAGAACCAGGTCGGGCTGGTCAGGGAACGCTTCTTCACGCCGCGGCTGCGGTTCAAAAACCTCGACGAGTTAAACGCCTGGCTGCTCGACAAATGCATCGCCTACGCCAAGGCTCATCGCCATCCGGAGCTGCCCGAGCAGACGATCTGGGACGTGTTCGAAGCCGAACGCCCCAAACTCGTTCCCTATGCCGGCCGCTTCGACGGCTTCCATGCGGTGACGGCATCGGTCTCGAAGACCTGCCTGGTGCGCTTCGACAACAACAAGTACTCGGTCGCAGCCAGCGCAGTCGGACGACCGGTCGAGGTTCAAGCCTATGCCGATCGCATCGTGATCCGTCAGGATGGACGCATCGTTGCCGAGCACCCGCGATCCTTTGGCCGCGGCGATACCGTCTACGACCCCTGGCATTATGTGCCGGTGCTCGCCCGCAAACCCGGCGCCTTGCGCAACGGTGCTCCCTTCAAAGACTGGGTGCTGCCGGCCGCGATCGAGCGGATCCAGCGCAAGCTTGCCAGCACCGACGATGGCAATCGGCAGATGGTCGACATCCTCAACGCGGTGCTGACTGACGGTCTGCCCGCGGTGGAAGCGGCCTGTGCCGAAGCGCTCAGTCACAGCGTCCATTCCGCCGATGTCGTGCT
>NZ_LGHK01000430.1 GCF_001908235.1 Bradyrhizobium sp. NAS96.2
AAGATTGTGATCTGAAACCTTTCAACGTGACCCAGAGGGTTCGACGCCCTCCCGGCAAAGGCGGAGCCCGCCAGCCGGAAGCGAGTCTTGCATGGGTGGCGGCAACGTCACTCGTGAAGCGTAGACAGCAGGTATCTAAGCCCTGTGGCAGCCTCGAAATCATGGTCGTGCTGAAGCCTTCGCCGTGTTGGGTGCGGGGGCAGCACCGGAAAGCCGCTATGGTCAGGTTTACCGGTTCGGCCGGGGTCTCTGAGCAGGGCAGAGGTACGGGATGGGTCACCCGGAAACCTGAGAGATCCCGTTCGTGCCCACATGGAAAGCCGGCACGGAGCACCGGCCTCAACAAAGCTCCAGGCCCGATGACCGACTTGGCGAGCATCGGGAGCGCGTACGCGAACACGAAACACCAAGGCATGTGGAATCCCGAGGCGAAGACATAAGCCGACGGACATGCGCGGCGGGAAGTCGTAGCGGCTTCGTAGTACTGAGGAAGGCGGGGAACTGGGCTCACCGGGACCCGCTGGAGGGAAGGGAGCCGTCACGCGTTAAGACCCATTGACGAGAAACACGGGAGGGAACGCTGAGTCCCACAAACCTGTCCACGAAACGACAATGGATAGCCGATCTGGCGAGGCAACATCCCGAGCGGGTGCTGACCTCGTTGCATCACCTGATCGACCGTGAATGGATGCTCGAGGCTTATCGTCTGACGCGCAAGGATGGCGCGCCCGGCGTCGACGGCATGATGGCGACGGACTATGAGGCGAACCTGGAGGCCAATCTCGATGATCTCCTGGCGCGCATCAAATCCGGCCGTTACATCGCGCCGCCGGTGCGACGGCACTACATCCCGAAGGCGGATGGGACCGAACGGCCACTCGGCATTCCGACACTGGAAGACAAGGTGGCGCAGCGGGCGATTCTCCTGCTCCTGGAGCCGATCTACGAGACGGACTTCTTGCCGTGCTCGTATGGCTTCCGACCGGGACGATCGGCCCATGATGCCCTACGCGCCCTGCGCAATGGGTTCATGGAGCAAGGGCTGCGCTGGGTGGTGGACGTCGATATCTCGAAATACTTCGACACCATCGATCACACGCACCTGCGCCGATTCCTCGATCAGCGAGTCACGGACGGCGTCATCCGGAGGATGATTGATAAATGGCTGAAGGCGGGGGTGCTCGAAAAGGGCATCCTACGCCGCACGACTGGTGGAACGCCTCAAGGCGGCGTGATCTCGCCACTGCTTGCAAACATCTATCTGCACCATGTGCTGGATGAATGGTTCGAGCAGGTGGCGCGACCGCGGCTCAAGGGGCGGTGCCAATTGGTTCGATACGCTGATGACGCGGTGATCGCCTTCGAGGACCACCTGTCCGGCAAGCGATTGCTGAATGTGTTGGGTAAGCGGCTCGGTCGGTACGGGCTTCAACTCCATCCGACCAAGACTCGCTTCGTAGACTTCCGGTTCAAACGCCCGGAAGGGCGTCATCCTGCGACGGCGGGGACCACATTTAACTTCCTTGGCTTCACCCATGTGTGGGGTCAATCGAGGAAGGGTAAGAATGTCGTCCGACAGACAACGGCAAAAGACCGTTATGCTCGCGCGCTGGCTTCCGTGATGGAATGGTGTCGGGTCAACCTGCATCGTCCATTCCGTGAACAGCACGCCCACTTGTCGCGGGTGATCCGGGGGCACTGCGCCTACTACGGCATCTCCGGAAACGGCCGACGGATCAGATGGTATCACCACCAGCTCGTGCGGATATGGAAGAAATGGCTCGCACGGCGTGGCCGCCACAGCAATCTGCCGTGGACGCGCTTCCGAGCCATGCTCGCGCGCTACCCGCTGCCAACAGCCAAGATCGTCCACCAATATGCCGTCTCGTGAGCGAAGCTTGCGCGTGAAGAACCGGATGCGGGTAATCCGCTCGTCCGGGTCTGTGAGGGGCGGGGATGGCAACACCCCCGCCTACTCGGCA
>NZ_LGHK01000431.1 GCF_001908235.1 Bradyrhizobium sp. NAS96.2
CGCAGCGATTTGCGCGAGGTCTTCTTCACCGGCTCGTCGCCGCCCTGCATCAGCGCGCGGATCGCGGTCGGCGCGGTGTAGAAGATATTGACCTTGTGCTTGTCGACCACGTTCCAGAAGCGCGAATTGTCCGGGTAGTTCGGCACACCCTCGAACATCAGCGTGGTCGCGCCGTTACAGAGCGGCCCGTAGAGGATGTAGCTGTGGCCGGTGACCCAGCCGACATCGGCGGTGCACCAGTAGATGTCGCCGTCGTGATAGTCGAACACGTATTGATGCGTCACCGACGCGAACACGAGGTAGCCGGCCGAGGTGTGCAGCACGCCCTTCGGCGTGCCGGTCGAGCCCGAGGTGTAGAGGATGAACAGCGGGTCTTCGGCGTGCATGTGCTCGCACGGGCATTCTGATGTCACCACCTTGGCCGCCTCGTGATACCAGAGGTCGCGGGTCGGGTTCATGTCAACAGCACCGCCGGTGCGCTTCACCACCACGACCCAATCGACGCCGCCGGTTTTGGCGATCGCGGCATCGACATTGGCCTTCAGCGGCACCTTCTTGCCGCCGCGCAGGCCTTCATCGGCGGTGATCACCACCTTGGAATCGCAGTCCTTGATGCGCTGGGCGAGGCTGTCCGGCGAGAAGCCGCCGAACACCACCGAATGGATCGCGCCGATCCGCGCGCAGGCCAGCATGGCGTAGGCGGCTTCCGGAATCATCGGCAGATAGATCGTGACGCGGTCGCCCTTCTTGACGTTCCGCGTGCGCAAGATGTTGGCCATCTTGCAGACTTCGTCGTGCAGCTGGCGGTAGGTGATGTGCCTGGATTCGGAGGGGTCGTCGCCCTCCCAGATGATCGCGGTCTGGTCGCCGCGCTTCTCGAGATGGCGGTCGATGCAGTTCCAGGCGACGTTCAGCACGCCGTCCTCGAATCATTTGATCGAGATGTTGCCGGGCGCGAAGGAGACGTTCTCGACCTTGGTGAAGGGCTTGATCCAGTCGATCCGCTTGCCGTGCTCGGCCCAGAAGCCGTTCGGGTCCTTGACCGAGTGCGCAT
>NZ_LGHK01000432.1 GCF_001908235.1 Bradyrhizobium sp. NAS96.2
TGATCGCCGGCGCCGAGGTCAGTATCGAGGGCGTCGACGACGCGACCAGGCGGATGCAGGGGCAGGTCATCGCATTCGAGCTGCAGGTCCGCGGCTGATGGGCAAGGTGTTTGACGAGGCAGATTACGAGCGCAGGCTCGACGCCGCGCGGAATGGCATCTCAACCGCCGAGGAAGCGAAATTCGTCATAACCGGCGACCTGGCCGGCTTGAACGCGCGCAAGGCGTTCCAGGATGCGAAAGAGCTCGCGCTGCGCAGGGCGCGGAAAAAGATGCTCGACCGCATCCACCAGGAGGAGGCCGACCATTCCTTGAACGACATCATTCCGGCCGAGGTCGAGGAAGTCCTCAACGGTCCGCATGATGAGATCGTCTCGGTCGACAACTGATGCGGATCATATTCCGATATCTGGCGATGCAGGACGTCGTCGATTTTGCGCTCGCGACGTTGCGCGAACGCTCGCCGGTCGGTTCGGTCGACGATCCGCATCCTGGTCTCTACCGGGACAGTCACACGGTTTTCCTCAATGGCCGCGCCGTCAGTGACGTTTCCGGCTTTCGGCGCGGCGACCAGATCAACATTTCCAATCCGGTCCCTTACGCGCGCAAGATTGAGATCGGCCGGATGAAAATGAAGGTCGCGCCGAAAATCTACCAAGAGACGGCGCTGATCGTCGCAGGGCGCTACGGCAACCGCGCTGCGGTCAAGTTCACGTTCATGCCGGTCCGGTTCGGCGATATCGCGGCCTATGCCGCATTCTCCAAGCAGATCAAGGCCGGTCGGCGCCGCATGTCCGACAAGGCCCGGCAGGCCTGGCTGGTGCGTCAGCCGGCCCTCGAGATCCGCGCACGCTAGAGGTTATTCCCATGGCTGATTATGCCGGCGCCGTCGCAGCGATGCGCGCGCGCTATGAAGACGGTTTCAAGGCC
>NZ_LGHK01000433.1 GCF_001908235.1 Bradyrhizobium sp. NAS96.2
GTGACCCTGCGTCGGCACTGCATCCGGCGTCGAACCATTGATGCCGGCATTGGTCGAAGCCGACAGATAGGCCTCAAAGGTGTTCAGGGAGTTGACGTTCCCGCTCAGCGAGATTGACGGGCCGTCGTCGTGGAACGTCACATGCGAGCTGAGATCGAGCTTCTGGCT
Organism: Bradyrhizobium sp. NAS96.2; assembly: GCF_001908235.1. Classification (GTDB taxonomy): domain Bacteria; phylum Pseudomonadota; class Alphaproteobacteria; order Rhizobiales; family Xanthobacteraceae; genus Bradyrhizobium. The sequence continues at coordinate 169 of NZ_LGHK01000433.1, forward strand.
AGCGCTGTCGCCATCCTTGTCGGTCACCGTCGCCGTCAGCGTCACCAGACCACCGGTCAGGCTGATGCCCTCACCGGTGTCCGGGCTGGAGGCGGTCGGCTCGTGCACCGCACGATCCTGCGTCAAGGTCACGTCGCCGGTCACGGTGTTCACCGTCAGCGTGAACACCAGCCACGCCGCGTCATTTTCATGGCCGGTGACATAGCCGGAGATCGTGTTGCCAGTCTGATCGAGCACGACGCCAAGACCGGAGGCGCTGTCGATCAGATTGGTCGCGATACCGTTGTTCGCGATGCTCAGCGCATAGGCCGTGGTCGCGCCATCGGCGCCTGTCACCACCGTGAACGCACCCGCGAAGTTCTCCTTGTCGAGAGCGTGACCCTGCGTCGGCACTGCATCCGGCGTCGAACCATTGATGCCGGCATTGGTCGAAGCCGACAGATAGGCCTCAAAGGTGTTCAGGGAGTTGACGTTCCCGCTCAGCGAGATTGACGGGCCGTCGTCGTGGAACGTGACGTGGCTGCTCAGATCGAGGTTCTGCGCGGCGCTGTCGCCATCCTTGTCGGTCACCGTCGCCGTCAGCGCCACCAGACCACCGGTCAGGCTGATGCCCTCACCGGTGTCCGGGCTGGAGGCGGTCGGCTCGTGCACCGCACGATCCTGCGTCAAGGTCACGTCGCCGGTCGCGGTGTTGACCGTCAGCGTGAAC
>NZ_LGHK01000434.1 GCF_001908235.1 Bradyrhizobium sp. NAS96.2
GGATTGCGCGGGCACAGCGTCGTGGTGTGGCTAAGCTTGAACGACGGCAGGTCATCGGCGCGCGGCATGGTGTAATCCATGAAGGAGGCCGTCACCGGCTGGCCGTTCGAGTCATAGACCGCATGCTCGAGCAGGGACTGCCCGATGCCCTGGGCAAGGCCGCCATGGACCTGGCCCTCGTCGATCATCGGGCAGCGATGATCTCGCTCAGCGTGCCGGCGGAAGGATCGTGACGCGCTGCTGTCGTTCGTAGACTTCCCGGCGAGTATTGGGGTCATTTGCACACCTCGAACCCGATCGAAAGCGTGTTCGCCACGGTGCGCGGCACCGAACGGTGCATAGCAAGGGAGCGCTCTCACCGAACACCACCAGACTGATGGTCTTCAAATTGATCGGTGCCGCATCGAAGACTTGACGTCGGCTCAACGGCGCAAATCACCCGCCGAGGGTCATCGCAGGTGTCAGATTCACTGACGGCATCGAGGTCACCTCTATGCCCGAACCACGCCGCCTGATCGGGCTCGTCACCCAAATTCAAACATAGCTCGTTGTAAATGTCTCTGTTACTGAAGATCACGGACAGTTAGCGAGCAGAAGAAGATTGTTGGGTTGAATGTCGTCCGCCGCCGTCTTGATGTACTTTTGCCCATCGTGCGTGGCCCACACCACATCAACCCTGCGGCCGTTTTCTTCGACATAGAACTCCCATTCGTCGCTCTCGATATCTTTGATAGCCTGACCGATGGATCGCTTCCACGGCGTCCCGTCGGGGTTAGTTCCCCCAACATGTGTGATTCTTTCGTGAGGGTTCTTTCTGTCCGTCTTGTTGACGTAGCGAATGCGTGCGCGTTTAGCCATTCTCGTCTCTCCTAATCTCTCCTAAATCTGCAAGTAAATCTGCAAG
>NZ_LGHK01000435.1 GCF_001908235.1 Bradyrhizobium sp. NAS96.2
ATTGGTCACCTCGTGAGCCACGATGAGATGATGCTGCGTATCAACTGCAATCTGCACGTTGTAGCCAACGACGCCGGTGTCCTTACCACTTGTCGCCATCGAGCGTGCATCAGGATCGGAGAGCGAGATCTGCTTGTCCTCGCTCTTCATCATCTCCGCGTTGATCGCGTTGAGCCGAACGATCTCCTCCTTGAGTTTCTCGATCTTGCCCTTCAACCGCTCAACCTTCGCCTCCGGCACCGCATCGCCATGCCGATCGGCGGTCTCAAGTTGAGAGAGGTAGCGGGCGATGCTCTCATCGATTCGCTCAAGACGTCTCCTCATCTTGGCCTCGGTGAAGTTCTTATCCCGTGCATTGACAGCCTTGAACTTCGACCCATCAATGGCGACGCTCGCTGTACTGAACAGATCAAGCTTGCGGCACAGCGCGACAAACTCGCGACAGACCTCACGAATGGCTTTGCCATTGTCCTTGCGGAAATCTGCGATGGTTTTGAAGTCCGGTGCCAGCTGCCCCGTCAACCAGATCATCTCGATATTGCGCTGGCATTCCCGCTCCAGCCGTCGGCTCGACGGAACCTGATTGAGATAGCCGTAGATGTACAGCTTGAGCATAATGCCAGGGTGATAGCTAGGTCGGCCGGTCTCCAGTGGCTGGACACCGACGAATCCGAGCTTGTCGAGATCGAGACCGTCAACGAACACATCGACCGCTCGCACCGGATTATCCTCGGTCACATAATCGTCGAGCAATGCCGGAAACAGTGTGCCCTGCCCG
>NZ_LGHK01000436.1 GCF_001908235.1 Bradyrhizobium sp. NAS96.2
TGAAGGCTGCCTTCGACGAGATCATGGCAATTGCCGTCAAGCGCCAGCACGAACCTCAGCGCATTGTCGGCGACCTGCTCAACGCCGAGATCAACGAGAAGCAAGCCAGGTCGATCAAATACCAGCTCACCATTGCCAAGCTGCCGCTTGCCAAGGACATCGCCGACTTCCAGTTCGACGGCACGCCAATCAATCAGACTCTCGTCAATGATCTCGCTGGCGGCGGCTTCATCGCCCAACAACGCAACGTCGTGCTGGTTGGCGGCACCGGCACAGGCAAAACCCACCTGGCCATTGCCATCGCCAGAAGCTGCATCCGATCCGGTGCCCGCGGCCGCTTCTTCAACGTAGTCGACCTCGTCAATCGCCTCGAGACCGAGACCCGCAACGGACGGCAAGGACGGCTCGCCGAGCATCTGACCCGGATGGACTTCATCGTGCTGGATGAACTCGGCTATTTGCCCTTCGCCCAGTCCGGTGGCCAGCTTCTCTTCCACCTCGTCAGCCGGCTCTATGAGCGCGCCTCCGTCATCGTGACCACCAATCTCGCCTTCGGCGAATGGCCGAGCGTGTTCGGCGACGCCAAAATGACCACCGCGCTGCTCGACCGATTGACCCATCACTGCGACATCGTCGAGACCGGCAACGATAGCTGGCGGTTCAAGAGCCGAGACGACGATCACGCCACCCGCGCTCGTCTCGCCTCCGCTATCCCGGCCAGCTCCGACGAGACGAGCGCT
>NZ_LGHK01000437.1 GCF_001908235.1 Bradyrhizobium sp. NAS96.2
CAACGAAGGTGGGCGGCGGAACCGTGTTCACCTTCGCGCTGACCGAGGCGACGGGGGCCTACACCTTCACGCTCTCGGCCCCGATCGACCAGGACGAGAGTGGTCCAGCCAACAGTGCCGGCGAGGGCGTGTTCTCCTTCAGCAGCATCAGCTCCCTGCTGACGGCGACCGACAAAGACGGCAGCAGCGTCACCGCGGCCTCTGGCGCGCTGACGCTTGCCATCATCGACGACCAGCCGACCGCGAGCACCAACACGCAGACGGCGACGGTCGACGAGGACGGGCTCGCCGGCGAGACGACCGGCGAGACCGGCTTCAAGGTCTCGGCCACCGGGAACGTGTCGAACCTGTTCAATACAGGCGCGGACACGCCGCTCACATACACGCTCTCCGGCTCCACCGCCGGCCTGCCGACGCTGACGTCGGGCGGCGCGGCGGTGAGCTATGCGATCACGAGCGACGGCACCACCGACACCCTGACTGCAACAAAGACGGGCGGCGGAACGGTGTTCACCTTCGCGCTGACCGAGGCGACGGGGGCCTACACCTTCACGCTCTCGGCCCCGATCGACCAGGACGAGAGTGGTCCAGCCAACAGTGCCGGCGAAGGTGTGTTCTCCTTCAGCAGCATCAGCTCCCTGCTGACGGCGACCGACAAGGACGGCAGCAGCGCCACCGCGGCCGCCGGCGCGCTGACGCTTGCCATCATCGACGACCAGCCGACCGCGAGCACCAACACGCAGACGGCGACGGTCGACGAGGACGGGCTCGCCGGCGAGACGACCGGTGAGACCGGCTTCAAGGTCTCGGCTACCGGGAACGTGTCGAACCTGTTCAATACAGGCGCAGATACACCACTCAAATTCACTCTCTCCGGCTCCACTGCCGGCCTGCCGACGCTGACGTCGGGCGGCGCGGCGGTGAGCTATGCGATCACGAGCGACGGCACCACCGACACCCTGACTGCAACGAAGGTGGGCGGCGGAACCGTGTTCACCTTCGCGCTGACCGAGGCGACGGGGGGCCTACACCTTCACGCTCTCGGCCCCGATCGACCAGGACGAGAGTGGTCCAGCCAACAGTGCCGGCGAAGGTGTGTTCTCCTTCAGCAGCATCAGCTCCCTGCT
>NZ_LGHK01000438.1 GCF_001908235.1 Bradyrhizobium sp. NAS96.2
AGCCCGCTCGCTCGTCAGGTAGTCGGTCACCTGGACGAAGAAGCTGCCGAGCTCCGGCCGCAGGAACAGCTCGACGGCGTTCTCGAGCGTGAACGGGATAGGATCTGGCGAAGCGATCTTAAACGTCGGATTTGGCGACCATCCGACGATGCGGCGGCAGACCTTGGTCACGTTCTGCCGGCGCCGATCGGCGACCGTCTCATCCTCGGTTTTCCATTTGCGGCCGTTGACCTGCGCGAACTCGATCGCCTTTTCCTTCTCGATCGCGTCGCGGGTCGATTCATTGTTGAGCGCAATTGTCTGCGGATGCGCGGGACCGGCGAGATCGATCGCCCAGCCGATCGGCGTATCCGTTCCGGGCTTGCGGATCTGCAGCCGGAACGTGTCGACGGGCAAATGGGCGGAAAGGTCGAGGGTTGCAGTTGATTCAGTCATTGTCGGTTGCCTTTTGTCGGAAAGGTTGGCCGCAGGGTCCGACAATACTGCGGCCGGTTCTCGCGAGAACATTCCATCGGCCTATGGTCGGCGCCGATCACTCAAACGCTACGCTGCAGTGGTCTGGAACGAGATCATGCTGTTATTGCCGGTCGCCGAGGAATCGAGACCGACCAGC
>NZ_LGHK01000439.1 GCF_001908235.1 Bradyrhizobium sp. NAS96.2
CTCGAATACGAAAAACGACGCTCTGATCTCCGGCTTGATCGGCGCGGCAACGGGGCATTGTGAGGCGCTTGTCCAGCGCGCATTTGTCCCGCGGACGTTCCAATGGGTGCTGCCGTGCTGGCGGCCGGTGATCGAGATCCCGATCGCGCCGGTCACCTATGACGCGGTCCATTCGATCAAGTTCGTCGATTGGGCAACCGAGACGCAGCAGACGCTCGATCCTGCGAGCTATGTCGTGCAAACCGCCGGCGATAGCGTCCGCATCTTTCCGAAATTCGGCATGTCCTGGCCGCTCGCGTTCTCGCACGCGCCGGAGCCGATCGTCATCGAATTCGATGCCGGTTACGAGGATATCGACGACCTGCCGGCGGTCGTCAAAACCTGCATCATGCTGCAGATCCGGCATCTCTACAGCATCGGCGAGACAAATCCCGCGCTGGTGCGCGATCTCGTCATCGGCGTCAGCGACAAGGCCTGGCAGCTCTCGCCGGACGTCAAGACGCTGATCCCTGACGCCGTGACGCTGCTCATGCTATCGGAGGTCTGGTGATGGCCGATCGCATCCTCAAGGCGCCGCGCAACGCGCGGACGCTACTGTTCTGGCCGGCGAAGGCGCCGGAGGAGGTCGTC
>NZ_LGHK01000440.1 GCF_001908235.1 Bradyrhizobium sp. NAS96.2
GGCTTTTCAGCGGGTGCGGCCTTAACAGGCTTCTGCGTCTGGCCGTACATCATGAGATCATTGCGCTCGAGAAACTTTTGGAATTCCCGGATCGCCGAGACGTTGCCGGCGTTGACGCCGTCCATCAGTTTGGTGCCGACCTGCGCGGTCAGCCGATCGCGCGCAACGTCCCGAAACTTGAGCTCTGAAAAATAATGCTTCCGCAGCGTTGGCTGTGTGATGTACAGCGCCGCCGCGATCCGTTCATTGCTCCAACCCATCGCGACTAACAGGCTGACACGATTCCGGTTTTGCTGGTTGGCAACATGCTCCGGCCGACCACGCCCGCCCCAGTTGGCCGGCACAGGATCGCCGAACAGGTCGAAAACTTCGGCCATGATGAAAAAAAACCCGTCAATGTGAGATAGGCCGGTCCGTGGAGAGGGCCTCGCGAAGGAAATGCCCACTCCCTACCCCTCAATCAGTCCCAGACGCCGCGCGTGTGCAGGCTCGCCTGCTCCTCGCGCTGCTTGTCTCGATCGT
>NZ_LGHK01000441.1 GCF_001908235.1 Bradyrhizobium sp. NAS96.2
ATCTCAGTATTGGCGGCCTGGGTAACGCCGTTGATCGCAAAATGGCCGTTGGTGTTCGAATCCCAAAAGCTATAGGTCGTGATGCTGCCGCCGTCGGGATCGCCGGCCGTGAACAGGCTGGAGGCAGCTACGCTATGGCCAGACGCGATCGCCGCATTGGAGGCGGTCACAACCGGCGGCACAGGGCCTGCGGTGAAGGCCTGCCAAGCGCTCCAGGCCGTACCGTCGTTGACGCGGACCCAGAGCTGGTCGGTGCCGTTGCCGGCGACGTAAGTGGTCTGCGTCAGCTGCGCTGCGCTAACCTGGATCTCAGTATTGGCGGCCTGGGTAACGCCGTTGATCGCAAAATGGCCGTTGGTGTTCGAATCCCAAAAGCTATAGGTCGTGATGCTGCCGCCGTCGGGATCGCCGGCCGTGAACAGGCTGGAAGCAGCTACGCTATGGCCAGACGCGATCGCCGCATTGGAGGCCGTCACAACCGGCGGCACAGGGCCTGCGGTGAAGGCCTGCCAAGCGCTCCAGGCCGTACCGTCGTTGACGCGGACCCAGAGCTGGTCGGTGCCGTTGCCGGCGACGTAAGTGGTCTGCGTCAGCTG
>NZ_LGHK01000442.1 GCF_001908235.1 Bradyrhizobium sp. NAS96.2
GACAACGACTCCTACTCAGAAGCTCAGGAGAGTTTCTGCATTGCATGGGAATTCCAAAGCGCCCGCCACTATCGGTATGTCGCGCCTGGCGGCGGATCGGAAATATTTTACTCAACCTACCTTGGCATCGATCCCGTTCGATGTCTCAGATGGGTCCAGGCTGTGTGAGAACCCTTTTGTCAATTGGCGGCGGGATGCCCGCATCGGTTTCGTTGCTCGTTGGGGCGAATGAGCCCCCAGATGGTCCTAAACGCTGAAGCGCCGGTACAAACGCCCCTTATGTCTGCATCGCTTCCAGCAGTGTGGCGCAGCCCAGAATCGCTATTACACGTTTCATGTTGTAGGCGAGCACATTAAGCGCCATCTCGGTCGCAACCTTGTGTCGTCTTCGCATCAGGAAGTGCGTCGCACCCATCCAGGCCTTGATGGTCCCGAACGGATGCTCCGCCGTCTGCCGGCGTAAGGTCATCTTGTTGGGGTCTTGATCGAGCCGGTGCTGAACCTTCTCCAGCACAGCCTCGTGCTCCCA
>NZ_LGHK01000443.1 GCF_001908235.1 Bradyrhizobium sp. NAS96.2
ATACATTTATGCAACTGGAAGCGTCATTTTTGCTGTTACGACCCTTGCACGGACGGGGCGGACCATACATTCTTTCCCACGAGGTCCTTGAGCGCCGCGTTGTCCAACATGGCATCAGCCAGCAACCGCTTCAGCCGTGTGTTGTCGTCCTCCAGCGTCTTCAGCCGCTTGGCCTCTGACACCTCCAGCCCGCCGAACTTGGCCTTCCATTTGTAGATGCTGGCGTCGCTGATGCCGTGCTTGCGGCACAGATCGGCAACCGAAACCCCGACCTCGTGCTCCTTCGGAATCCCGATGATCTGCTCTTCCGAAAAGCGGCTGCGCTTCATGCTCTGGTCCTCGTCTTGGGCCACAGCGAACTTCAAACTGGGTGAAGCCTGTGGGGCAAGGTCAATGCCCACTGATGGATCGAAGATCTTTCTCGGCCACTCGATCCAATCAACCTCTTTCGCAGCTTCCGCCCAAAATCCTTCCGGATCAACTAGCGCACGCGCAAGACGTTCCTGATAATGGCTCACACCTAAGCCCCCAATGATTGACGGCTTGCTCATTTTGATTCCTTCACAACCACGTTGAGGGTCTGCACCGTCTCGGAGATTGTGTGATGCTGCGGATCCGCCCAATAGAGTCTTATTGTGTGCCGACCAGGCTTGGCAGGGAGATCGAAAACATAGAGATAACGGCCATCACCAAGCCGGATCAGCTGGTCTGCCATTGGCATGAGCTCGGTTTCGTCCATCGCAACATGCAGATGAACGCTCGGATTGGCAGAGCTCATGGTCATTTCTGCGATGTTATCGTCGGCTTGGAAAACGAAAGCAACACGCTCGCCGATGGTATTACCCGATTGCGGCAGGAGGATCTTCAATGCGGGCAGATCGCCGGTGTTTCCCGATCTCGCAACAGGCGCATCGTCAGACCCGTGCATATCGTGCATGCCCGGCTCATGGTGTTGTGCGTGGGCTGGAGCCGCGACCAGAGCGCCAGCCACAAGAATCATGCACCAAATGAACTGTTCGAATCGATCGCCAAACCGGTTGGGACGGGATGATATTTGCATGCTTTGCTCCTTTGTTTGCGAGCCCTGAAAGATTTCCACTAATTCAGTGCACATGTTGAGCGGGTGGCGGGAGATTTTTGGGCTCTCTATTGAGAACTCGGACCTGCGAGATCAGCTCGTCGGAATTTTGCCAACCACATTCGTCCTCCTCTTGCAGCCAGCGCGCACGGATATATCCGAACCTGTCGATTAGGAATTCCATGGAATGTCTTCCCATTTCCAAACGCTTGGGATCTCCACGATTTGTAGTGCTCCGGGAGAGCAGATCGTAACTTTCTCTAACCCCTTGTGCTCCATGCCGGACATTCGGGACGCCCGCCGCCAGCTTTGCGTCCGGCGACACGATAATCGCCCACAATCGTTCTTTCCGGAATCTTTTCTGCTCAAGGCGTAGCT
>NZ_LGHK01000444.1 GCF_001908235.1 Bradyrhizobium sp. NAS96.2
CTCGGTCCGAAGGGCCGCAACGTGGTGCTCGAGAAGTCGTTCGGCGCTCCCCGCATCACCAAGGACGGCGTCACCGTCGCCAAGGAGATCGAGCTCGAGGACAAGTTCGAGAACATGGGCGCCCAGATGGTGCGCGAAGTCGCCTCCAAGTCCGCTGACGCGGCCGGCGACGGCACCACCACGGCGACCGTGCTGGCGGCTGCGATCGTCCGTGAAGGCGCCAAGTCGGTCGCCGCCGGCATGAACCCGATGGATCTGAAGCGCGGTATCGACCTCGCGGTCGAGGCTGTTGTCGCGGATCTGGAAAAGAACTCCAGGAAGGTCACCTCGAACGAGGAGATCGCCCAGGTCGGCACCATTTCGGCCAACGGCGATGCCGAGATCGGCAAGTTCCTCGCTGACGCCATGAAGAAGGTCGGCAACGAGGGCGTGATCACGGTCGAGGAAGCCAAGTCGCTCGAGACCGAACTCGACGTCGTCGAGGGCATGCAGTTCGACCGCGGCTACATCTCGCCCTACTTCGTCACCAACGCCGACAAGATGCGCGTCGAGATGGACGACGCCTACATCCTGATCAACGAGAAGAAGCTCTCCTCGCTGAACGAGCTGCTGCCGCTGCTCGAGGCCGTGGTGCAGACCGGCAAGCCGCTGGTCATCGTCGCCGAGGACG
>NZ_LGHK01000445.1 GCF_001908235.1 Bradyrhizobium sp. NAS96.2
CCGCCGCTGCTGATCGTCGTGGTCAGCCCGGTATTGGTCCCAATCGTCGCGCTGATCGTCTCGCTCGGCGCCGTGGTATCGACCGTTGCGGTGATTGCCGCCGTCGTCGTGCTGTTGCCGGCGTTGTCCACCGCCTTCGCCGTGAAGCTGTGCGCGCCGTCCGACAGCGCGGTGGTCGTGAGCGTCCAGGTGTTGCCGGTGATCGTGGCCGCACCCAGGTCCGTGCTGCCGTCAAACACGTGCACCGAAGCCACACCATTGGTGTCGCTCACCGTGCCGGACAGCGCCAGCGTGTTGTCCTTGGTCAGGCCGCCGCTGCTGATCGTCGTGGTCAGCCCGGTATCGGTCCCGATCGTCGAGCTGATGGTCTCGTTCGGCGCCGTGGTATCGACCGTTGCGGTGATCGCCGCCGTCGTCGTGCTGTTGCCGGCATTGTCCACCGCCCTGGCCGTGAAGCTGTGCGCGCCGTCCGACAGCGCGGCGGTCGTGAGCGTCCAGGTGTTGCCGGTGATCGTGGCCGCGCCCAGGTCCGTGCTGCCGTCAAACACGTGCACCGAAGCCACACCATTGGTATCGCTCACCGTGCCGGACAGCGCCAGCGTGTTGTCCTTGGTCAGGCCGCCGCTGCTGATCGTCGTGGTCAGCCCGGTATTGGTCCCAATCGTCGCGCTGATCGTCTCGCTCGGCGCCGTGGTATCGACCGTTGCGGTGATTGCCGCCGTCGTCGTGCTGTTGCCGGCGTTGTCCACCGCCTTGGCCGTGAAGCTGTGCGCGCCGTCCGACAGCGCGGCGGTCGTGAGCGTCCAGGTGTTGCCGGTGATCGTGGCCGCACCCAGGTCCGTGCTGCCGTCAAACACGTGCACCGAGGCCACACCATTGGTGTCGCTCACCGTGCCGGACAGCGCCAGCGTGTTGTCCTTGGTCAGGCCGCCGCTGCTGATCGTCGTGGTCAGCCCGGTATTGGTCCCAATCGTCGCGCTGATCGTCTCGCTCGG
>NZ_LGHK01000446.1 GCF_001908235.1 Bradyrhizobium sp. NAS96.2
CTGCGAGGACCTCGTGTCCTCGCGACTTTTTGCGCCGCATTCATCTAGCCAGGAGCAAATCGATATATGAGCTGGAAAGCCCCAAAAATCGTCGAATTACCGGTCGGTCTCGAAATCAACGTGTATGCGCCGTTCGCAAGGAGGTAACCAGAAAGTTGGGAGCTTGAAGACAGATCCTATCCTTGCGGTCAACGATCGGAGTGAGCACTACCCTCGTAAACAACACCACACCTAAGGCAATCTCAAGGAGGAGACAAGATGTCGATCACGATGACTCGTAACGCCAAGTCTGCCGCTGAGGACCGTACTCAGCCGTTGGCGAATTTCAAACTTGCAGCAGGAGTCACTCTGGCGGTGCTAGCGCTGATGGTGTTCTGGCGCATTTTTCAGCAGGTCTATGCTTGGAGCGCCGGCCTGGATTCGACTGAGCCCGCGTTCGATGCCGCCTGGATGACGTTGCTGAAGGTTGAGCTCAGCGTCATCCCTTTGCTCTGGGTGGTGGCCTGGGCGTATCTATGGTTCACGCGAGACCGCAATCTTGGCGCGCTCAAATCGCGGGAAGAGCTCCGGCGTTACTTCAATCTGGTCCTGTTCATCTTCGTCTATGCCTTTTGCGTCTGGTTCGCTACCAGCTTCTTTGCCGAGCAGGACGCCTCATGGCATCAGGTTGTGGTCCGGGATACAAGCTTCACGCCGAGTCACATCGTGCTGTTCTACGGCACCATGCCACTCTACGTGCTGTTTGGCGTGGGATCATTTCTGTACGCGATGACGAGGCTGCCGAAGTTCGCAACGCAGATCTCAATTCCATTCGTGCTCGCGGTTGTAGGTCCGTTTCTAATATTGCCGAACTTGGGCTACAACGAGTGGGGCCATGCCTTCTTCCTGATGGAAGAGGTGTTCTCCTATCCCTTGCACTGGGGTTTTGTCGTGATGGGCTGGAGTGTGCTGGCCTTGGGTGGGCTCCTGATCCAGATCGCGATGCACATGCTTGAAGTGATCGGGCGGCTTTCCCAAGAGGACGAAGTTTCGGTCGCCACCCAGCGCTGAAACCGCTTGTGAACCATTAATCGCTGACAGCCCGGCATGTGCAAAGCATGCCGTCTTGTAATCATGTCGGGCGTCGGTTTCCAGGAAGGTCGATCTCAACTCGGTAAAAGAATTAGGAGGAAGCCATGCAAGGAGGAACGTCTGTGAGACTGTATGGTCTCGAATGGCCTAAAGAGTCAGCAAGAATCTCAAGAGTGTTTGACCTTCTCGTCGCCGCCATCCTTTTTCTGGCGGTCTCCGGCGCATTCCACCTGCATTACATGCTGACCGCAGGGGACTGGGATATGTGGATCGATTGGAAAGACAGACAGTGGTGGGTCACCCTGACGCCAATTATGGCCATAACATTCCCTGCAGCTTTGCAGTATGTGTTTTGGACGAAATTTAGACTTCCAATCGCCGCTACATTTGCGGTCGTTTGTCTCCTGTTCGGTCAGTGGATGAATCGATATTTCGGTTTCCACCTGTGGTCGTACTTTCCGATGAGCGAGGTCATTCCAGCGCTGCTGATACCTGGCGCACTAGTCCTCGATGTCGCTCTTTTGCTGACCGGGAATTTTTTGTTCACGGCGATGTCCGGCGCCTTTGCATTCGCACTGCTTTTCTACCCGGCTAACTGGTTTTGGCTGGCGCCATATCGGCTACCCGTAGAAGTGATGGGGCAGCTTGTGTCCGTGGGCGATTACATCAGCTATGCCTTCACCCGCACCGCCCTGCCTGAGTATATCCGGCTGATAGAGCGGGGCACGCTTCGAACTTTTGGTGGCCACTCAGCCATTATCGCGTCCTTTTTCT
>NZ_LGHK01000447.1 GCF_001908235.1 Bradyrhizobium sp. NAS96.2
CAGGGACGTCATAGTTTGACTTGTTGACCACAACTTTGACCTGCTCAGGCACTTCCGGTAGGGGCTCGACGGTTGCGCGGGACCCCTGCAGCGGCACGGTCCTTGGATAAGCGGCGTCGGTCGCCTGAAAGCCGAAGAATACGATGAGAATCGTCGCCACGAGCAAACCGGCCCCAAATAGGCGATCGATGCCGGTAACGAGCTGAGATCGATCGCCGCCTTTTTCCGTCAACGCGCGAAAACGAGGCAGCAGGAGCGGTCGGCGCAACCACCAGACAAGCCACACGATGGCGATCGCAACCCACAAGCCATGCCAGAAGAACACCCTGCCAAGGCCCCAGGTTTCGAGATTGTCGATAGTCTCGCCACTGAGAGTTTTGATTGGAAGCTTGAAGTCGCTTTCGTTCCCCGTCACCGTCAGCCAGTTTCCCGGTCCGAGCAGCGGCCCGGCTCCCATCACGTTGATCATCGGATGGACGTGATGGTGGCCCGGTACTCGTCCTTTGAGCACTGTTTTGAATTCATAGTCCCGGTTCAACTCCAGTTTGGTGGACTGAATTGCTGGGACGCCATTAATGTAGCTCTCGGTTCGGGCTAGCACCGAGCCCGGCGTCCCGTTTCCCAGAAAGGCCGCTTCGGGAAGGGGTAGGTTGACTGGCCAGATCGGGAAGAGTCGGAACTTGCCGGTGACAACGATTTCACCGTTCACGGGAATGTCGTTCGCGCTCCAC
>NZ_LGHK01000448.1 GCF_001908235.1 Bradyrhizobium sp. NAS96.2
TAGCGGGCGATGCTCTCATCGATTCGCTCAAGACGTCTCCTCATCTTGGCCTCGGTGAAGTTCTTATCCCGTGCATTGACAGCCTTGAACTTCGACCCATCAATGGCGACGCTCGCTGCACTGAACAGATCAAGCTTGCGGCACAGCGCGACAAACTCGCGACAGACCTCACGAATGGCTTTGCCATTGTCCTTGCGGAAATCTGCGATGGTTTCGAAGTCCGGTGCCAGCTGCCCCGTCAACCAGATCATCTCGATATTGCGCTGGCATTCCCGCTCCAGCCGTCGGCTCCACGGAACCTGATTGAGATAGCCGTAGATGTACAGCTTGAGCATAATGCCAGGGTGATAGCTAGGTCGGCCGGTCTCCAGCGGCTGGACACCGACGAATCCGAGCTTGTCGAGATCGAGACCGTCAACGAACACATCGACCGCTCGCACCGGATTATCCTCGGTCACATAATCGTCGAGCAATGCCGGAAACAGTGTGCTCTGCCCGCGATCCAACCCCTC
>NZ_LGHK01000449.1 GCF_001908235.1 Bradyrhizobium sp. NAS96.2
TCGTGGACCGCACGATCCTGCGTCAGCGTCACGTCGCCGGTCGCCGTGTTCACCGTCAGCGTGAACACCAGCCACGCCGCGTCATTTTCATGGCCGGTGACATAGCCGGAGATCGTGTTGCCGGTCTGATCGAGCACGACGCCAAGACCGGAGGCGCTGTCGATCAGATTGGTCGCGATACCGTTGTTCGCGATGGTCAGCGCATAGGCCGTGGTCGCGCCGTCGGCGCCGGTCACAACCGTGAACGCGCCGGCGAAGTTTTCCTTGTCGAGAGCATGTCCCTGCGTCGGCACCGCATCCGGCGTCGAGCCATTGATGCCGGCATTGGTCGCAGCCGACAGGTAAGCCTCAAAGGTATTCAGCGAGTTGACATTCCCGCTCAGCGAGATCGACGGACCATCATCATGGAACGTGACGTGGCTGCTGAGGTCGAGGTTCTGGGCGGCGCTGTCGCCGTCCTTGTCGGTGACCGTCGCCGTCAGCGTCACCAGGCCGCCGGTCAGGCTGATGCCCTCACCGGTGTCCGGGCTGGAGGCGGTCGGCTCGTGCACCGCACGATCCTGCGTCAGCGTCACGTCGCCGGTCGCCGTGTTCACCGTCAGCGTGAACACCAGCCACGCCGCGTCATTTTCATGGCCGGTGACATAGCCGGAGATCGTGTTGCCAGTCTGATCGAGCACGACGCCAAGACCGGAGGCGC
>NZ_LGHK01000450.1 GCF_001908235.1 Bradyrhizobium sp. NAS96.2
AATGAGTGGAGGAAAATGATGTCCGAGAAGATCTATGACGTGCCGGCCGATTGGGCCAAGCGCGCCTATGTCAACGACGCCAAATATCGCGAGATGTACGCGCACTCGGTCAAGGATCCCAACGGCTTCTGGGCCGAGCACGGCAAGCGGATCGACTGGATCAAGCCCTTCACCAAGGTCGAGAACGTCTCCTTCGCGCCCGGCAACATCTCGATCAAATGGTTCGAGGACGGCGTGCTGAACGTCGCCTGGAACTGCATCGACCGCCATCTCGAGAAGCGCGGCGACCAGACCGCGATCATCTGGGAGGGCGACGACCCCTCCGAATCCAGGCACATCACCTACCGCCAGCTGCACGACGAAGTCTGCAAGATGGCCAACATCCTGCGCACGCGGAACGTCAAGAAGGGCGACCGCGTCACGATCTATCTGCCGATGATTCCGGAAGCCGCCTACGCCATGCTGGCCTGCGCGCGGATCGGCGCGATCCATTCGGTGGT